>NZ_JACJPP010000004.1 GCF_014696135.1 Nodosilinea sp. FACHB-141 | reverse complement strand
GACATCTGGGGCACAGTGAGCCCCGACGGCACGGTAAGTCACATTACCGGTGGCAACTTTGCGGCTAGCGCCATCACCATCAACGGCTGGCTGCGCGACTTCCTGTGGGCTCAGGCCTCCCAGGTGATTGGCTCCTACGGTTCGGCGCTGTCGGCCTACGGTCTGCTGTTCTTGGGTGCTCACTTTGTGTGGGCCTTTAGCCTGATGTTCTTGTTCAGTGGCCGTGGCTACTGGCAAGAGCTGATTGAGTCCATTGTTTGGGCTCACAGCAAGCTGAAGGTAGCGCCTTCTATTCAGCCTCGCGCTCTGAGCATTACTCAGGGTCGAGCTGTGGGTGTGGCTCACTACCTACTAGGGGGAATTGCCACGACGTGGGCCTTCTTCCTGGCTCGAATAATTGCGGTGGGATGACCCGTTTGGTCATGGGATTCCCGTAGGGGCACGGCATGCTGTGCCCCTACCAACCCCAATCTGCTGCACTTCAACGAATTGCGTTTTCTGACCCATTCGTACATCAAACCTGTTTTGATTCATGGCAACTAAATTCCCAAAATTTAGCCAGGACCTGGCCCAAGATCCGACCACGCGTCGGATCTGGTACGGGATTGCCACGGCCCACGACTTTGAAAGCCACGATGGCATGACGGAGGAGAATCTTTACCAAAAGATCTTCGCCTCCCACTTTGGCCACTTGGCAATCATCTTTTTGTGGACTTCAGGCAACCTGTTCCACGTCGCCTGGCAAGGCAACTTTGAACAGTGGGTAAAAGACCCGCTGGGTGTGAAACCGATCGCCCACGCGATTTGGGATCCGCAATTTGGCCAACCCGCTGTGGATGCCTTCACCCAAGGCGGGGCCAGCTATCCGGTTAACATCTCATTTTCCGGGGTCTACCACTGGTGGTACACCGTCGGTATGCGCACCAATGCTGACCTCTACAGCGGTGCCCTGTTCCTGCTAGTTTTGTCGGCGATCTTTTTGTTCGCTGGCTGGCTGCACCTTCAACCCAAGTTTCGGCCTAGCCTGGCCTGGTTCAAAAATGCGGAATCGCGCCTGAACCACCACCTAGCTGGTCTGTTTGGCGTCAGCTCGCTGGCTTGGGCCGGTCACCTGATTCACGTGGCTATTCCCGAAGCTCGTGGGCAGCATGTGGGTTGGGATAACTTCCTCTCGGTACGGCCTCACCCGGCTGGGTTGAAGCCTTTCTTTACCGGTCAGTGGGGGGTCTATGCCCAAAACCCAGACACGCCAAACCACGTGTTTAACACCAGTGACGGGGCCGGTTCAGCGATTCTCACCTTCTTGGGTGGGTTTCACCCGCAAACCGATGCGCTGTGGCTGACGGATATTGCCCACCACCACCTGGCGATCGCGGTGATCTTCATCATTGCGGGCCACATGTACCGGACTAACTTCGGTATCGGCCACGACATGAAGACCATCCTGAACGCGCACCGACCTCCCGAAGGCACTCCCTTTGGCGGTGCGATCGGGGAAGGCCACAAGGGCATTTACGATACCTACAACAACTCGCTGCACTTCCAGCTAGCGTTTCACCTAGCGGCCCTAGGGGTGGTCACCTCCCTGGTGGCGCAGCACATGTACTCGATGCCGCCCTACGCCTTTATCGCTAAGGACTACACCACTCAGGCGGCCCTTTATACCCACCACCAGTACATCGCTGGATTCATTATGGTGGGGGCCTTTGCTCACGGGGCCATCTTCCTGGTGCGCGATTACGACCCCAAAGCCAACCAGAACAACGTGCTATACCGCGCGCTAGAGCATAAGGAAGCGATCATCTCGCACCTGAGCTGGGTGTCGCTATTCCTGGGCTTCCACACCCTGGGTCTGTACGTGCACAACGACGTGGTGGTGGCCTTTGGCACCCCCGAAAAGCAGATTCTGGTTGAACCAGTCTTTGCTCAATGGATTCAAGCTTCCCACGGCAAGCTGCTCTACGGCATGGATACTCTCCTATCCAACCCGGACAGCCTTGCGACGACGGCTTGGCCTAACTACGGCAACGTGTGGCTCGGCGGCTGGCTAGATGGCATTAATAGCACCACCAACTCGCTGTTTCTGACCATTGGCCCTGGCGACTTCTTGGTCCACCATGCGATCGCCCTCGGACTGCACACCACCACCCTGATCTTGGTCAAGGGTGCACTGGATGCCCGTGGCTCGAAGCTGATGCCTGACAAGAAAGACTTCGGCTACAGCTTCCCCTGCGACGGCCCCGGCCGTGGCGGTACCTGCGACATCTCCGCGTGGGATTCGTTCTACCTGGCGATGTTCTGGATGTTGAACACCATTGGCTGGGTGACCTTCTACTGGCACTGGAAACATCTCACCCTGTGGTCGGGCAACATTGCCCAGTTCAACGAAAACTCGACTTATCTAATGGGCTGGTTCCGCGACTACCTGTGGCTTAACTCGTCGCAGCTAATCAACGGCTACAACCCCTACGGCATGAATAACCTCGCGGTTTGGGCTTGGATGTTCCTCTTTGGACACCTGGTCTGGGCCACCGGCTTCATGTTCTTGATCTCCTGGCGGGGCTACTGGCAAGAGCTGATCGAAACTCTGGTCTGGGCCCACGAGCGCACTCCCCTGGCGAACCTGGTTCGCTGGAAGGACAAGCCCGTTGCCATGTCGATCATTCAGGGCCGAGTTGTGGGTCTAGCTCACTTTACGGTGGGCTACATTCTGACCTACGCCGCCTTCTTGATAGCCTCGACCTCCAGTCGATTTGGCTAACTGGGATAGCTAATCCCTCGTAGGGTGGGCACTGCCCACCTTACACCCCTGGCGTAAACGGGTGGGTTCCTATGGGCTAATCCACCCCGCTCGCCGGACACCTTTTCCTAAGAGAAAAAGAAATTCTTTATTCAAGCAAGTTCCTAACGAAAAAGATCTTCAGTGGTGGGCAGTGCTCCACCCTACAAAAGACTCACCCAAATACTTACCCATCACAAGAGTCTTCTTTTCAGCATTTTGAATAATCTGAGGTGTGTGAGCGGCCCCCTACGATCGCCCTCTATCACTTCCTAACCTTGAGACGGATGGAGACTCTCCGCTTCTCAAGAGTCCTGGTTCTTCGGGGTAGTTGAGCCAGGACTTTTATTAGCTATGTAACTAGAAGGATAGGTGGGGCACCGCCACTGATGGCTTAGATCGTATACAGTTGCGGTGGCAAAACCGATGGCCTCAAACCGACTCCGTAGGGTCATCGCGCTAGGGCCAATCTGCTCTTTTTTTCTGTGGCTATGACTCCTTCCAACCGGATTTTGGTGCTCTTTGCCCACCCTGCCCTCAACAAGTCCCGTGTGAACAGTCGGCTGGTGCAGGCGATCGCTGATCTGGAGGGGGTCACCCTCCACGATCTCTACGAGGAATATCCCGACTTCCATATCAATGTGAAGCGCGAGCAGCAGCTTTTGATCGACCACGACATCGTGGTGTGGCAGCACCCTTTTTACTGGTATAGCAGCCCCGCTATTCTCAAAGAGTGGCAAGACCTGGTGCTCGAATATGGCTTTGCCTACGGCCACGAGGGTACAGCTCTGCGAGGCAAAAAATGCCTTTCCGCTATTTCGACGGGCGGCAGCAATCAGGCTTATCAGCGGGAAGGCTACAACTACTACACCATCACCGAGCTGCTAGCCCCCTTTGCCCAAACCGCGCGGCTGTGCGGCATGGACTATCTGCCGCCGTTTGTTGTCCACGGCACCCATCAGCTGCTTGACGGCCCCGAAATCAGCGATCGCGCCCAAGAGTACCGCACCCTGCTTCAGGCCCTGCGCGATAACCAAATCAACTGGGCGGCGCTGCCTGGCCTGACCCAGCTCAACCAAGATTTGAGCCAGGTATTGCTCGCTCCCGAGGTGGCCCCCCATGCATAGCGAAGACTTATTTTTTCAGGCGTTTATCTACCTCACGGCGGCGGTGCTGTCGGTGCCCGTGGCCAAACGGCTGGGGCTGGGGTCGGTGCTGGGCTACCTGATTGCGGGAGTGATTATCGGCCCCTTTGTGCTGGGCCTAGTGGGAGAACAGCAAGACGACGTCATGCATTTCGCCGAATTCGGCGTGGTGATGATGCTGTTTTTGATTGGCCTAGAGCTGCGGCCTTCGCTGCTGTGGCAGCTGCGGGGGCCAATCTTGGGGCTGGGGGGCTTGCAGGTGGCGGTGACCACCGGGGCGATCGCCCTAATTGCCCTGCTGGCGGGCCTACCCTGGACTATGGCCCTGGCCATCGGCATGATTTTATCGCTCTCGTCGACGGCGATCGTGCTGCAAACCCTAAACGAAAAGGGCCTGATGAAGACCGAGGCGGGGCAGGCCTCCTTCTCGGTGCTGCTGTTTCAGGATATTGCCGTGATTCCCATGCTGGCTCTGCTGCCCCTGCTGGAAATGGGCCAGACTGCGATCGGCCCCCATGCGGCGGTGCTGGTGGCTACTGCCGAGGCCAGTGGAGGCTTACCCGCTTGGCAGCGAACCCTGCTGGTGATGGGAGCGGTGGGGGGCATTATTGTGGTCGGTCGGTTTTTGATGCGGCCAGTGTTTCGGTTTATTGCCGATACGCGCCTGCGGGAGATGTTTACGGCGACAGCCCTGCTGCTGGTGATTGGCATCACCCTGATCATGCAGATGGTAGGGCTATCGCCTGCTCTGGGCACCTTTGTCGCCGGGGTGGTGCTGGCCGACAACGAGTATCGCCACGAGCTAGAAACCGACATTGAACCGTTTAAAGGCTTGCTGCTGGGCCTGTTCTTTATCTCGGTGGGGGCTAGCATCGACTTTAATGTGCTGGCGAGCCAGCCCCTGCTGATTTTGGGTTTGGTCATTGGGCTGATGCTGCTCAAGGGGCTGGTGCTGGTGGCCCTAGGCCGTTTCTTTCGGCAGTCGCTGAGCCAAAACCTGCTGTTTGCCATGGCCCTGGCTCAGGGGGGAGAGTTTTGCTTTGTGCTGTTTTCCTTTGCCCAGCAAAGCCGGGTTTTACCGACGACTGTTACCGCACCACTGGTCGTGGTGGTGGCCCTGTCGATGGCCCTTACTCCTCTGGTGATGATTGCCAATGAGCGGCTGGTGCAGCCCCGCTTTGTGAGCCAGGGCGAGCAGCGAGAACCCGACACCATCGACGATGGCGAAACTCCAGTGATCATTGCGGGCTTTGGGCGCTTTGGCCAGATCGTCAACCGCCTACTGGTTGCCAACGGCATTCAGACTACGGTGCTAGACCACGACCCGGCCACCATTGATTTGCTGCGTCAATTTGGCCACAAGGTGTTTTATGGCGACTCGTCGCGCATTGAGCTGCTTTATGCGGCGGGGGCCGCCGAGGCCAAGCTGTTTGTGATGGCGATCGACGATGTGGAAAGGTCGCTGCAAACCATTGACCTAGTGAAGCAGCACTTTCCCCACCTGAAGATTTTGGCGCGGGCTATTGATCGTCGCCATGCCTATGAACTGCTGCGCCGAGATGTTGATGTCGTCGAGCGGGAAACCTTTGAATCAGCCTTGAGCTTGGGTGCTGAGGTCTTGAAGCTGTTAGGGTTTCGGGCTTACCACGCCCACCGAGCCGCCCGCATCTTTCGCCATCACGACATTAAGGCTATGCACGAGGTGGCCGAAACCGAAATGGATATGCCGAAGTTAGTGGCTAAGTCGCAGCAGCTCGCTGCCGATTTGAAGGAAGTTCTTCAGTCGGATAGTTTTGATTTGCCTCGCGAAGTCGATCAGGCTTGGGATACGACGGCGCTGAAGAAGTATGGGGCTTAATACAGGCCAGCGAAAGCATCGTAAGCGCAACTTGGGTGCATAGCCCGCCATGCACCAGGACAAATCCCTGGCTAGACTGCTAAACCCTTAATCAGTTTCGATCGCAGCATCGCTAACGTGACCCGCCGCATCGAGTTTAATCACCAGCCATTCGTAGTCGATGCTAATAAACTTGCGCTCTGGCCCCAGCATGTAGACCATATCGTAGCCGGCAAAGCCGTTTTGGGGTTCTGGCTGGCCGAGCAACTCGATCACGCCCTTCTGAGGTCTTCCCAGCAGCAGGTATTTTGCCAACAGGTCATCCACCATGCAGAGGCGAACGTAGGTGGGCTCGGCGCTGAGAGCTGGGTCGTTCCACTGCGCAGCGTTGAACTGGGTGTAGCCCCGGCAGTGTTGCCACTCATCCCAGTTTGTTTTGGCCAGCAGCCCACCCACCACCACAAACGGGAAGCTAGTGACCAACACACCTCCCACAATTGCGGCGATCAGCAGACGGCGCTTTGGTTTTGAACGGTGGCCCAGGGGCATTGTGAAGCGAGCCGGTAGCAGGTCTATGAAGACATGCTACCCACGGTCAGCTAAAAATCACAGGCCGGTTTGCAGCGGTGGGAGCTATGGTCAAAGACCGGCCCCAAGGGCGATGGTCAAGGAGCACCCCAAGGGCGATCGCAGTCTATGAATAGCGACGCACTTTCCGCTCTAGCTGATGAATTAGCTGCTGAAGCTGCTGATTTTCTTGGCGCAGGGCGTTGTTTTCGGCCAGGAGACGTTGGTTTTCTCGCAAAAGGGCCTGGTGATCTAGGGGTAGTTTTGAAGATGAAGCGTACATGGTGCGATCGGGTGATAGAGAATAGCCCACAGCCAGAGAATTTCCCTAGCTGCATACCCTGGGGCTGAGGCAGCAAATTGCAGAGATAGTCTACCTACAGCGGGTTGCGCTACATCTTTATTTTGGCTCACTTCTAAGCCAGACCTGGAAACCGTAATCAAGTGCAATAGCTCCTGTGTATTGACCCGATGCAAGTTCAATAATGCAGTTAAATGGGGGATGGTTCTGGATGCCAACGGTGGCTCCGCTGCTGTTCACCCCCTGCGAGGCCCTGTGTCAGACGCCAAACCCTCTCGATCGCTGGCCAATATTGCTGGCATTGTGGCCGTGGCCACCATCCTCAGCAAGTTTGTGGGGCTATTTCGTCAGCAGGCGATCGGGGCGGCTTTTGCAGTGGGGCCGGTGGCCGATGCCTACAGCTTTGCCTACATCATCCCCGGCTTTTTGCTGATTTTGCTGGGGGGCATCAATGGGCCGTTTCACAGTGCGATCGTCAGCGTGGTGGCGCGGCAGCAAGACCGCAAAGACACCGCCGCTCTGATCGAGGCCGTCAATACGCTGGTCGGGCTGATTTTGATTGGCCTATCGCTGCTGCTGATTCTGCTGGCGGGGCCAATTATTAACACCATGGCCCCTGGCCTCGCCCAAAACGACTTAGTCGCGAGAGATATGGCGGTGTTGCAGCTCCGCATTATGGCACCGATGGCTCTGCTAGCGGGGTTGATCGGCACTGGCTTTGGGGCGCTGAATGCCGATAACCAGTTTTGGTTGCCGTCGATTAGCCCAATTTTCTCCAGCGGGGCGGTGCTGGTGGGGCTGGGGCTGCTCTATGGGGCGATCGGTAGCGACATGACCAGCCCAGAGTTTTTTATGGTGGGTAGCGCGGTGCTGGCGGGCAGCACGTTGGGCGGAGCCGTGTTGCAATGGCTCGTGCAGCTCCCTGCCCTGTGGAAGTCCGGCTTGGGGCGGCCACGGCTGCGCTTTGACTGGTCGATGCCCGAGGTGCAAGAGGTGATGCAGGTGCTGCTGCCCGCTACCCTATCGTCGGGGATGCTGCAAATCAACCTGTTTACCAACCTCTTTTTTGCCTCGTTTATTCCCGGTACGGCGGCGGCGCTGAGTTATGCAAACTTGCTGGTACAAACGCCGCTGGGCATTATCTCCAACATGATTTTGGTGCCGTTTTTGCCCATGTTTGCCCGCCTGGCCGACCCAGCAGACTGGCCCGAACTCAAGCTCCGCATTCGCCAAAGCCTGCTGTTTACGGCATTGACCATGTTGCCTTTGGGGGCGATGTTTGTGGTGCTGGCCCTGCCCATGGTGCGGGTGATCTACGAACGGGGTGCCTTTGACCAAGAGGCCTCGAACCTGGTGACTTCGCTCCTGATGGTCTACGGCGTTGGCATGTTTGTGTACCTGGCTCGCGACGTGCTGGTGCGGGTGTTTTATGCCCTGGGCGATGGGCAGACACCCTTTCGCATTAGCCTGATCAACATTGGCCTGAATGTGGTGATGGCCTTTTGGTTTATTCGCTGGCTGGGGGCACCGGGGCTAGTGCTGGCCACCGTGGGGGTGAATGTGTTTTCGACCCTGGCGCTGACAGTGATTTTGCATCGGCGACTGCGGGGGCTGCCGCTGGGAGAGTGGAGTGGCGCGATCGCCCTCCTCACCTTGCTCAGCTTTGTGGCTGGCACCGCCGCCTGGGGCACCCTCCAGTGGCTGGAAACTTGGCTTGGCACCCAAGGCCTTGGCGTGCTGCTGCTGCAACTGCTGATTCCCGGCGGGGTAGGGCTGCTGCTCTTCATAGTTGGCGCATTCCTGTTGCCGATACCTGAGACGAAGCAGCTCGCCGCGCGGATTCGGGAGCGGGTGAGGCGGTAGGGACGTGGAGAGGGTGAGGAAGATGAGGAGGGTGGAGAAGATGGGGCTGGCGCATAATAGGAGTTAGCAGTCAGCGGTAGGATGCAGACGATGGCAGATCCAGTCACCCTTGACGATATTTACGCTCTGTTTCAAACCTCTCAGGCCGAGGCTGATCGCCGCTTTGCGGAAGCCGATCGCCGCGCTGCGGAGTCTAAAGCAGAAGCCGATCGCTCGTTAGCAGAGCTAAAACGCCTCGTTGACAACACAACTCGCGCCGTGGACGGGCTCACCACCCGCTGGGGTCAGTTCGTCGAAAATTTAGTGGAACCTGCCGTGCTGCGTCTCTTTCAGGAGCGGGGCATTGATGTGCAAGAAGTCACTCGCCGCATGCGGTCTCAACGGCGCGGCGCTGAAATGGAGATTGACATCTTTGCTGTGGATGGTGATGTGGCTGTGGCTGTGGAGGTCAAGTCGCGGCTATCTCACCAAGACGTAGAGTACTTTTTAGGCTCTCTAAGTCGGTTTAAGCAGTCATTTCCTCACTATGCCGACTACCAAATCTACGGTGCTGTGGCGGGTATTGAGATCGACGAAGGCGTAGACCGCTTTGCTTATCAGCGGGGGCTGTTTGTGATCAAGCAAACAGGCGATACGGTCATGATTGCCAATAACTCTGCCTTTCAGCCCGTGGCCTGGTGAGTAATTAGGAAAGACAGGGAAGTTGGGAAAGCAGGGGAAATTGTGAGCACTTCATCTCCATTCTCCTCATCCCCCTTATCTCCCTCACCTTCCCATCCCCCCACTCGTTATCCTAAAAGGACAATCCCCAGAGAAGCCCTATGACAACGGCAGCACCCGTCGATCGCGAGGCCGCGCTACAGGAGATTCGCGCCGGGCTGCGGCGGGGGCAGCAGGCTTTGGCCGACTGGGAAAATGGCCGGTTGGCGGTGTCGGCGGTGCCGGGCTCGGGCAAGTCTACGGGCATGGCGGCGGCGGCGGCGATCGCGATCGCCCGCCACCAGCTTCATCTCAACCGTCAGCTGGTGCTGGTTACCTTTACGCGATCGGCGGCGGCCAACCTCAAGGCCAAGGTGCGCGGCCACTTGAAGGCTCTCGGGCTGCCCCAGACCAGCTTTACGGTCTCGACGTTGCACGGGCTAGCCCTTAGCATCGCCACCCGCAACCCTGAACTCTCCAACCTGAACCTAGACACGCTGACGCTGGTTTCGCCCTCCCAAAATAACCGTATTCTGCGGGCCTGCGTGGAGCAGTGGATTGTGGCCAACCCCAACTCCTACTACCGCCTGATCGAAGGGCGACAGTTTGACGGCGAAGAAACCGAGCAGCTCAGGCGGCAGTCGGTATTGCGCACCGAGGTGCTGCCCAGCCTAGCCCACACGGTAATTCGCGAAGCTAAAAGCTCGGGGCTGATGCCCGCTGCCCTTCTGGATCTGGCCCAAAACGTCAACCACTTTCTGCCGGGAGATGTTGAAGACTACGACGTGCTCACCATTGCGGCCGGTCTGTACGATCGCTACCAAACCCTGCTCTCCCAGCGGGGCTGGATTGACTACGACGACATGATTTTGGGTGCCCTGCGTACCCTAGATGACCCTGACAGCCGCCGCTTTTGGCAGGGACGCACCTTCGCCGTGTTTGAAGACGAAGCGCAGGATTCTTCGCCGTTGCAGACTCGGTTATTGACCCTGCTGGCGGCCGATCCTGACGATCCGCATGGGGAGCCCAATCTAGTGCGGGTGGGCGACCCGAATCAGGCGATCAATTCTACGTTTACTCCGGCAGACCCGGTTTTCTTCAACCAGTTCTGCGACGATTGCCGCCGCCAGGGCCGCCTGGTGACAATGGATCAGGCCGGACGCAGCAGCGGGATTATTATGGCCGCTGCCAACCGCATGCTGGCCTGGGTTAACCAAGCGCAGGTGGCTGGGCCGGAGACTCCTTTTCGCAACCAGGCGATCGCCCCTGTAGACCCCGATGACCCTCAACTTGGGGCCAACCCAGAGCCGCTGGGGGCTGGGGTAGAAATTCTCTCGCCGCCAACCACGCTAGACTCCGTCAAGCTGATTACCCAGCGGGTCAGCGAGCTCTACGCTGCGAACCCTGAAACTAGCTTTGCCATTCTCATGCGGGAGGGTCGACAGGGACAATTTGTTGGCAACCTGCTGCGCGATCCTGATCTGGTCGGTGGTGTCGACCTGCCGGCCATGGGGCTGAAGTTCTACGACGTGGGGGAGCAAGACCGCCAAACTCAGGTACCCGAAGAAATGCTCACTCTGCTGCAATTTATCGAGCGGCCCCACTCCGCCGACCGGCTCAAGGGGGCGCTGCGGGTGCTGGTCGATCGCCAGCGAGTGCCCACCCAAGACCTCAACGCCTTGGCCCAGGCTCCTGAGCAGTTTCTCTACCCTGGCCCGCTGGATGCGCCGCCCGACACGGAAGCGGCGCGAATCGCGCGGCGGTACTGCGCCGGACTGCTGCGATCGCGCCTCGAACTGCCTCCCTACAGCCTGTTCTCCTTCATTGGGCTCACCCTGGGCTACAACCAGAGCGAGCTGGCCACCGCCGACAAACTCGCCGCCCGCGTCAGCCAGCAAATTCGCAATGACGATACGCTGGCGGCGGCGATCGCCGTGCTGCAAGACATTGTTGGCTCCGAGCGCTTCACTGCTGTCGACACCGAAGATACTGACTCGCTCTACACTCGCCCCGGCCAGCTCACCCTGATTACCATGCACAAGGCCAAGGGGCTCGACTGGGACGTCGTGTTTCTGCCCTTTCTCCACGACAAAACCATCCCCGGTACCCTGTGGGTGCCACCCCAGGGCGAATTTTTGGGCGACTTTACCCTGGCGGAGGTGGCCCGGGCGCAGATTCGCGCCCACGCCCACGCCGGTTTCGCCCCAGGGCAAGGCGAAATTCCTGACATTATTTCGGCCTGGGAGCAGGCCAAGCACCTCAAAGCGGCTGAAGAATACCGGCTGCTCTACGTCGCCATGACCCGCGCCAAGCGCCTGTTGTGGATGTCTGCGGCCCAGCAGGCCCCGTTTACCTGGAGCAAGCCAGAGAATGTGCAGGCGGCGAACCCCTGCCCAGTGTTGCCGGTGCTGCGAGAGTGGATGGGGAGATGAGGGGCGGCGGTGAGCGGGACTTTTTCTGAAGGTTGAAAAGTGGCACGAGAGTCGCCAAGCATCACCAGCAGCGAGTCACAGTCCACCGCCAAAGTTTAAATTCCTCAGTCTAAAGTTTCTAGTCGATACGCTCAATCTGCCAAAGAATTTGGTTACCTTCGCGCCGCACTCGCGACACTGACCAGTTGCGCCAGGCCCAAAACTCGCCTCGGCTCGTCACGGCGCTGGCGTTCACATCCATCAAATCGGCCAGTTCTGAGCTGGTGATTAGATAGCCCTGTTTGGCGATTTCGTCGGCAATTTGCAGGGTTTCTAGAACGTTGCGGAGGTTATCAACCCTAACCTCACGGGGTAAAGAATCAAAGTTTTCACTAATCGGAGAAGTTCCAGAGTCTGCCATAATGCATGATGCCGTCCAAAGCTGAAAATCAAGCTAAATTCTACCCTCTGACTCTAGGGTTAAGAGTAACTCGGTCCATAAATCATCTATGATTTGTATTAGGAAAACTTATGGCTTGTGCTTGAACACTCGTGGTTCAAGCGAGATTTGCAGCTGTCTGCTCTAAAATTTACCAGCTAAGACCCAATTATTCAACGCTGCCATTGGGGCCATGAACGGTCTGATTCGTAATTTTAGTAATAGATTAAGCGGGGTATAAGCTTAGCTTTAAAGTGTTTTCAACCTAAATCAGAGAAATTTGAGGAGGGCAGGGTTAATCCTAAAAAGAAATCAAATTAGGGTCTGTCGCTCAAACAGCAGCTCTCCTAATCAGACGAGAACCGGAGAAACACAGTGGCACAAACTCAAATATGGCAAAGCCGCCCTCGCCGCCCCAGGTTACGGTCTCAACCTCATTCACTGTTTTGAGAATGAGCTAGTCGAGCGCGATCGCTCTTACCGCAGCCTTAGGGTTTCAGACACCGCGCTAGAGGTTGGGCGCAACGCCTGTGCCGACCACTGCTATCTAGCCATTGATTGCAGGAGTTTGCAGTAACCCTGGACACATGCATTAAATTGTCTATAGGGAGAATATTTTGGGATGCCATTCCCAGGCTGAACTGCCAGGGTCTGTGCCTTGGTCGTTTAGGCTTTCCCTGTTCGTTTCTCTGAGGTATCTTCGTGGCTAGTAAAGATCAAATTAAGCAGCACCTTGCCCTAACCAGCAAGATCAACTTCGCCGGCGTCACTCCCGCCAAGAGCGAAGATCCCCGCAAGGCTCGCATTATGGCTCATTTGAAAAAGAGCCTAGGCTAAAAACTGTAGGGAGTAGGAGGTAAGGGGTGGATGAGTTCGGGTGATTGAACCTACAACAAACTCCCTACCCCCTACTCTCTCACTTTCTACAAATACCCCGCCGGATTCACCGGATTGCCGTTCTGCCGCACTTCAAAGTGCAGGTGTGGCCCGGTGGAGAGGCCGGTTGAGCCGACAGCGGCGATCGCCTGACCTTGCTGCACCGACTGCCCTTCGCTAACAAACAGACGGCTGGAGTGGGCATAGAGGGTGCTGAGCCCGCCACCGTGGTCGATGATCACCGCTTGGCCGTAGCCCCCATACCAGCCTGAGAAAATTACCCGGCCCGAGTCGGCGGCGTGAATGGTGCTGCCATAGCTGGCCGAAAAATCTATCCCACCGTGGAAGCGGCTGTAGCCCAAAATGGGGTGTACCCGGTTGCCAAACCCGCTGGAAATATTGGCATTGGCGGGAAAGACAAATCGCCCGGTGCCGCGAATTACCCCCGTGCTGGCGGCAATTTTTTGGCGAATCAGGCCAGCAATCTGCTCTGAGTCGCGGGCAAGCTGGGCCTCAGCGGCTTCTAGGGCCCCGCGACGATCCCTCAAACGAGAGATTAGCTGCTTTTCTTCGCTGGCCTCGGCTTCGTACTGTTGCTTTTGGGAGAGCAGCTGCTGGCGTAGGAGAGCAACCTGGTTGCGCTTTTCTTCGACGGCGGCCTTTTGTTTTTGAATGGCTTCGGCCTGGGCCTTGAGGTCGGCCAGCACCTGGCGATCGGAGGCGTAAACCCGCTTGAGCTGGTACTGGCGGTCTAGAAACTCATTAAAGTTCTGGCTTTGCAGTAGCACAGCCCAGCCCTCGCTGCCCTGCTGCCGCTGGAGATACTGAAGCCGGGCCACGGTGCCAGTGCGTACGTTTTCGTAGTCGGCTTCGGCCTTAGCGAGCTTGGCCTCAAAATCTTTCAGCTCTTTCGCGGCCTGGTTGAGGCGAAACTCGGTTTCGTTAATTTGGTTGGCGGTGTAGACAATGCTATTCTCTAGGCCCTTGAGGGTAGATTCTGAAGTGGCCTGGCGATTTTGCAGCTCGGTTTGCTGTTGCTGAAGTTCGTCGCGCTGCTGCTCAAGGGTTTTTTGCTTATTTTGCAGATCTTGAATTGACTGAGCCATCAGCTCAGGCGGTGCTGCCTGGGCGTTGGGAAACGCTGTTAGCGCCAGCCAACTGATCAATACCAGGGCTAACCCTAGGCTCAGCCATCGTCCCCAGGCTACGGCAACAGGCCGCCGGGTCGGTGCAGAAGAAAACGGATGAGTTCGCAGCATGGTCACAGGCAGTACCTGGAGTGGGAATCTGGAGTTTAGCCTTTAAAGGTGAGCGCAATAGCGACTACCCCAAAGCCAAAAATAGCGGCACCGGCCAGCCGATTTAACCACTTAAGTCGGGAGGGTGTCAGCTTTTGGCTAAAAAGCGTTACACCCCAGCTCAGGCACAGCCACCACAGAGCAGACCCCAAAAACACCCCAAAAATCAAGGTTAGTGAGGCTCCCCACGATTGACTAGTGCCCACTAGACCCAGCCCAGCAAAAATCGCAATGAAAGAAAGAATAGTGGCCGGGTTCGTCAACGTCAACACCAAGGTAGAAGCGTAGGCCCCCCACAGCCCTCGACTAGAGACCTTTGCCGCCTCGGTAGCGGGGTCGGCTCGCAGCGTGGTGAAGCCTAAATAACAGAGAAACACGCCCCCGATGAGCTGCATGGCCTGGGTGTGACGAACCAGCAGATCGGCTACGGCAGTGAGGCCAAACCCGGCAATGCTGCCATAGATGCCATCGGCAGTGGCGGCCCCCAGCCCCGTGACTAGACCCATGAGCTGGCCCTGGGTGAGCGATCGCCGAATGCAGAGCAACCCAATGGGGCCGACGGGAACTGCGATCGCCAGCCCCAGCCCCATGCCCTTCAGCAATGTCCAGCCTTCCATGACCCCTCCTTAGGAATCTCGCAAATGATCCAGTGATGGCACCTGAGTCTCTTTCACTGTGGAGAGCACAATCAGGGTGCGAGTTTTGACTACGCCTGCGATCGCCTTCAGTCCTTGAGTAATCAAGGCCTCTAGGGCGCGAGTGTGACAGCAGCGAACCTTCAATAGGTAGTCGTCGTCACCGGTGACGTGGTGGCATTCCAAAATTTCGGCTGTAGCCTGCACTGCGGTTAAGAAGCCCTCGCGGTGGTGAGGTTGGTCGAGCGTCACGGCAATGAATGCAGTCAAATTTAGTCCCAGGGCTTCGGCGTCGAGCTGGGCACTGTAGCCCGTGATTATGCCGCGCTCTTCGAGGCGTTTGACGCGATCGGCCGCCGCTGGAGCCGACAGCCCCAGCTGACTCGCTAGCTCAGCCCAGGTCATGCGCCCTCGCTGGCAGAGAAGGAATAGAGTTTTGATGTCAAGGCCATCTAGTTCCATGACCTTATTTTAATAGACAGGAATTGAATTTTAGGCTTGAATAGATTTCCAAGAACTATGCTTGCCATGATTCCATGACATAACTTTTGGTTTCGGGATGCCCATGCCCTATGCCTTTCGATAGAGAAAATATGGCACCTTAGGAATGGCGCTTACTTTGTTGGGAGATAGTGATGGTTTCTAGCATTCGTGGGTTCTTACAGCCCATTGCCGACTTTTTTGCTGGGTTTGGCACCCCCGAGCCGATTGTGCACTGGGGCCACCCAGCGATGATGGGCATTGTGATTTTTGTGATGGGTAGCTTTACCGCCTATATGGGCTGGAAGGGCCGCATCGGCGACGATGACGCAGAGAAAAAAGCCGAAAACCGCCACACCCACAAGCGCCTGGCTCTGTGGATGTTTACCTTTATTAGCTTGGGTTATACCGGTGGGGTGCTGTCGCTGGTGATGCAAGAAAAAGACATCTTCCAAAGCCCCCACTTTTGGACGGGCAGTCTGGTGATCGCACTACTAGCCCTCAACGGAGCCATCTCGATCACCAAGTTTGGCGGCGGCAAAGATTCTCTGCGCACCGCCCACGCCTACCTGGGCAGTTTTGCTCTGGCGGTAATGTTTGTCCACGCCTTTTTGGGTTTACGCCTGGGCCTGTCGATCTAGCCAGAATTCGTAGCTAATTAAATTCACTAAAAAGCCCTCAAGGAAAGCTTCCTTGGGGGCTTTTGCTCTTTTACCACTGAGCCATGGCAATGCGTGAATAGAGTTGCCAGTCTGCGTTGCACATAAGGTTTGATTAATACCGCAGCCATTTGGTGAGCACACGCATGGGTCTGCCAGTGTTGGGGTCAATTTGGGGCTTGCTCCAAGCGCGAGTTTCGGCAAAGCCAAGGCTATGGAGAATTTTGACCACCGTATCGATGCCGGTAGCAGAGCCAATGACGGTGATATGAACAGGTTCGCGGCTGGGCGGGGTGGGGGCAGAGCTGCCAGGAGGGGCGCTGTAGATTTCGCTGTTGGGGAGAAATTCTTCTGACATGGGGATATCCTCAATGTTGTCTTTAGCGACCACAAGAAGAACTATAGCGGATGTTGTCGACATAGACAACATTTACCCCCTTGCCATCCTTTGGGACGATCAAGGGCATGGGAAGGGCAAATCAGGCGTTGAAGCAGGTTTTGGAAACGTATGGCATTAGCCAAAACAAGCTGGCGGTTGCCTTGGGAATTGATCGGTCTGCGGTGTTTAAGTGGGTTCACGACCAGCGAGAACCGTCTTCGGAGACGATTGTTCAGATTACCCACGTGCTCAAAGCGCTGAATCCTTCGGCGGCCAAGGCATTTGTGCAGCTCTACTTGGGCAATCTTGTCGATGATGACCAGCCCAATAAGTCATAGGTTATGGAATTTGAGGTTGGTGAGAATAAAAGTTACTCAAAAAGCTCAAATAAGGTGTGGATTTTGTTGAAGTCCAAACTTTTTGCAGGATAATAATTGCATCGAAATACTAGCTCTTACCTCAGACGAGCCTCGGTTAGTTATCTTAAGGAAAATTGGGTTCAAGCTGTAGGCGGCGGTCGTAACCTATAGAGAGGGCAAGACTCGCATCACAGCGAATTGGTTGTTTACCTAAAATTTCCGCCCAAGGTAATTTGGATTCGTCGAGGTAATTGTTCAACCAAGACGTTGAGAAAATTCTGCTAGAAAAATATGACGCGATCGCGCAGCTTTCTACCAGCGAAAGCACCGGAATCTTAACGCTATTTTGAGCTTGCCAAATTTCTATACTTAACTCGTCTTTGTCTCCAGAGCAGGCGCGGCTTGCAGCCTTCCCTCGGTGAAAAGTTTTGGTCTATTGTTACAAGTAATTTTCTGTAACAGGTTTAGACAAAAAAGAATATTTAGGCTCGATGTTTCTTTTTAGATAGCTGTCTACGGCCAAAGTGAGCCGTCATCGTTCTCTCCATGGCTTCGGTGCTGGCTGTATCAGAATCTAGTTTTGGCACATCAGCCGTGATGTTGGCTTTAGGGCCTTTATGCTCGTTAACTTCGCCTAAAAGCGTAGGCTTAACATCTGCTAGTTGATCAGCAAAGCTCTTGGAAGTCTCTTTCGCTAGATTGTCGTCTCTTTTATATGATGCCAGGCGTTCCTGGAATCTTTTGATCTGTGTGCTAAGTGCCTTATTTTCTTTCCTTAGAGACTCTATCTCTTGCTCTAGATCTAGAATCCTTTGTTCGGATTGATTGAAATTTTTTTGTATATTCTTTCTTTGTTGAGAAAGCTGTGCAGCCTTTTCTTCTGCCTTCAGCTGTTTCTCATGTTCCTCATGCCGTTGGTTACTCATTTTAGCCAAGCTGTTTCAGCACTCTTTAACTTTTCTTCTAGCCATTGCTGCTTTGCCGAACCTTTGGGTAACTTTCGACTCTTGTGTTCATTTCCAGTAGAGTTCCCAAAAATCATCTTTGCGCTCATTCTTATCTTCCATACAAGAGACGTAGCCCATAGAGAATTTCCGCAATTCGCAGAAGCTAGTATCAACTATCACACTAGCATTCATTGCAAGATACGGTGGCTGAGGTTAGGCAATCACTACCCTAGATAGTCTCTACAGACTTTGCTCTAGACGCCAGGGTTCTCGAAGAACCCTGGCGTGCAAATATGGCTACACGTTCGCTTCTTCCTTAACCAGCTTCTCCCAGCCGAGGTCTTTGAGGTTGTTGTTGCGGCGGAGGGGCCGCGTCACTAGCTCTAGAATGTCGCGGGTGTTGCCAAAGCCGTGGATTTGGGCGAAGGTAAACTCCACCGACCACTTGGTGTTAATGCCGCGCGCTTCCAGCGGGTTGGCGTGGGCCATGCCGGTGATCACTAGGTCAGGATGCAGCTCTTGAATGCGCTGAATCTGGTTGTAGTTGTCGGGCTTTTCGGTGATTTTGGGCAACGGTGTGCCCATTTCGTTACAGGTTTTCTCTAGCAGGGCTAGCTCCGCTGCCTGGTAGCGCTTGTCCATATAGGGGATGCCGATTTCCTGCACCGTCATGCCGCAGCGGGTGAGAAAGCGGGCCAGGGAGATTTCCAGCAGGTTGTCGCCCATGAAGTAGACCGACTTGCCGCGAATGATTTCCAGGTAGTCTTCTACCGATTCCCAAATTTTGGCTTCGCGCTCTTCCGTGCCCTGGGGCTCAATGTTGAAGACCGAGCAGATTTTCTCGAGCCAGGCGCGGGTGCCGTCGGGGCCGATGGGGAATGGTGCGCCGATCAGTTTGCACTTGCGGCGGCGCATCAGCGTAGTAGCGGTGCGCGAGAGGAAGGGGTTGATGCCGGCGACGTAGTAGCCTTCATCGACTACGGGCAGGTCGGTATAGAGCTTGGCGGGCAGCCAGCCATCAACTTTAATGCCCTGCTTTTTGAGTTCCAACGTCATCTGGGTAACGATGGGGTCGGGCACGGAGCCAAACAGTACCAGAGGGGGGTGGTCGTGGTATTCGCTTTCTTCAGCTACCACGACCTCGTCTTCTTTCTTGCGGCCTAGGCCCAGCAGCTTTTGAATGCCGCCGCTCTTGGCTTCTTCCTTAGCTACCGCAGGCTGCTTGGCGGCAGCTTCTTCGACGGTGGGGCAGCGCTGAGCCATGGCGGCTAGCACGGTGTCTTCGCCCTGGGTAAAGGCGTAGTCGAGGCCGTTGGCGCGAGCGACAACGATGGGAATGCCGATCTCGGCTTCGAGGCGGGGGGCGAGCCCTTCGAGATCCATTTTGATGATCTCGGTGGTGCAGGTGCCAATCCAGACGATCACTGAGGGGTTGCGATCGCGCTTAATGCTCTCACACAGCCGCTTCAGCTCTTCGTAGTCGTTGAGCTGGGCCGAGATATCAGCCTCCTCTAGCTCAGCCATAGCGTAGCGGGGTTCGGCGAAAATCATCACCCCCATGGCATTCTGCAAAAAGTAGCCGCAGGTCTTGGTGCCAATAACTAAGAAAAAGCTGTCTTCAATCTTTTGGTACAGCCACGCCACACAGCTGATCGGGCAAAAGGTGTGGTAGTTGCCGGTGTCGCAATCAAATTCTAAAGCGGAGGGTTGGGGTTGAGCTTGGGCCAGGGTCATCGTCGGGGTATCTCCCTAGTGAAGGACTTATGGCCTGGGTCGATCATCCTCCCTGCCGCCTGCACCTGAGCAGGCTTCGTCATCGTAGGCGGGGGAGAGCGGTGGCGGAGCGTCGATGGTCAATAGCTCGGCTGAAGCCAGAGAAACCTTGGCCTGAGCGCTACCGGGCAACATCTTGTGTGCCTTTTCTAGCGCTGCTAGCTCCTTCACCGGGCTGATATCTAAACCCAGGGCAGAAATAATGCGATCGGGGTTGCTGCTTAAATCCACCACCAGGGGTAGCAGGTTGGTCAAGTCAGGTTCCAGGGTGGCCAATGCTCCCAAAATAAAGCCCGACGAAGGCCGCCGCTGCCCGTTACTCGTTACCCAAATGCCCAATTTGTCGATCCACTCGCGGTTGTCGCGGTAGTAGGTTAACCACTTGATTTTGAGCGATCGCCGCAGTTGTTTGCTGTTCACAGATGCCTCGGGCGGGGTTCGCCAACCTCGTGTCCAGAGATTGATTAAACCAGAAAACCGCTACCGTACGAGTCTATGAATGGGCTTACATATCTGGGCTATCGGGCAACAGCGGTTGCTCGTCGTTGGCCTCGATGGTTTGGGTGTGATCGGGGTTATCTAACACCATCTCGGGGTCAAAGTTGAGCCCCAGCACTTCTACCAGCGCGTCCTCGTCAGAGTTGAGCTTGTAGAAGGGCACCATCAAGTTCGACAGCTTGGGTTCTAGAGCATTCACCACCCCCAGCACCAAAAAGGAGGATGGCCGGCGACCGCCATCTGGAGTCCGCACTGAGGTCTGCTGCATTTGCAGCGTCAACCAGGCCCGGTTAGATTGCACGTAATCTAACCACTTTTGGCGAATGACTTGGGTAAAGTTCTCGAAGAAGGCCATAATCCTGACTCTTTGCTAAATCGCTTATAGGTAGCTGCCAGACGGCTGCGTACCGATGATAATGCAGCGACTCAGGATTAGAACTTGATCGAGGGGGATTTTTGCAGCATAGGTGTGGCCCTCACCCTAGCCCTCTCTCTTAAGGAGAGAGAACATAACTAGCTTGGCTCCCCTCGCTCTCTAGAAGAGGGGTTGGGGGGTGAGGGCAGAGCATCTAAACCATCATCAGATCCATCTCCTCCTTCTCTTGCTGAGGTGCGCCCTCAGGTGGATTCAAATAGAAGTCAGACAGCAGGCTAAACAGCTCGCGATCGGCGGCGTCCTTGGGCACTACGCCTTCGGGACGGGCCAAGATCTGGTCGGCAATGTTCAGGTAGTACTGACAGACCGGATCTAGAGCAGGGTCGGTTTCGGCCATTTCAAACACCGTCTTGCCCTTCACCCGCGAGATGCGAATGTCTTCGATCAGGGGCAAAATCTCCAGCACCGGCATGGGCACGTGCTCGATGTACTTATCGATCAGGTCGCGCTTTGAGGTGCGGTTGCCGATCAGCCCTGCCAGGCGCAGGGGGTGAGTGCGGGCTTTTTCACGCACCGAGGCGGCGATGCGGTTGGCGGCAAACAGCGCGTCAAAACCGTTGTCAGTCACGATCAGGCAGTAGTCAGAATAGTTGAGCGGGGCCGCAAAGCCGCCGCAGACCACGTCACCCAGCACATCGAAGAGAATCACGTCGTACTCGTCGAAGGCGTTGAGTTCCTTCAACAGCTTCACGGTTTCGCCTACCACGTAGCCGCCACAGCCTGCACCAGCGGGAGGACCGCCTGCCTCAACGCAGTGCACGCCGCCGTAGCCCTTATAGATCACATCGTCGGCCCACACGTTTTCGTAGTGGAAGTCCTTTTCTTGCAGGGTGTCGATGATGGTGGGAATCAGAAACCCGGTCAGGGTAAAGGTGCTGTCGTGCTTGGGGTCACAGCCAATCTGCAAGACTTTGCGGCCCCGCTTGGCCAGGGCCACCGAGATGTTGCAGCTGGTGGTGGACTTACCAATGCCCCCTTTCCCGTACACAGAAAGCTTTAATGTCTGGTGATCCATAGGGGAAAATACTCGTCTAGGGCGGATAGGGCCAAACCCAAGTCCAGGGGCCATCTTTTTGGATAGACGTTCTACCCACTGGACTTAGATCGGCTGTTCAACAAATAGGGTCTACGCAGTTGCCTACGCGGCCCAAGGTGTTTCGGCTGTTTGGATTATGACGATACCGCCCAGGCCTTGGGAAGGGGGACTGAGAATAGATGACCCCGCAAAGTTGAGACGGAACCTGCTGAGGTTAATGGAAGAATGCCTCACCGCTCAAAAGGGTTGTTGAAGGCTTCCAAAGCGTTAGCCTAAGTTTTAGGTTCTAACTTTACTTAATTCAGAACAATAGCAAATAAGCGAATCTTAAATCTTCTAGGGCAGTGGGCACTCTGCAACGCCTGTCTGTAAGCAACTCTGATCGGTAAGAGACGGCTAAATTTGGAGGCTTGCGCCTTTGAAAGCGGGCTTTGAGAGGCGAAGAATGCGATCGCCCTCTAAATAGAGGCCCGTCTTTGAACCCCGCGCTTCCCAAACCGCCGCTGACACCAAACCCAAAGCGATCTTTCTATACATTCGTAAACTTTCTAATCCATGCAACGGAATGTAACGGTTGCTGCGCAGATTGGGGCATCGCCTACTTGATAGCGGTGATAGTAAAGCTGTATTTGTGTAGCGCTGGGTCTAGTTGTCCTCAGCGATCAGTTCGCTGGGTTCACCGGGGAAGAACTTAGCGTCCAGTATTTCGGTCAGGCTGTAGGAGCACTGAGACGGAAAGGTGCGGATTGGCAGGTTGGTTTCACCCGAGGCAAGTTCAATCCCCTTAAGATAGGCTTTGCCAAGAGCTTCAGTTAGATAAGGTTTGAGGCTGGGGTTATCGTCGAGCAAGTCAGCAATATCGAGCCGTTGAATGCGTAAGGTGGCCAGCCAACTGCGACTGCGTCCCTGGGGCTGGTAGTGCCATTTCAATAGGTGCCCAATCAGGATGCTGAGGCGGTTGCGAAGTTCCTGGCGCTGCTGCTTGCCCAAGGATTCGATTTCCTCAATTAAATTGGGTAGGTCGAGCTGGCTCCAAGCCTGATGGCGAAGCAGCTCTGCTTGGACTTGAGTCCAGGCGTAGAAGTCTGCGGCGTAGAGATTGTCGACAGCCTCAGCCTGACCTGTAGGAGTTGAGTTGATTTTGAATGTAGACATAGACCTAGGGGGGCAGCGTTGCCACCATTCTAGGCTGCTCTTTGAATCGGAAGAAGGCGCTACTTGCCTAGGAGGATGGAGGCTAAGCTACCTGCCCTTTCGAGATCGATTTGAGATGCGATCGCCATCACTCGCCGACCATCAACCTGTAATGTCGTCGCCTCAATGGTGCGAAGTACGTCGATCAGGGTGAGCTGGCCAGTGTCAGCCGTGTCTAAAACGGCGTTGCGCAGCAGCTCCCACCCAGGGGTGTCGTTGTCAGAAAAGGTAACGGTCGTGGCCAGTAGCCGCCAGAAAAGCTGCCCGGCAAAGGTATCCGACATTTCTCGCAGGGTATCTACCTCTACCAGCACGTTCTGGGTCAGCGCTTGGCGAGCTTGGTCTTCCTCAATGCGGAGCACATTGAGCAGCAGCTGTAGGTCGCGGCTAGGAATCCCTGTAGTGGCGAAGGATTCTAAATCGCTGACCGAAATGGGCGGCGCGTCTAGTGACCCGTAGGTAATTTGAATATCTTCTGCCGCGCTGGCCTGAGGTGCGGTTATAGCCAGCCCGGTCATAGAGGTCGCCACTAGAGTCAGCGCAGTGGCACTTTGCCCAAAGCGCTGCCCTAGCGCTAGGGATAGTGAAGACAGTTGATTAACGGCCTGCCAGAATTGTTGCATAGTGCTTAGCCCACGCCTACTACCAGGATAATTAAGGACGATTGACTCGCCTTCAAGGTTCCCTCTGCCGATGTCTACGTCGCTACCAACCATTGGTCTAATCCCCGCCGCAGGGCAGGGCACGCGCATCTCACCCCTGCCGATGAGCAAAGAATTATTTCCGATCGGTTTTCGCATGCTAACGAATCAGGCAGGGCCTCGCCCCAAGGTGGTGTGCCACTATTTGCTGGAAAAAATGCGGCGGGCGGGGGTAGAGCAGGCGTTTTTCATTCTGCGACCCGGTAAGTGGGATATCCCTAACTTTTTGGGCGACGGGGCAGATTTGGGGATGCACCTGAGCTATCTGACCGTGCATGTGCCTTTTGGGGTGCCCTTTAGCCTCAACCAGGCCTACCCCTTTCTGCGCGGGGCGACGGTGGTGCTCGGCTTTCCAGATATTTTATTTGAGCCGAAGAATGCCTACCAGGTGCTGCTGGAGCGGCTGCACAGCGGCACAGCGGATGTGGTGCTAGGCCTATTTCCCACCGATCAGCCGGGGAAGGTGGGGGTGGTCGATTTTGACGAGAGCGGAGTAGTGCGGGGCATTTACGAGAAGTCTAGCTTGACTCATTTGCCCTATATGTGGGCGATCGCCGCCTGGCGGCCCAGCTTCTCAGACTTTTTGCACGGGTTCGTGCGCGATCGCCAGCAGGCTCTGATCGGCAGCCAAATCCCTCAACACCTCACAATTCTGCCGCCCTACACTGAAGTTCCCATTGGGGATGTTATGCAGATGGCATTGGCATCAGGGTTGCGGATAGAGGCCCAGCCCTTTGCCCAGGGCAGCTATCTAGATATTGGCACCCCAGAAAACCTGGCTAAAGCAATTCAGCAGTATCCGTTTCCGGTGGGTTAGCCAGGGCAAAAAGAAGAGACGTTAGCGAAGCTATCCGAAGGAATCGCCGGCCTAATCGTCGAAGTCGAGATCGTCAGAGCCGAAGTCAGCTCCAAACAGGGAACCCGACACGGTGTGCTCTAGCTCCATGCGCTGCTCCATCTGGCGGAGAAAGTAGCCCGTCATCATGGCGGAGGCGAGCAGGCCGGCTAGATTTTCGCGATCGGTGGTGACTTGGACGTTAAACCCGTCTCCTGGCAGCACACCGACCAACCCCTGCACGTTGTGGGCAATAATCTGCTTGATTTCACCGCTGACTGCCTGGGCCACCCGGGTCAGCACCTCTGGGGACTGGTGCTGAAGATATTTAAGCAACTCATTGGGGTGGTCGCTATTGGCCGACATGCTAATGAATTCAGCGTCTTCAGGGTTAAATACCATAGAATCTCAAAGACCTTTGGTCACAACGTAGGCGACGGCGAGTACCAAAATCGGGGCGATCGGATCCAATGCAACAAAGGCAACCCCTGGCCTGCCTATACCTACTAATATTCCCGATGATAGCGTAACGAATCGTGTAATATTGCGTCGCTCTAGTAGCGTGGGCTTAAGCTGTTTGACTCAAACCCAGGCTGTAGGGTGCTTTGGCGCGCAGATGCCGCGAATTTTTATCTTTACAATAGTTTGATGGCATAGGCAGGACAGTAGAGCTACGAGGCTTCCTCGATCTCGGGCTCAAACTCGAGTTCATCGCCATCATCAGAGTCTGCATCTGGCACGGCGGCGGTTGAGCCTTTAGGCCGTAGCTGGGGCAGGGCGTCAATTTCAAAATGTTGGTAAAACTTGTCGGTGACCTGCACTAGGGACGATCGCCCTTCGGCCTGACGACGCTTGCGCACGAAGCCTTGCGCGACGAGCTCTGGCACGTGCTGGTAGACGCCAGAACCGCGAAGATCGACAAGATCGGTTTGGCTGATGGGGCCTTTGAGGGCGATCGCCGCCAGTGTTCGCAGCGCCCCCACGCCCAAATCGATGGGAATTAGCAAATCCACTAAAAACCGATAGCGCTCTTTGAGCTGAAGGCAGTAGCCATCGACGGTTTCAATGATTTCTAAGGCCCCGTCGCGATGGGCGTAGTCGTTCATCAGCTCGATCAGCCCTTCTTCGACGTCTTCGCGATCGCAGCGGGCTAGCTCGGCTAGCTTGGCAATGTCGAGGGGTTGTCCTTTGAGGTACAAAATCGCTTCAATGGTGGTGGCTAGATCAGGCATAGATTGTCAGTACCCTGAAACCATCCTCAAGCCTAGCGCCGATTTTGGGAAACGGTTGATTTTAGGAATTTGGGGAAGGAGATTGATACTGAAGTTAGGTTTCAAAGAACTATTGAAGAGCAGATGATTCTGTAGAGGCAAACGCTGTTTGCCCTGCAAAACGGGGCTGACAGCGCCAGATTTAGTGCGGCGCACAATTTGGGGCAAAGCCAGGTCTGCCGCTGGGGCCAATTCGCTGGCCCCAGACCCCCGTCGAGAAGGACGTTCCGTCGTCCTTCACCTCACGGAAAGGACTAGCTGCTCATCGGTTTAAACCTATGTTTTGCAAAATGGCTGGTTGGTCGATCTGGTCTTTGTAAGTTAGCAATGCACCATCAAAAAGCTTCAATCGAGATTGCTACCGGTCAGTAGTTAGAAATTCGTAGGGTGCATTCGCGCCAGCAATGCACCGTTCTGAACTTAATCCAAATTGCGTCCCGTTAGCTCTACGAAAATGTCTTCAAGGTTGGAGGGGCGGGTCATCATGCCGGTTTTGTCGGGCTGCTGGTCGAGGTGGGTGTTGGCGGCGTCTAGGGTGGGGAAGAACTGGTAGTCCCAGCGATCGCCTCGCTGGGTCATGACGATGCCTTCGCCGTGGCGGTGGCGAAACTCATCTAAGGTGCCCAGCTCGATCAGTTTGCCTTGGTCGAGAATGCCGATGCGATCGCACAGGTACTCAACTTCTTCCATATAGTGGGTGGTGAGCAGCATGGTCATGCCCTGCTGGTTGAGGCCGCGAATAATTTCCCAAAGGCGGCGGCGGGTTTGGGGGTCGAGGCCCACGGTAGGTTCGTCGAGGAAGAGAATTTTGGGGTTGTGGAGCAGGGCGCGGGCAATTTGCAGCCGTCGCTTCATGCCGCCGCTGAGGGTTTTAACTTTGTCGTTGCGGCGATCGCCCAGTTCTACATACTCCAGCCAGGTGTCGATGGCGGCACGGCGCTGCGCAGCAGGAATGTGGTGCATGCGTCCGTGCAGCTCCATGTTTTCCCACACGGTGAGGTCGCCATCGACGCTGGTTTGTTGCAGCACTACGCCAATCTGGCGCCGCACGTCGAGCTGCTGGCGGTTGACATCATAACCCGCAACGACGACATGGCCGTCGCTGGGACGGGTCAGGGTGGTGGCCATGCGAATGGTAGTTGACTTGCCCGCGCCGTTGGGGCCGAGTAGACCAAAGACTTCTCCAGCTTCGATATTTAAGGAGAGGTCGTTAACGACAGATACGCCGTTGTAGACTTTGTGGACGTTTTGCAGACAAACCGCAGCGGACATAGCAAGGCGCAAGCTCCAGAAGTTAAGTCATTGGAATCGGGACTGAATCTGACCAACGAGTCTTTAACCCAGGCCCGTCTGTAACTTATTGTTAATAGACTTACCGTATCACCCATCTACCGTTGGTTAGCTGTGCGCGCTCGAATTGATCAAGACATTCTCTACCTCCATCAGAAGGACGTGCCGGCCTATAAGAAGTCAGGCTCGGTGGTGCGCAACAGCTATTTTTGGGCGCTGCGATCGATCGCAGACCGCGCAGGGTTCAACCACGATTGGGAATTTGCCGATGTCGTGTGGCCAGCCCTGGGGCGCATGCTGTTGACCTTCACGGAGTCAGGGTATTTGGGCTATCGGGAGACGGTGCTGGAATTTACGGATAATGCGACAATTCCTGACGTCCTACGCCCCGTCGGCACTTGGATAGCGGATGATGAGTACGACGAAGAAGAGCATCCATAGGATGTCGCCTGCTGGAAGCCAGTGAAATCTCTCAAAGAGAGCCTCTAATACGAAATCCGCCTTGAACAACCCCGGTTCACAAGAGGTATCTCGTAGGGGCATTGCACTGCAATGCCCCTACGAACCGGGTGGAACCAAATAGGATTCGGTATAACTCTATATTTCTAGCCCTCGCTTTAGGTAGTTTTTAACCCTGCTGAGCTGTGTGGCGCGCTGCTTAAGATCTAGCACCACGCGCCGGTCTGCTAAAACCAGCGCTGGAACCGGCCATTAGAGTTACTACTACAACATCTTCTTGAGAGAAAAAGCCCCCAGAGATTTTTAAGAATAAGCTGGTGACAAGATTCGAACTTGCGACCGGCTGATTACAAATCAGCTGCTCTACCAACTGAGCTACACCAGCAAAAGCATACTCAGTATAGCAACGTTATCGGGTAGCTTTATAACCGAAAAATTCCTCTCGCTAAGCCCTTACCTAATCAGCGGTTTCCAATTCGGGGGCAGGGGTAGCGGGGGAAACTGGGCCTTCGTCATCTTTGAAAACAACGCGCAGCAGGGGCGGGGCCAAGAACGTGGTGAAAATGACCATGACAATAATGGCAGCATCCAGCGACTCGGTAAGCACGCCGCTGGCAGCCCCTACGCCAGCAAACACAAGCCCCACCTCACCCCGAGGAATCATGCCGACCCCAATGGCTAAGCGGTTAATGCCAGGCTGCCCGAAGACGGCAACCCCAGTAATGACCTTGCCAAGAATGGCGACCACCACTAGAAAAGAGGCAATCACTAACCCAGCCCGGTTTTCGGGGTTGAGAGGATTGAGCACACTGATATCGGTGCGGGCCCCGACAACAATAAAGAAAATCGGCACCAGCATGTCGGCAATGGGGCTGATTTGCTCCTCAATCTCTTTGTGCTTAGAGGTTTCAGCCAAGATCAGGCCAGCGGCAAAGGCACCCAAAATTGCCTCCAGCTGAATGGCCGCAGCAATGTAGGACAGCACAAAGGCAAAGATCAGGGCACTGATGATGACCTGCCCTCGGGTGCGCATCTGATTCACCACCATGACAAAGTAGGGGCTGAGCAGGCGGCCAATGAAGATAGACCCTACCAAAAACGTGGCGGCTCCAGCAATTAGATAAGCCACGTTGAGAATTTCAATTTCGCCGGTTTTGGCGAGGCTAGCCACTACGGCTAGCACAATGATGCCCAGCACGTCGTCGAGTACGGCCGCCCCAATGATGATTTGGCCTTCCCTGGAGCTGAGTTGCTGCATTTCGGCCAATACCTTAGCGGTAATTCCAATGCTGGTAGCGGTGAGCGCCGCTCCGGCAAACACGGCTGGAATGGTGTCGATCCCAAAGATCAAAATTAGCCCAGCGGTACCAGCGGCAAAGGGGACTACTACCCCAACAACGGCTACTACCGCCGCCTGAGGGCCAACGCGAATGAGTTCTTTGAGGTCTGACTCCAAACCAATTTCAAACAGTAGAATGATCACCCCTAGCTCAGCTAGAACAGAGATCACCTCACTCTCGCCTTGAAAGACCCGCAGCAGCTCGCCTGGGGCTTGGCCTGTGGTCATGCCGACTAGGTTCATGAGCAGCGACTGCACTTCACCGCCGCTTGCGGGAAACACAATCAGGTGCAGAGCCGAGACGCCGACGATAACGCCCCCGATGAGCTCTCCTAGAACTGCGGGTAGGTTAACTCGGGCACACAGCTCACCGCCAATCTTGGCCGCGAGGTAGACCACAACTAGACTTAGCAATACACTGGCGAGCACTAGGGGCTCTACCTCCGCCTCTGACAGCTCTGCCAGCCAGGGGTTGAACGCAGGTTTTATCTGGAAAAAATCGGTGGGAATATTGCTAATCAGGCCGCTGCCGATGAGGCCACTCATCCAATTTGCCATGCAGACCGCTACAACTCGTCCCGTCCAATGTACATGAAATTACTTCTGCTGAAGAGTTAACCGGGATCGTTCCAATGGCTGTTTTGCTGGGGAAAACAGGTCTTAGGGAAAGACCCGGTGGGCCAACGCAGGCATTTGGCGACGCACCTGGGAAATGCGATCGGGGTTGATTTCGGCGATCGCAATCCCCTTATCAACGCCAGCATCGGCCAGCACCATGCCCCAGGGGTCAATAATCATGGCGTGCCCGTGAGACTGGCGGCGAGCGTTATGGAAGCCGGTTTGGGCTGGGGCGATCACATAGCAGGTGTTCTCGATCGCGCGGGCTTGCAGCAAAATTTGCCAATGGTCTTTGCCGGTAAACTCGGTGAAGGCGGCAGGCACTACTAGCACCTCGGCCCCTTGCTGCGATAGGTGGCGATACAGCTCTGGAAAGCGCACGTCGTAGCACACCGACAGGCCCAAAATACCAAAGGGCTTGGATGGAAAGACGTCGGGCAGCAGGTGCCCAGAAATAACGGTGTTGGACTCGCGGTAGGTGTTGCCGTCGGGCAGGTTGACGTCGAACAGGTGCACCTTTTCGTAGCGCATCAGCTCTTGCCCCTCGGGGGAAACTAGCAGGGCAGTGTTAAAGACTTTGCCCTCTTTGGCGGGCACGGGGTATCCGCCGCCAATCAGCGTCACCTGGTAGCGCTGGGCCATGGTTTTGAGAAACGCTTCGCTGGCCTGACTGATGGTGTCGGCCTGGGCGATTTTTGCGTCTTCGTCGCCCAAAAACGAAAAATTTTCGGGAAGGCTGACCAGTTCTGCCCCCTGACGCACTGCCAGGTCAATTAGCTCTTCGGCCTGGGCCAAATTTTTGGCCAAGTCTGGCACACTGGTCATCTGTACGGCGGCGGCCCGATACGCTCTCATAAATTACCTGGCTGGAGTTGAAGAAACTGGAACCGCTGAGTTCCATAGACTTCAATTTTATTCGCTTGGGGGAACGTTTATCCTGTTGCCCCAAAACAGCCGCAGAATTACTGAGGGTTAGGGTTCGGCTACAACCGTGATGGTGAGAGCATCTGGTGCGGCACTGAGGGTGACTGGAGTATCGGCGGGTAAGGTTGGAGGCTGATTGCGCTGCACATCGCGCAGCCCCTCTAATAGCCAGGGCTGCGCAGCGGTTTCGGGGGCGGCAAGGCTTAAAAACTGGTTGGCGTAGACCACTTGAGCCATGGTCAGGGCGCTGCCCTGCTCGCTGCGGGCTAAGACCAGAGTGGCGCGATCGCTGGTAAGTTCTACCGTGGCCAGGCCATCGGCAGACTGGCCGACCGTGCGGTTGGCCGGACCGGAGGAAAAGCTAAAAGATGGTTCGGCGGCAGTCAGAGCCTTTTGTAGATCACTGGCAACGGTACCACCGTCAGGGCTGGCTTTGGCAAGGCGATCGCCCGCGATCGCCCGATTTCCTCGATACTCTTCTGCCTTTGCTTGGGCCTGGGCATAGTTGGCGTCGGTGGCTGGCACGGTTTCCAGGGCAGCGATCGCCTGATTCCACAAATCGCTTACCCGCTGCCAGTCGGCCTGGGTTTGGGCCGTCTGAGCCGCGACCGCGGCCTGCCAACCCAGGTCAGTGCCCAGCTGCCAGGGCGAAACAGAGGGACTATTGAGGGTCAGCTCGGGTTCGGGGGCAGGGCCGCTAGCCACCGGCAGGTACGACATGCCGATGAGGACGGCGGCGATCGCGCCCACCCCGCCAATACTGCAAACCAAAGGCGACTTAGCCAGATTGAGCCGCATAGAAACCTTGCCCTGTGTAGACCCTTAGTGTTTCAGCGCTACTGGGCCGCCAACCGGGAGGTTTTAGCGAGGTTTTGGGTTTAAGGCCGCCATTCAACCCCAAAACCCTTTTAGATCAAGCAGTTCAGGTCGCCCGCCTTTTGGCTAAATAGCAGGTTTTCGCGGTAGTCCACTGGGCAGTCAATCACCGCTGGCACATCATCTTCCAATGCCTGCTTCAACGTCGGAATAAAGTCCTCTGCCGACTCAATTCGGTAGCCCTTGAGGCCCATAGCCTCCGCCAGTTTCACAAAGTCGGGGTTGGTGAAGTGAATGTAGGTTGACTCACCGTAATAGTTCATCTGCTTCCACTCAATTAGCCCGTAGCCACCGTCGTTAAAGATGATGGTGACAAAGGGGGTGCCCACCCGCAGGGCTGTTTCTAGCTCCTGGCAGTTCATCATGAAGCCGCCATCGCCGGTTACCGCCACCACTTTGCGGTTGGGGTGCACCAGCTTGGCCGCCAGCGCTCCCGGCAAAGCAATGCCCATGGCCGCAAAGCCGTTGGAAATCAGACAGGTGTTGGGGCGCAGGCAGTGGTAGTTGCGAGCCATCCACATTTTGTGGGCCCCCACGTCAGAAATCACGATGTCTTCGGCGTCGAGCACCTGGCGCAGGTCGTAGATTAGCTTTTGGGGTTTGATTGGGAAGCCGTAGTCGTCGGCATACTGCTCGTAGTCAGCGCGAATTTCGTCGCGAATTTTGAGACTGTGGGGTTCAGGGCGACCCTGGCGCTTCACCCGCTTGAGAATTTCTTCTAGCGAGTCTGAGATGTCGCCAATTACCTCAACCTTAGGAATGTAGCTACTGTCCACCTCAGCGTGGGTGAGATTGATGTGCAGAATGGGCAGCTTGCCGTCGGGGTTCCACTTTTTGGGCGAATACTCGATCAGGTCATAGCCCACGGCAATGATCAGATCGGTCTGCTCCATGGCGCAGGTGATGTAGTCGCGCTGCTGCAACCCAATCGCCCACAGCGCTAGCGGGTGGGTGTAGGGAATTACGCCCTTGCCCATAAAGGTGTTGGCCACCGGAATATTGAGCAGAGTGGCAAACTCGGTCAGAGCCTCGCTGGCGCTGGCGCGAATGGCACCGTTGCCTACCAAAATCATGGGGTTAGTGGCTTGGGAAATCGCCACCGCCGCCTGCTGAATGCTCTGCAATGAGGCGTAGGTTTTCTCCTGGCTGTCTTTGCGCAGAGCGGCTCCAACCACCTCCATTTCGGCAATGTTTTCGGGCAGATCGATATGCACCGCGCCAGGCTTTTCGGCCTGGGCCAGCTTAAAGGCCTTGCGCACAATTTCGGGGGTAATGCTGGGCCGCACGATCTGGGCATTCCACTTGGTGACCGGGGCAAACATGGCGACCAGGTCGAGGTACTGGTGCGACTCAATGTGCATGCGATCGGTGCCCACCTGCCCCGTAATCGCCACCAGCGGGGCGCGGTCCAACGTTGCGTCGGCTACCCCAGTCATTAAGTTGGTCGCCCCCGGCCCCAGGGTCGAAAGGCACACCCCCGCCTTGCCCGTTAGCCGCCCGTAGACATCGGCCATAAAGGCCGCCCCCTGCTCGTGACGAGTGGTGATGAACTGAATCGAGGATCGCTTTAGGGCCTGGAGCAGCTGGAGGTTTTCCTCCCCTGGCAGGCCAAAAATGTATTCGACGCCTTCGTTCTCAAGGCACTGGACAAGCAATTCGGCGGTATTCATAGATCGTGTCGGGGGTTAGAGGGAATGTGACGGTGGGGAAGGTGGGGGAGTGATGGGGTGGTGGGGTGGCTACTTAACCCAAACGGTTTTGATGTTGACGAACTCGTGAATGCCATGGCGGCCCAGCTCGCGCCCGTAGCCCGATCGCTTAATGCCGCCAAAGGGTAGACGCGGATCAGATTTAACCAGTCCATTAATAAAGACTGCCCCAGCCTCTAGCTCGGCCATCAGTCGCTCTTGCTCAGCGGGGTCCTGGCTCCAGGCGCTGGCCCCTAAGCCAAAGGGAATGTCGTTGGCCCGCGCGATCGCCTCATCCAAACTACCCACGCGAAACACCAGGGCTACCGGGCCAAAGAACTCCTCCTGGTCGGCGGGGGTGCCAGGCGGCAGGGCAGCGAGAATGGTGGGTGGAAACCAGTTGCCGTTCTGCAAATCGGCGGACAGCTCGGCTTTCAGCGCCGCGACATCGCCGCCGATCAGCGCGGTGCCGCCCTGGGCCAGGCAGGTGTTGACCTGCTGCTCTAGCTCGGCGGCTATGTCGGGGGTGGCCAGGGGGCCAACGGTCACTCCTTCGTCGAGGGGGTTGCCCACTTTAAGCGCCGCGAATTTTTCGGTCATGCCCTGCTCAAAGCGCTCGGCGATCGCCTCATGGACGATAAACCGCTTAGCGGCAATGCAGGACTGGCCGGTGTTGAGCATGCGGGCGGTGGCGGCGGTGGCGATCGCCGCCTCCAAATCCGCACTGGGCGTGACAATAAACGGGTCGCTGCCACCCAACTCCAGCACCGTCTTTTTGATCTGCTGGCCGCAGGCGGCGGCCAGACTGGCCCCGGCGGGTTCGCTGCCCGTGAGGGTGGCGGCTTTAATGCGATCGTCGGTGACGAGTTTGGCAATGCGATCGCCCCCAATCAGCAGCGTCTGAAACGCCCCCTCGGGCAGCCCCGCCTTCTGAAAAACTTCCTCGATCGCTAGGGCACACTGGGGCACATTTGAGGCGTGCTTGAGCAGCCCCACGTTGCCCGCCATCAGCGCTGGGGCAGCAAAGCGAAACACCTGCCAAAACGGGAAGTTCCAGGGCATCACCGCTAGCACCGGGCCAATGGGCTGGTAGCGCACAAAGCTGCGGCTGGCGTCGGTAGCGGCGGGCTCGTCGGCTAAAAACTCGGCTCCGTGGTCGGCGTAGTAGCGGCAGACCAGGGCGCTTTTTTCGACTTCGGCGATCGCCCCCGCTAGGGGCTTGCCCATCTCCAGGGCCATGATTTTGGCATAGGCGGCTTTGTTGCCGTCGAGCACCTGGGCGGCCTGGCGCAGCCACCCAGCGCGCTGCTCAAAGGATGTTTGACGGTAGGTAGCAAAGGTCTGGGCGGCCAGGGCGAGCTTGTGCTCAATGTCGGTCTCGCTCAACGGTTCAAAACGCTTGAGCACCGCTCCGGTGGCGGGGTTAATACTGGCAATGGGCATGGTTTGACCTCCTGTTGGTCACTGAGGTCGGCGGTAGGGCTCTCGGTCGTTTCTATCACCACGGCTACCGCTGATCGTGGCGTTACCACCGCGATCAGCGCAGCAATTCGTCAGAATCGCGGGTAGCCCAGCTGGGTCTAAATCTCGACAACCCAGACTAGTTGGCATGTGGACTGTGTTAGCTCTCAAAACGAGCGTAGCTTGACCGCCAACCTCTAAAACTAAGGCTCTCTATAACTGTGCCCTGAAGCACAAAAGCCTACTCCACCATCCTATTACTTCTGCACAAAACATAGTGTTATGTAACGATGACCAAACACCGCCTGTTTTCAAGCCTTTTGGGCTTCGTCAGAGGTGCCAACGGTGATCCAGGGCCAGGGGTTAGTCAACAGGGCCGTAGCCGCCTCACGACCCAGGGGCTGAGAAAACAGGTAGCCCTGCCCACGCCGGCAGCCCATGGCCCGCAGTCGGTTGAGCTGGGTTTCGGTTTCAATGCCTTCGGCTACCAGATCCATACTCAGCTTTTGGCCCAGGGCGATAATGGTGTGCACGATTTCGCGATCGTCGCCGCTTTGATCCATGCGGCCAACAAAAGACTGGTCGATTTTGAGCGTATCGGTGGGGAAACGATGCAGGTAGCTAAGCGACGAATAGCCGGTGCCAAAGTCGTCGATCGCCAGCTTCAGCCCCAGCTGCTTTAGCCGATGCATGAGCTCCGTCGCCCCATCTACGTCCCGCATGATCATGCTTTCGGTAATTTCGAGCTGCACCTGCTTGCCCGCCAGATTGAGCTCATGCAGACAGGCTCCAAACTGATCCACCAGGTCAACCTGGTGCAGTTGCCGCCGCGATAGGTTAATGCTCATGGTCAAGGGATGGTCGGGAAACTGCTGCTGCCAAGCCTTGAGCTGGGCGCAGGCGGCCCGAAAGATCCACTGGCCCAGGTGCACAATCAGCCCGGTTTCCTCGGTCACTTGAATAAACTGCCCCGGCGACACAAAGCCCTCCTCGGGGCGGTACCACCGCACCAGGGCCTCAAAGCCCGTAATGCAACCGCTCTGCAGACACACAATCGGTTGGTAGTGGAGCAAAAACTCGTTGTTCTCAAAGGCGCTGAGCAGGTGGCTTTCGAGTTCTAAACGACGCACCGCCTCTTCGTGCATAGTGCTGGCAAACACTTCGTAGCGGTATTCATTCAGGGCCTTGGCCCGGTACATGGCGGTATGGGCGTCACGCAGCAGGTCTTGGGGGCTGGGGGAATGTTCGCCATGGGCCATGGCAACCCCCATAGAGCTGGTTACCGAGAGCCGCCGCCGCGCGATCGAAAAGGGCTCTGACAGCTCGGTTTGCAAACGATTGAGCCACTGGTCTACGGTGGGCTGCTCATGCACCGGCAGCAAAAAGGCAAATTCATCACCACCCACCCGCGACAGCTGGGCCGAGGAGGGCAAAAACTGTCGCAGCCGCTGACCCAGGGTTTGCAGCACGCGATCGCCCACAACGTGCCCAAAGGACTGGTTGATCAGCTTAAAGCGATCGATGTCTAAAAACACCACCGTCACCGCACTGGCGGGTTTTTGGCAGAGAGCCCGCTGCACTTGCAGCACAAACATATCTCGCCCCGGTAGCAGGGTGAGCTGGTCGTAGCTGCTGCGGTACAACACCTTTTGGGTGAGCACCAGCCCTAGGGCCAGCAAAAAGGCCGCTACGGGTTCTACCGTAGGTACCCATAGCATGTTAGCCAGGGCTAGGCCGCTCAGGCTCCAAATGCCCAAAACCATACTGCCGCTGAGCAACAGCAGCAGGGACGGTCGGCGCACCTGCCAGCCCATTACCCCAGTTGCTAGGGTCCAGCCCAGCAGCCAGAAAAATTCGCCCCACTGGGGCAAAAAACGGTAGAGGGCGGGCTCGCCTGCGATCGCATCAAGTAGCTGGCTAATGCTCTGAGCGTGCACCTCCACCCCGGCCATCACAAACCGGGCCGAATGCTCATGGCTAAAGGGCGTATAAAATTCATCCTTGAGGCTGGATGCAGTGGACCCGATCAGCACAATCTTGCCCCGCACCCAGTCGGGGGGCACCGCTCCGGCCAGCACCTGGGTAATGGTTAAAGTTGGGGCTGGCTCGTAGGGAGTGCGGTACTTCATCATCACCTGATAGCCCCGGTCATCAATATTGGCATAGCCGCCATCCCTAGCCAGCAGGGCCGGAAATTCAGCCTCCCCAATGCGCAGCAGATCGTTGTCTCGATCGACTTGAAACTCCAAGTCAGAATGGTAAGCCAGCACCACCCGCAGCGGAAACGAGTAGGCAGGATTGTTGGGGGTGGATACGTACAGCAGGTTGCGGCGCAGCACCCCATCCGGGTCAATGGCTAAGTCGTTAAATCCCACCTGGTCGGCGGGCCAGGTAGCGGGAGCGGGCACCTCAATGCTAGTGCCCTGCTTGCCCACGTTGAAGATGCCAATCACCTTTGAGGAATTGGCAAAGGCTTGAGCAAGGGCCGCCTGACCTGGCATGTCCTGAGGGGTGTTGCGGTACAGATCGAGCCCCACCACCGCTGGCTCATGGCGCTGCACCTCGGCAATAATATCGGCCACCACCTGGTCAGTCAGGGGCCAACCGTAAGCCTCTAGATCAGCCTCGGTCACCTCTACAATTAGCAGCCGCGGGTCTGAGGTCTGCTGAATCAACAGCCGGGTCAGCAAGTCAAAACTAGAGGTCTCCAAGGTTTCAAACAGCTGTAGCCGCTTGCCCGCAGACACCAGTGTGAGGGCGAGCAGGCTAGAAACCAGCACAGCTCGACTGCCAAAATTAATAGGTTTAGAAAAACGGGAGGCCCACTGTTGGAGCTGCTGCCTAAACGGCCAGACCCGGAAATGCACCATGGATTAAACCGACAACGGTAGGAGTGGCAATGGCAGGCATTGACTCGTAATTCCCTGAATACAGAGATATACAGGGAATAAGGGCGCTATCCGGAAATCGCTCCAACCGGATCGGCCCCTGTGTCCCCGTGGCAGCGTCAGCCTGCTAAGCCACAGCCTTTAAGCCATAGTGTCATTGTGTTGGTTGTTAACCCAGTGGGTGCCGCCCCCCCGCCGCTGGCCCGGAAACTCATCTCGGTTGCCGCTAGCCTGCTGCTCAGCCTCCAGGCCGGGCCAGTGAAGAAGTAGCAAACTTAACACGCTCAACCCCACCAATAACGCGGTACCACTGGGCCAAATAAAGACTCGAATCAGTGTTGCCTTCATAGCTGGAATTGAACCTGAATAGTGATGGAACCCCTGCTCTCCCGCTGGCGAAAGCTCGTTTTAACGAACGTTCTACGCTGCGAGGGGCATAGTGTGATTCTTCACTCGTTAGGTTACATTCGATACCTGGTCGGACGGGCTTTCACTGAAGCTTTATGGAGGAGTAAAGCTGCGTCAGCCTGGAGCTAACCCAGTTCTCAAGCCGAGATGAGGGTCCGGTTGCTCGTTGTGCTTGGCGATCGCTCCACCGATGAGCCTTAAAAACTTGTTAAGGGAAGGCCCTACTCAACCATTCCACGGATATGCTGAACGCAAGATACCTCCTAACTGCGTCTCCAGCCCCGTCTGACTCCCTTTGTTGGCGTCATTTTGATGGGGCTGCTACTTTGGGAAGCCACTTCGGAAAGCTACTGGGCTGATGGCAGAAACCCTGTCAGGTGAGGACTGAGGTGCGAGTTGCTAAGCAATCTGTTCCGGAATCGCACCTTGAACGCATTTTTCAACTGCATTAAGTGAATTTATCTACGCTCTGCTGCGATCGCAGGGTTGTTCATTGTGCTTATGATTGAGCGCGATCGCTCTCCTCCATCTATAGGAAGAAATGCTTCTCTGTCGTTAGCGAGATTTTTCTTTACTCTAAAGAACGTTACTTGTGTGTGATTGCAGATACAAATTTTAAGTGATAGGCTAAAAAAACTAGTCGCAACCTTGCGAATAGGCCTTTTATGCCTTAAAAACCCAGTTTTTGCCTTAGTTGCTGAGCAAGCGCAACACCTAAGGTGGCTTTTTGTTTTGCCCATGGCTCAAGCTTGTGGCTGACTTCATCCCTGGATGAAATTGGCGGAGCCGGGGCGTCGCTTTCTGCACACGCATAAATGACGTTATTTGGACTTTTCTGGGCTGCGTTTCTACCGCATTATCTCAATCCGTTCAACCCACCTGCCCCTTTAGTACTGCAAACGGCTAACGCCAATGCAGTGGCTCATGGGCAGCGTCAGCCTGCGGTAGATTTAAGAGCTTCTCCCTACTCTCCCTTGCATCTACAATCTGCTATCCACAAGCCCCTTCAGTTGTTTCCCCAGTTGGGTTGGCCGCAGACGGCGGCTGTGGATTGGCGCCTCTGGAGGGCTACCGCCGCTGTGGCCGTAGTCGGCCAGGGAACAAACGCCCACGTTAGCAGCGGGGTAACTCAGATTGCCCCGACCCCGGTTGCCTGTGGCAAACTAGCTGCGGCAAACGCTAGCGCTCCAGCTAAAGGATTTACTATTCGGGTCAAGAATGTAGCGATTGGGCAGGTGCCGTCTCGTCCGGCGGCGGATCAGGTTGCCCGTCAGATTCGCCAAGCGGTGCCTCAACTAGAGGCCAACCCCAACGGGCTAACCCCTAAACTAAGCGAGGCTTTAGCCGCCGCGCAGGTCGATGGCAAAACCGTGTTTGTGTTGCCTGGGACAGACTCAGCTCAGGCTAGTTCAGTCAGTGCATCCAACCATAGCCAGACTGCCTTGCAAGCGACCGCCTGGGTCAACAACCTGCGTCTGGCCTTTGGGGGGTCTCCTCTAGAGCCCAGCCAGGTGCAAATGGTGGCCCACGGCTTGGGTGAAACCCGCAAGACGTTTAACGGCACAGCGTCTTGGTATGGGCCTTACTTCCACGGGCGGCAGACGGCTACCGGTGAAACCTTTAATCAGAACGACCTGACAGCGGCCCACAAGACCTTGCCCTTTGGCACCTTTCTCAAGGTGCGCAACCAACTCAACGGTAAGAGCGTGGTCGTACGCATCAACGATCGCGGTCCATATATTGGCGATCGCTCCCTCGATCTGTCCTACGCTGCTGCCCGGTGTCTAGGGAGCGATCACGTCGGGTTAATTCCCTATCAGGCAACAATTCTAGCGCCGGGAGTTCCCCAAGCTTGGCGCTCTGATGTGGTAGCTACCCTACCTTAAAGTGTGGGCAGATTGGACCGAGAGGTGGGTCCCGACGTGGAGCCAAACGTACTTTAGGCTCGCCATTTGAGCAGCTGCGTTTTGACGGGGGTGGCAAACTCGCGGTCTTCCGTCTGGGAGCGCTGGTACTCTTTTTTGAGTTGGTAATACCACCGGGCGAGGGTGTCAGAGTCTTTAATCAGCCGCAATACGGTCTCATGCTTGAGCCCCTCCTGCTGCTTGATCACTACGTCGCGGTCTTGGCCTAAAAAGGAGCGAATCATCAGGGGCAGAATCGGCTTGAGCAGGTTGCCCCAGGGGAGGTCCCAGTACAGCTCAAAGGTGACGTCGGTTTGGTCGTTGGTGAGGGGGGTAACGGTGGTCAAGTTCACCACTCGGTGTTTTGAAGTGGTGGTTTCCTCGGTGCGGACGCCGGGCAGGTAAAAGATGATTTCGTTGTCGGGCACGCCGCCAATTAACCAGTAGCCGTAGCCCATATTCTCGCCCATGCGGTGCTTGCGCATGGTGAACCCGTAGGGCGAAGGGTCAAACCACTTGATTTCGTCGTTGAGGGTAGCCCCGCGCCACCACCAGGAGCGATGCACAAAGGGGGAGTGAGCCGGATCCATTAGTCCCACCACAGCATGGTCGATGTAGCAGGGAAACCGCATGGTGTAGGTGACGCTGGGGCGAACGTCATCGCTAAAGCCCGGCACACGGGGCACATCGAAGCGGGGAGGCTGGGGGTTATCGCGATCGCTCACATAAACCCACAGGTTGCCCTGCACCTCTTTAACCTCGTAGGAATTCACGTCAAAGCGGCTCAGATCCATCTGCTGGTCCGGCATCAACGACGGAATCTCGGTGCACTGGCCGTTTTCGTTAAAGCGCCAGCCGTGGTAACAGCACTCAACCTCGGTGCCGTCGAAGCGGCCACAGCTAAGGGGTACGGCCCGGTGAGGGCAAATATCCCGGATGGCAAAGGCTTTGCCCTGGTTGGTGCGGCCAAACAGAATTGGCTCGTTGAGCAGGGTTTTGGCCACCATCTTACCCGCCTTCAGCTCGTGGCTGGGCATGGCGTGGTACCAGATGTTGCGCAGCAGGTAGATGTCGTTAACGGCAACCACAGGTTTTCTGAAGAGTTAGGGACTGAGGCGATTAATACTGTAGCAGAGGCTTGGTAGTGGCGAAGGTCTAGCTTGGGCCAGTTCGGAGCACGTCTCGCAGCTGCGCTTTTACAGCAATTGCCCCAGCCTGTGCAAGCCAGGTTGGGGCAATTGTCAACTATTCAATAGCCCTTAACCAACCAGTTGGGGTTCCTGCACCTGCTTGAGCTGTTCGCGCAGGGGTGGGCCTTCGATCACCTCGTCCTCTAGCAGCTGCTGAGCTAGGGTCTCTAGCAACTCGCGGTTCTGCTTGAGAATGTCGAGGGCACGCTGGTGGCCTTCTTCAACGATGGCTTTCACCTCTTCGTCGATCGCCTTGGCCGTTTCTTCGCTGATGGGGCGGCGAGCATTGGGCGTGCCGCCATCGAGGAAGGCGTTGCGCTGGGCGCGATCGTAGGCAAGAGGGCCGAGCACCTGGCTCATGCCGTAGGTAGTGACCATCTGCTCAGCCAAGTCGGTAGCCCGTTGAAGATCATTGGATGCTCCGGTGGTGATGCTGCCGAAGATGATTTCTTCGGCCGATCGCCCGCCCAGCAGAGTAGCAATCTGCCCCTTCAGCTCGGCCTCATCGCGCAAAAAGCGGTCTTCGGTGGGCAGTTGCAGGGTATAGCCGAGGGCGGCCATACCGCGCGGCACGATGGAGATTTTTTCGACCTCGTCGGTGCCGGGCATCATAGCGCCGACCAGGGCGTGGCCGACTTCGTGGTAGGCGACGATCTTCTTCTCTTTCTCGTTGAGCACACGGCTCTTTTTCTCTAGACCGGCGACGACGCGCTCGATCGCCTCGCCAAAGTCTTCTTGCTCGACTACGGTGCTGCCGCGGCGGGCGGCCAGCAGGGCAGCTTCATTGACCAGGTTAGCCAAGTCAGCTCCGGCGAAGCCTGGGGTGCGGGTGGCGGTCGTTTTGAGATCGACGGTGTCAGCCAGCTTCACATCCTTAGCGTGGATTTTAAGGATGGCTTCGCGGCCTTTGAGATCGGGGCGATCGACTAGTACCTGGCGATCGAAGCGACCGGGGCGCAGCAGGGCGGGGTCAAGGGTTTCGGGACGGTTGGTGGCGGCTAACACAATCACGGTAGTGCCGCCGGCCTCAAAGCCATCCATCTCGGTGAGCAGCTGGTTGAGGGTCTGCTCGCGCTCGTCGTTGCCGCCGTAGAAGCTGCTGCTGGAGCGGGATTTACCGATCGCATCTAGCTCATCAATAAAAATGATGCAGGGAGACTGTTTCTTGGCTTGCTCAAACAGGTCGCGCACGCGGGAGGAACCTACGCCCACAAATAGTTCCACAAACTCAGAACCCGAAATGCTAAAGAAGGGTACGCCTGCTTCACCCGCGACGGCTTTAGCCATCAACGTCTTACCGGTTCCTGGCGGGCCAACCAGCAGGACGCCCTTGGGAATTTTGGCCCCTAAATCCGTAAAGCGCTGGGGGGTTTTGAGGAAATCAACAACTTCTACCAGTTCAGCCTTGGCTTCTTCGACCCCGGCCACGTCGTCGAAGGTAATCTTGCCAGCGTCGCCTTCTACGTAAACCTTGGCTTTGCTTTTGCCAATGGAGAGGGCTCCCTGGGGGCCACCGCCACCACGGGCCAAGAAGAATCGCCACACCCCAATAAAGATCAGTGGTGGAATCACCCAGCTCAGCAAGCTGCCAAACCACTGGCCCTTGGGCGGCGGCACGGCAGCAAACTCAACGCCGTTGTCTTCGAGTAGCTGGGGCAGCTGGAGGTCAAAAATGGGCGTCGTGCTGTAGACATCGCCCGCTTCACCAGTGGTGGCATCTTTGACTTGGTAGCGAATTTCGTTTTGCCCCACGGAGGCTCGTAATACCTCTTGCTCTTGCACCCGATGGATGAACATGCTGTAGGGTTCACGGGCCGTTTGGCTGCCGAAGAACCCCGAGAACACAATGTTGAGCAGCAGGAGGCCAGTAGCGGCCCACAGGACGATGTTGGCAATTTGGCGCGATCGCGACGGCTGAGGATTTTTGTTTACAGGCATAGCAACTTTAAATTTTGTAGTGAGCCAATCGAATGGTTGGCGGTTTTGACTGTTGGGATGGACGACTGTCTCATCCCTTAGGCTTTTAACGGTTTGAAGACGTCGTTAAAGGCTATTTCTATAGTTGGCGCAGGGGCATTGCACTGCAATGCCCCTAATAGGGATGTTCGTCAGCGGATTGAGCTTTGCCCAGTCGCTCGTTAGTCATAGTTGACATCTACGGTGGTGTGAGCGGTATCAGGGGCGTCGGCCTGGAGCCCAGAGCGTTTGTTGTTCAACCCTGAGAGTGCAATCTGCGACATGGCAGCAATGAACAAAGAGGCCACCGCGGCATCGTCAATCCAGCCGATGATGGGGATGAAGTCGGGGGAAATGTCAATGGGGCTAAGCAGGTACAACAGCGTGGCACCGGCCAGAAGCCAGCGATACTTAGGATTGTCGAGGGTGCGCTTATACCAGTCGTAGAAAGCTTGGGGAGAGGGGTTCATGGGTCCAAGGTTGAGTGCGATGGCTTTATGGTGCCATGGAACCCTTGGTTATCTCTGTGGCGGATAGCCGCCCGTCAGCTAGGCGACGACCGAACTGATGAGGGAATTAATACCTAAGGTATAGGGTGCAGCAATGGCCCTTATACCTTGCACCCTATACCCCTGCTGTTGACTGCCTTGCGAATGCTAGCCGTGCGCCAAGCTATAAGGTTTCTTCTTATAAAATAGGAGCCGTAGGGTGCGTTGTGTAGCAATGCAGTAAGAATAATTAACGACTTAATTAACTGCTCATTGAGAGGGTTTCGGGGAGAAAAGCCAAGCTTGCCGCTGGGGGGATTTCGGTCCCCCCAGACCCCTACGAGAAGGACGTTCCGTCGTCCTTCACCTCACGGAAAGGAGCGATCGCTCATCGGTTTAAACCTCTGTTCTGCCAATTGGCCTGTTTTTCTTTGCGATTAGCCTAAGCAACCGTAGGGTGGGCATTGCCCACCATTGACCTTGGCTACTCAGCCGATCCCTTTTCCGAGCGAACGACCATTCAGTTGTACCGGACTTCTAAATATTCACGTACTGATCCATTTCCCAGGTGGTGATTTGAGTATTGAAGGCGTTCCATTCCTTCGCTTTCATTTCCAGAAAGGTCTTAGCGCCGAGTTCTCCCATCATGTCCATCAGCAGAGCGTCTTGCTTGAGGGCGGCCATCGCTTCGTAGAGATTGTGAGGCAGGGTTTGCAGGTTGGTGAACTCGTCGCCTCGGGCGAACAGGTTTTCGTCGATGCGCTGGCCAGGGTCAATCTGCTGTTTGATGCCCTCTAGCCCGGCGGCTAGAAGGCCGGCTGTGGCGAGGTAGAGGTTAACGGCACCGTCGATCATGCGGCACTCGAACCGACCTTTGTCGGGAATGCGGATCAGGTGCGATCGGTTATTGCCGCCGTAGGAAATGTAGCGGGGGCTCCAGGTGCTGCCAGAGGCTGTAGTGCTGGCCCCCAGTCGACGGTAGGAGTTGACTGTGGGGGCACAGAGAGCAGCCAGCCCCTTGCCGTGGGCCAAGACACCGCCCAAAAAGTTGTAGCCCAGGGGGGAAAGCCCGCCCTCGTCAGCCCCTTTGGCAAAGACATTGGTGTCGCCCTGCCACAGGCTGTTGTGGACATGGCCGCCGTTGCCGGTGATGTGACTAAAGGGCTTGGGCATAAAGGTGGCGATGAACCCGCGTTGCTCGGCCAGGGTTTTGACCATGTATTTGAAGAACACGTGGCGATCGCAGGTGGTCCGCGCATCGCTGTAGGTCCAGTTCAGCTCAAACTGACCGTTGGCATCTTCGTGGTCACACTGGTAGGGCTGCCAGCCCAGGTCCTCCATGTAGGTGACCAAAGTTGAGATCAGGTCAAACTGCCGCATCAGGTTGAGCTGGTCATAGCAGGGGCGATCGGCAGTGTCCTTGGGGTCAGCAATTTCATAGCCTTTTTCTGTCTGGCGCAGCAAAAAGAATTCTGCCTCGACCCCCGTTCTGTGGGTATAGCCCAGGGCTGCTGCCTGATCGATCACTCGATTGAGCATCATTCGCGGGGCAGCCGGAAAGGGTTCGCCCTCAAAGTACACATCGCTGGCTACCCAGCCCACCGTAGGCTCCCAGGGCAGCTGAATTAGCGAGTCGGGGTCGGGCACCGCGGCGATTTCTGCGGCCTCCGGCCCCAGGCCCAGGTTGGAGGCAAAAGAGCAGAAAAACGCACCGTCTTTTTCTACTGCAGCCATTTGAGTGGCGGGCACCAGCTTGGCTCGAGTGCCCCCTAACAAATCGGTGTAGGAAACTAGAAAAAACTTGATGCCGAGGGCCTTGGCCCTTTCTACTAGGCTCTGTGCTTGGGTTAGCATGCCGACCATAGAACGACTCCAGACGTTTCAGCTTAGTAAAACAGGCTGACGAAGTCGCTTTTGTCATTGTAGATACGGGTTGAGGTCGGTGGTGTTCTTTTCACGCGGGCAGCTTCAGCCGAGAACAGCACCGGTGTGGGCTGGCAGAACGGCGCTAACTCCCCCCAGTTGCATAGATAAATCTCTGCCATCCTGCCGGCGCATTTCAGCTGAGAAATTTCTAATCTGTGAACAGTTCTAAATGCAGAGCGTGAGGCTATTTAACGATGGCCCATGCAAAGCATTGTTGTTAGTACGGAAGTTAACACCATGGCAAGCGATAAGAACCTAGATCGCAATCCTGACACTAACCCCGATCCCATCACTGGGCAGCCTGGAGCACACCCCGTTGGCACTGGAGTAGGCGCGGCCGGAGTAGGCGCGATCGCCACTGCGGTCGGTGGTGCGGTGGGTGGCCCTGTGGGAGCCGTAGTTGGTGCAGCCGTTGGCGCTGTAGCTGGTGGGTTAGCGGGTAAAGGCGTTGCAGAAAAAGTTGATCCCACCGTGGAGGACGACTACTGGCGCACCAATTACAAAAATCGGCCATATGTGGAGGCTGACCACAGCTACGACGACTATAGCCCTGCCTATCGCACTGGCTATGAGGGCTACAACACCTACTCTGGTCAAGGTATGACCTTTACCCAGGCTGAACCCCATCTGCGGAAAGACTATGAAAGCCACAACGGCCGCCTTGGCTGGGAGAAGGCCAAGCACGCTAGCCAAGATGCCTGGCACCGGCTAGAGTCTACCGTTAGCCGTGACTCAGATCAGCAGGTTGACGATCGCCGCAGTGTTAACGACACCCACCGGACCGATGGCACCACCGGCATGCTGTAACCCCCTAGGGGCAGGCTACCTGAAATAGTTTCTCGCCAACCGCTGAGCAGTAACTCTGACTCGGCGGTTGGCGATCGTAGGGCACCTTTGCTTCCCACAAAAACTACTACCTAGAACGAAGTCATAAACGCTAGCGAGTTGTTTGCCAACCTCGAAGAATTCTGGGATAACTTGATATGACAAGCTTAACTCAAATGCCCCCAGAGGGCATTTGAGTTAAGCTTAGCTACTCTTGCTGCACAAGATCTCACCCCAAGCGTCTATCAAAGGCCGGGTTCATCTATGGATATTTTGGTCGTTCAACATGTCGAAGCCGACCCCGTTGGCATTTTAGGCCGATATCTAGAGGTCAAAGGAGCCTGGCTGCACACCTGGTTAGTACCCCAGAGACCGACTCCGCCCTATGGCCATTACGACGGTCTAATTGTGCTCGGCGGCCCGATGAACGCCTGCGAAGACGACAACTTTCCTCACCTAGCGCGAGTTGCAGAGCTGATTCGCGAATTTCATAGTCAGGGCAAGCCGGTGTTGGGCATTTGCCTAGGGGCCCAGCTCATTGCCCGTGCTTTTGGTAGCCGAGTTTATCAAAACGAGGTTCCAGAACTGGGCTTTACGCCCCTATTCCCAACCGCTTCTCCTGAGGAACCTTGGCTGCAAGACTACCCACCGGGAATGCCGATGATGCAGTGGCACTTCGACACCTTTGATCTGCCCGTCGGGGCGAAATTGCTCCTCACTAACAGTGCCTGCAAAAATCAGGCCTTTCGCATCGGCAGCAATATCTATGGCCTACAGTTTCACCCCGAAGTCACCCCGCAAATAGTGATGGACTGGATTGCCTTTAACACCGAATGGATTGAGGCTAACTATCCCAACCTGTTTGAGCAATTGCGGGAGCAGCTAGTGTTGCACTGGGTGCAGTCGGCCCAGTTCACCGAAAAGCTAGCCAACGCCTGGTATGACCAGGTAGTGACTTCGGCCCAAACAAGGTCATTACTTCAGCAAAGCAGCCCAATTTAACTTGCGTCGGTTGAGCCTTGCGAAGAAGGAAGAGGTGCAACAATTGCTACACAGCTTTCCGGCGACCTGTATAGCTAGTTGATAGGCCGGTAAGCGGTAGCGAAACTGTGAAGGTTGAGTCTTTTAGCAGCCTAAAACCAGAGCTGATGCCGGCGTAAGCGGGTAAGAAGCCTCAAGAATTACTACGTCGGCTAATGTATGTAAAGAGAGATCATGGTAAAAAGTACACATGATCAATCATCTACTACGGCCAATTGCCTCCGCTTCAAAGACGCGTTCCTCGTGGTGGCGAAAGCTGGCCCTAGTTGGAATCAGTATTATTGCGGTTGTATCTGTATCATTCGCTACTCAAGCTATCTCCGTTCGAGTGGAGAGAGGGATGTCGCTGAGACAGCTACAGGGAGAGGTGACGCTGCTGCGTTCCAGTAGTGCTAGCCCTGCTCGGGCGGGCGATCGCCTCGGTCAGATCGGTGACGGGTTGCGGACAGGGTCGCGATCGACCGCGGTTTTAGACGTAGATACTGACCTCGGCTCTTTGCAGGTTTCAGAGCGTACCGAGCTGCGCATTCGCACTCTTGAGACGGCCGCCGATGGTGGGCGCATTACCCACCTCAGCGTGTCGCGAGGGCAGGTGCGTACTCAATTGCGTCGCTTTACCAACCAAAGCTCTGAGTTTGAGATCGAAACCCCCGCCGGCATTAGCGGCGTACGGGGGACGGAGTTTGGCGTCAGTGTGCAAGACGACGGCAAGACCGGCATTGCCACCCTCTCTGGAGCGGTAGAAACCAGTGCCGTTGGGGCGTCGGTGCCGGTGCATGGGGGCTACCAAAACCTAATCTTGCCCGGCGAACCCCCCACCCAGCCAGTGCCCCTGCGGGATGATCCTGGTCTAGAGTACGAGCGCACCGTATCGTTTGAGGGAAACACTCGCGTTGTCACGCTCACGGGTCGGGTTGACCCGGTCAATACTGTATTTGTCGATGGTGCCCCCCAACTTGTCGATCGTCAGGGTGAATTTCGCCTAACCCGGGTGGCAACGGCCCGACTGCGAGTTGAGGTTGTAGTGATCACTCCCCTTGGCCGCCAGGAAGTCCATGAGATCTATCTTCTCTAGCCGGTTTCGGCGAGGGTTAGAATCGCTGCTGACGTTGACTGCTGCCAGCCTGTTGGTTCTGAGTTTGAGCGAGCTGGGCCTGCTCATGCCCCTGGTGCAGGCCGAGTATGGGCTGCGCTTCCGGCTGCGGGGGGAGCGGCCCTGGGCTGACCAGGTGGTACTGATTGCCATTGACGAACCCAGTTTAGATGCGTTGGGAGCGTTCCCCTGGCCGCGTCGCCGCTACGCTGAGCTGATGCAAGGTTTGCAAAAAGGCCGCCCCCAGGTGGTGGTGTTCGACCTGCTGTTTAGCGACCCCAGCCCCGATGATGCGGTGTTTGCCGAGGCGATCGCCGCTCATTCTGCTGTCATCCTAGCCTCTGCCTGGGATCGCGACGGGCGGCCCCTAGGGCTAAACCCGACGCTAACTGAGGCAGCTTTGGCCACTGGCCATATTTTGCAGCGCTACCAGGGCGGTTACATCCACAGCGTTGAGCCGATGGTGGGCCACCGGCCCGCCCTAGCTATTGCCACCGCAGAAGCCCTCAGCCTGACCCAGCAGGCCGTCTCCCTACCCCCTCTGGATCGCCCGCTCTGGGTTGACTGGCCCGGTCCGACCAAGGCGCTGCCCACCTACTCTTTTGTGGATGTGCTGGAGGGTCGGGTGTCCCCTCAAAAGTTTGAGGGCAAGGTTGTGCTGATTGGGGCCACGGCCATAGGCCTCGACGATTGGGCGACCCCCTTTAATGTTGAGCCACCTGCTAGTGGTGTCTATCTGCACGGAGCCTTGATCGATAACCTGCTGCTCCAGCGCTGGTTAAGACCGTTGGTCGGAAGCTGGTCCGGAGCGATCGCCCTCGCCCTCGCCCTGAGCCTAAAGCTACAGCGGCGACAGGGGACGTTTTGGCAGCAGGGGGCGCTGGTCGGCGGCTTGGTCGCAGGCTGGTGGGGAACTGCCCTAGTGCTAATGGGCGCTAACCTGTGGTTGCCGGTGGTGGGTCCGGGGCTGCTGCTAAGTACTGTGGGCGGTCTGACCCTGGGTCAGCACTGGCTGCGACAGACCCGCTGGCTGCGGCAGATGACGGTGGCATTACAGCGTCGTCACTCGCCCGAGGTGCTGCTGCCCAAGCCCCCACCTTCCGCCGCTGCTCTCGATCAGACTGGCTTGGTGCCCCAGGGCGATCGTGCCTCGGATCTGTCCCAGCTAGTCGAGCTGACTCAACAACTGGGGCGATCTCAGGCGATTCAGGCGGCCATTGCCCGCAGCCTGCCCCTAGGGTTAGTGGCGGCGGCGGCGGATGGCACCGTGTGGTTTGCCAACCCCTTGGCCACCGAATGGTTGGATTTAGCGGCGGGTGAGCGCTTGGCCTCGGCCCTGCCGCTCGACTGGTTTGAGGGCGACGCTTGGGAGCAGCTGTGGGAGCGGGTCTGTCGAGGTCAAGCCGTACCGTACCAGCTGCGCCAGCGGGGCGATCGCTGGTACGAGCTGCGGCTAGAATCGCTGGTTGACAATGCCAATTCCCCCGCCGATTGGCCGCAGGGAGCCATTGTGCTGTTCGAGGACATCACCTACCGTCAGCAGATGGAGACCGAACTGCGGCGGCTCAACGACAGCCTAGAAACTCAGGTGGAAGTGCGTACGCGGCAGCTAGAGCAGCTCAATCGATCGCTCCATGAGCAGATTGCCGAGCGCCAGCTGGCCCAGCATCAGCTGGCCTACGAGGCGCTGCACGACCCGCTCACTGGACTACCTAACCGGCGCCAGTTTTTGAGCCACCTGGGTGAGCAATTTGGCTTACCCGAGCCGGGGCTGTACGCAGTGCTGTTTCTAGACTGCGATCGCTTCAAGCTGATCAACGACTCCTTTGGCCACTGGGTGGGGGATGAGCTGCTGAAGCGGGTGGCCACCATTGTGCAAGAGTGCGTGCGCCCCACCGACGTAGTAGCCCGGTTTGGCGGCGACGAGTTCACCATTCTGCTGACTACCCTTGACCAAGCGGGGGATGCGATCGCCGTGGCCGAGCGCATTCGCCAGCGGTTTACCGAAGCGCTGCACATTCAAGAACACCAGCTATTTACCAACACCAGCATTGGCATTGTCATGGGCGGCCCCGACTACCAGCACCCTGACGAGCTGCTGCGCGATGCCGACACCGCTATGTACCAGGCCAAAATTAACAACCAGGGCTATGCGCTGTTCGAGCCGGGCATGCACCTCGACGTGCGTCGCTCGCTCCAGATCGAGACCGCCCTCAGGCTGGCCCTAGAGCGGCAAGAATTTCAGCTCCATTACCAGCCGATTATGAACCTCGACACTCAGCAGCTAATGGGGTGCGAAGCTCTGCTGCGCTGGCTGCACCCCGACCGGGGGCTGCTGTTCCCCGACGAATTTATTGCCATTGCCGAAAACACGGGCATGATGGCGGCGATCGGGGCCTGGGTGCTCAAAGAAGCCTGCACCCAAATGCAGCGCTGGCGACGGCGTAGCCTAATCAACGCCGATGCTGTGGTCAGCGTCAATCTGTCGGCGCTTCAGTTTGCGCAGCCTGATTTTCTGGCCCAGGTTGACAGCGTCCTCGCCGACAGCGGCCTGCCTGCGGCCAACCTTAAGCTCGAAATCACCGAAACTGTCGTGATTCAAAATCCTGAGCAAGTGGTGCCGATCATTCAAACGCTGCGCGATCGCGGCATTCGCCTCAGCATTGATGACTTCGGCACCGGTTACTCCTCCCTTGGCTATCTGCAACAGCTGCCGGTGGATATTCTCAAAATCGATCGCAGCTTCATCGCCAACATTCACCACAGCTCACAGCAGTACGGCATCGTCGAAACCATCATTCACCTCGCGGCCCACCTCAATATTCAAGTGATTGCCGAAGGGATTGAGCAGTTCCCCCAGCTGGAGTCGCTCACTAAGTTAGGCTGCAAATTTGGTCAGGGGTTCTTCTTTGCCCGCCCGCTGAGTGTCAGCCAATTCAGTCAATATTTACGCAACCGCGACAACGGGGAGGGCGGTTGGTGAACCTATACCAAACAGGGTAGCAAAGCCGGCCTAAGCTCGGATTTGCTGCCCTGGAGGTTGGGGGCTACAGTGCGCCTCACCTTCTGCGTCGGGGTATTCCATCATGGTTATCGATGGCGATAGTGCCGACTATTCGTAGTAGCGATTGTCGAGCCAGTACCGCACATCCTGCTCAGAGTAAAACGAGCGAGTGCGATTAGTGACTGGGTCGTGGGCAAACCAGACTTGATGACCATTGCGGGTACTCTGCCAAATGCGCAGCTCTTGGGTGCCGGTGAAGAAGTTGAGCAGGCGATCGCCTAGAGTACTGAGAGCTTGGCCTACACCTAGGGGCCGTTGGGCCGGCTGCACCAGGGTTTCAAGGCGCTGCCGCTGCCGGTTGAGCTCAGAATTAGAGTTACGAGTAGTGGTGTTCATGGCATTTCTTGGCTAAGGGAATTACAGCGGGCAGTTGCACGGCTGACCAAAAGCCTCTGTCAGCCCTAGAGGGGCTGAGCGCAAATGCAAAGGATCAGAATGCAAAGGCTGAGTTAACGGTCAGGGTTCCATTCCTGGGAGTGGAGGCATCTCACCCCAAGCGCTACCGCTGCTGATGTATCTAATGTATTCGGGGCGTCAGCTTGTAACAAAGCATGACGTGAATGGGTGCTATGCAAAAAATCGATAGGCCAGCTCAAGCCTCTGCCCTTAGCCTTGGAATAGGCGTTTAGGTGCTTGGAGCCGCCATGAACCTCAACAAAATCAAGCTGTCACAACTGCGGGCACTGGTGACGATCGCCGAGTGCGGCAACTTCAGCGAAGCGGCCCTCAAGCTCGATGTCACCCAGTCCACTATTAGCCACGCCATTGCCACCCTAGAAGACGAGCTGGGCGTCACTCTTCTGAAGCGGGGCCGCCATGGGGCACGACTGACGAGCGTGGGCGATCGCGTTACCGCCCACGCCCGCGATGTGCTGAGCCTGCTCGACACCATTGGCAGCGAGGCCAACCAGGCCCGGGGCGTACAGGGGGGCAATTTGCGCATTGCCTCTTTTCGCAGCGTTGCGACTCATGTGCTGCCCGGGGCGATCGCCCGATTGCACCGCCGCTACCCCACCATCGCCATCAGCGTCCACGAAATGGATGAAGTGCACCAGCTGAAGCAGGCGCTGTTTAAGGGCGAAGTTGACATCTGCGTTGCTGAAACCATCGTTGACGACGATGTTGAAACCCTGCACATCTTTGACGACGACTACGTGGCCCTGCTGCCCCCCGGCTATTGCCCCAAAACCGGAAAGCTTACCGTCGATGACATGCGCCAAATGCCGATCATTGGCTCTAGCCACAGCAGCTGTGGCCTGCGCATTCGCACCGTGCTGGGTGCCCAAGAGCATCCTTTAGAAATTGCCTACTGCATTCGCCACGACTCGTCGATGGTGGCCATGGTGCAGCAGGGCTTGGGCATTGCCATTTTGCCCCGCCTTGCCGCCGAGCCGGTGCCCCCTGATGTGCAGATTGTCTCTATGCCCTTCCCAATTTCTCGGCCGATAGGAGCCACCATCTTGAAAGACGCCCTGCACACCCCTGCGCTCTATGCCTTTTTAGACGCCCTGCGGGAAGTGGGCGAATTTAGCCGCATCAAAGCTGTTTAGCGCCACGGCTTGGCCATTGGGCTATTGCTCCCTGCTACCCACTGGTTCGGCCTCGGGGGCCGACTTCGGCTCCTGGACGGGCAGTTCATTGTTGCGCCGCGCGGCGCGATCGCTTAGATAGGTCAGCCAGGATGGTGCCCAAAGCGAGTGGCTGTCTCGGCCAAAGGCCCGCTTTTCACCGCCTGCAATGGGTCCCGGCAGCAGCCTACTTCCCCAGCTCAGCAAACTAGTCATGAACCCTGGAAACAGGCCGTAGAACCGGGCCATGAGCAGAATTGGCAGCGGCACCACCACTTCGGCTGCCCCCCGACGCATTCCGGCAATGGCAGTTCGAGCTACCTTTTCTGGGCTGGCAGAGATGATCGGTAGCGACTCGCTAATGCTGAACCAGGTGTACTCTTTGCTGCGCTGTCCTTTAAACAGGGCGTGATCGTTAACGCCCGTATAGATCAAACCGGGACAGACCGTAGTGACGACAATGCCGGCTTGGGCCAGTTCGATGTGCAGGCCAGCCGACAACCCCGTTAAGGCAAACTTGCTGGCGCAGTAGGCCACCATGTGCGGCGACGCCACTTTGCCTCCGACAGACGAAATATTGACGATGCGACCAGCTCTGCGATCGCGCATCCCCGGCAGCACCGCTTGGGTGGTGTAGAGCGGTGCCCAGAAATGGAGTTGCATCAGATCGTCGTAGTCCTGCATGGTCAGATTTTCTAACGGCCCCACGATGTCAGTGCCCGCGTTGTTGATCAGAATGTCGATCGCCCCAAAGTGCTCGTTGACCTGCTGCACCATCTGCTCGACCTGGGTCTGGTGAGTGACATCACAGATCAGAGTCAAAATCTCCCCGCCCTGCTGCACCAGTTCGGTTTTTGCCCGCTCTAGTTCAGCTTCATCCCGCGCACAAATGGCCAGTCGAGCCCCGGCCGCTACCAGCTGGCGGGCCATGACCAGACCCAGCCCCCGGGAGCCCCCGGTGATCAAAATGGTCTTGCCGCGCAGGTCATACTGCTGTTCGCGCCACCGGCGACCTAGCCAGAGAACGATCGTTAGCAGGGCGATCGCGACCAAGCCCAGCAATCCCAAATGGTTAATCGACATGTTTCCACCCTCCAGTGTGGCTTTCACTGTAGGCGGTGCAAGCCAATGCCAAACTCTTTCCTAGGGCAAAACTGCCTCAACCAATGGGCCAGTTTTTTCATCACCCACCTGTCCCTGAATTCTTTTGGCACGTTCGATTTTTAGGGCGATCGGAGCTGAGGCAACAGCTAAAAAATGTCTCCATCTTAAACGTGGTTGAGTTAGCTGAAACCCGATTAAAGTGACTAATCCACTTGTAAAATTACTAGTCAACTTGTAAAACATCCATGCGTCACCTCTACTTTCTGGTTCCTGGCACCGGCAAGCGCTTCCACTGCGGAGGGCTGTTTGCTGAGCTCAAGACCCTCAAGCTAGCCCAGCAGGTCTGCTCCGCCGAGGTGGTCACCTACGACCAGCGCGAGGATGACACGCTGTTTTTGGATGACCTGCTCCAGCAGCCCAACCTCGACAACAGCATTTTTGTAGTTAGCTGGGGGTTCCACATTCCTCGGCTAGTCAAGCGGCTACGAGGCTACTCGGTGGTCTATCACGCCCACAGCAGCGGCTACGGGTTCACCCTCCCAGGGGATATTCCAATCATCACCGTCAGCCGCAACTCTATGGGCTACTGGGGGCAAAAGCGGCCCAACGGGCTAGTTTTTTATCTACCCAACCACATTTCACCTGAGTTCACCAATCAACAGCAGTCTAGGGATATTGACGTGTTGGTGCAGGTGCGCAAGTCGTCAGATTATCTGCTCAACCAGCTGGTTCCAGCCTTGGAGTCTCGCTGCAATCTGGTGACACTGACTGGGTTTGTCGACGATCTCTCGATTCTGTTTAACCGCAGCAAAATCTTTCTCTACGACTCGGCAGAATACTGGGCGCTGAGCCGGGTGAGCGAGGGGTTTGGCCTGCCCCCCATGGAGGCGATGGCCTGTGGTTGTCAGGTGTTCACTAGCGTCAACGGAGCGCTGGCCGATTACTTAGATCCGGGGTTTAACTGCTACAAAATTGGGGTGCATTCGACGGGGTACGACTGCGATCGCATCCTCGCGGCCCTGCAAACGCCCACTCCCCTAGCCATGACCCCCACAGACCTAGAACCCTACCGCGCCCCGGCTCTGCTGCCTCGGCTAGAGGTGATTCTGGCCGAAATCAACCACTTCTTCGACTATCGAGCCAAGCATTCTGGGGATATTTCTGACCTCACCAAACCTCGTCTAGCCCGCCTCTGGCTACAACGCACCACCGCCAAAGTTCGCAAAAAGCTCCAAGGCCGTTGATCCCCAGCTTTGGCTGGGTAGGTTGGCAAAGGCACAGTCCCGCGAGACAATAGAATATAAGAACTGTAATATTTTGAACCCTAGGCTGTGAACAACGCACCCGTACGCACGGTATCTGACGCCAAGCGCGACTTTTATACCCACCACACTCGCCCTATTAACTCTATCTACCGGCGCGTGGTAGACGAGCTGATGGTAGAGATGCACCTGCTCTCCGTCAACGTTGACTTTGCCTACGACCCCATCTATGCACTGGGCATCGTCACTACCTTCGATCGCTTTATGGTCGGTTACGAGCCCGAGAGCGACAAAGCTACCATCTTCAACGCCCTGTGCCGCTCCATCAACAGCACCCCCGAGCACTATCGCGGCGATGCTGAGGCCGTAAGGTCCTCCGTCAACGGCATGTCCTTAGACGATCTGAAGGGGCAGTTTGAGCACCTCGGCGATGGCGGCGATGGCCTGCGCGGCACCTTGGCTTCGGTCGCCAACCGAGAAAAATTCAAGTACAGCCGCCCCTTTGGCATCGGGCTCTACACCCTGGTAGAAGCCGTAACCCCCGCCGAAGACCTCAAAGATAAAGCAGTCGTCGAGACCCTGTTTAAAGACCTGGCGGGCAAGCTCAATATCTCTAACGATAAGCTGCTAAAAGACGTCGAACTCTACCGCAGCAACATGGAGAAATTTGCCCAGGCCCAGGAAGTGATGAAAGACATGCTGGCCGCCGATCGCAAAAAGCGTGAAGACCGCAAAAAAGCTGCCGAAGCCGAAGCCGCAGGCATTGTCGAGCCCGTAGCCACTGTCCCCGACGCAGGCGAATCTGGATCGGCGGAGTAGGCCACCGTGTTGGAAAACTTAGCCTAGAACCCCAGGCCTAGACTTCTCTCTGTGGAGTCTGGGCTCTTTTTTGTCCGGGGTTGAACAGGTCGTTGGCGATCGCGGTGCCCGGCAAAATCAAGCTGCCCCCCACCGCCATCGATTCGGTAACGGGCTCTGCTAGCAGCACAGCACCCCAAAGCACGGCAAACATGGGAATTAGATACCCCACAGTTAATGCCTTGGTAGAGCCAACGTTTTGAATCAGCCGAAAGTAGAGTAGATAGGCGCAGGCTGTAGAAAGCAGCGCCAGAGCCACCACCGCAGCGACAACGGTTGGCGTAGGCAGTTGGTGCGGCACGGTAAAGGGTAGGGCCGGTAGCAAAGCCAGGGCGGCTCCCCATAAACTACCGGCGGTGATGGTCCAGGGCGAGACTCCAGCCAAATTTTGCCGGATGTAGGGAGCTGCGATCGCATACATAAAAGCCGCAACTAACCCTGCCGCCACCGCCCATCCAAACCCTGGCGTCGCCATAATCGGTTGCCAACCTACCAAAATCACGACCCCAACAAAGCCCAGCCCGAAGCCAATCCACCGGGTGAGGGTAAGGGCTTCCTGGAGCCAAACCGCGGCCACAACCGTGCCAAACAACGGCGCTGTGCTATTTAAAGTGGAGGTTAACCCAGCTGGTAGCGACAGGGAAGCAAAGGCCAGCAGCACAAAGGGGATCGCAGAATTAATGCTGCCTATCACCAGAAGGGCTCGCCAGCGTTGGCGCAGTTCTGGCCACAGATTGAGGTGTACGACCACCGGCAGCAAGGCACAACCGGCCAGCACTACGCGAATCTCGATCAGCCATAGCGGACCCAACACCGGCACCGCCACTCGCATAAACAGAAACGAGCCACCCCACAGTGCCGCCAGCAGCAAAAGCTCGGCAAGATTGATTTTTCGCATTACGCCTCCTGGGGGAAGGCCTGGGTCTGTCCCGCTTCCCAGCCCAACAGCAACGTCTTGCGCGCTGGCCCCCAGCGGTAGCCACCCCACTCACCCGAGGCTCGAATCACCCGGTGACAGGGAATGAGATACCCTACCGGGTTCTGTCCAATGGCATTGCCCACCGCTCGCGCCGCTGTAGGCCGACCGATCGCCTCTGCCAAGCCCTGGTATGTCGTTAGCCCACCTGGAGGAATCTGCAAAAGCGCCCGCCACACCTGAATCTGAAAGTTGGTGCCTTTGACTGCGAGCGCTAAAGGGCGATCGGGGTCTGGGGTGAAGATGCGATGGCACTCTTCCGCCGTTCCAGGCTGGTCGTCCACCAGGGTTGCTCTGGGCCACTCCGCCTGCAATAGATGCTCCGCCATCGCCTGATCTGGTGTCTCTAAAAAGTGCAGATTGCAGATGCCCCGTGCGGTCTTGGCTAGCAAACACAGCCCAAACGGAGTAGCGTGGATGCCGTAGCAAATTTTCAGGCCCGCCCCTCCGGACTTAAACTCACCCGGCGACACGGCCTCTAGGCTGACAAACAGATCGTGCAAACGGCTTGGACTTGACAGACCCACATCCCCAGTCAGATCCATCAGGCTTTTGGTTTCAGCAATCTTGGCCTTGGCATAGTCCACCGTCAGGTTCTGCAAAAACCGCTTTGGGCTAATGCCCGCCCATCGAGTAAACAGGCGCTGAAAGTGGTATTCGCTGAGGTGCACATGGCGGGCTACGGCGGCCAGATCGGGCTGGTCGAGATGGTGCTGGCGCAGAAATGCGATCGCCTCAGCTATCTGCCTGTAGGTTTCATTGTCGTAGGTTGCAGGTTCCACCACAGGATTCATGGGTTTCGCAGCCATAGGTCAACTACAATTCCCAATCTACCGATCGCCCCTAGTCCAAACCACCCGTTTCTTGCGGCCTCAAACGCTACCCCAGCCTTTGCCCCTCACCTACCCACCGCAAAGTGAGAGCTTTAGCGCCCATGAGACATAGCTGCCTAGGTACTTTAGTTGTCCGTGCAAAAAGGTGGGATAATTTCTCAGAAATTTTGGGAGCTAACCGCAGTTTATCTAGCGCCGAACTCGGGCAGGGGCAGGTCGAAGAGCGTCTTCTGAATACCTCTCCACAGTAGGAGCCTCCAAGGATGCCTCTAATCGCGCCGCCTCGCGGGAAACTTCGGCAAAGCCTAAATCTAAGGGCTGAGGCAAAAAGTCCAGGGGTTTCATCGTCACCAGCGGCGATGTAAACACGGGTACAGCTAAGGAACACGGTGACCACCGGCTTTCTACAGGTACGCCGAGTTGACTGCACTGTCCTCCCCGTCGACCTTCCGGAGAATAAAAACGGCAGCGGCTACAAGATGACACCTGGCACTGCGCTGATTTCATAGTGGCTTCCTAAAAGCTGTATCTAACCTCTACATTTTTACTCTTGAAAAAATGGGGATCATCTACCGTAAGGCCCAAACCTCTGACGCTTACAAGGATATAGCTCCTGCAATTGCTAAACGTCCTTTATATTGTCTTCATGTTTGTGTTGAGCACAGTCACAATTATGTGAATGAACGTTTCTTAAAACTTTAACGAACGTAAACTTGCTAGGGATCAGTTCAAACAGGGGTAATATCCCTGTTGACCAACGGAGAAGATAGTGAGTTCACTAGATCTATGTTTGAAAACTCAGTTGCTAATGTGACCATAAATACTATTTAGTTGGGTTGAATATTACCCTCTTAAAACCCCGTCGTTCTTTAGATATAAATTGAGTTAACGATTAATTAACTTAAGGTCAAAACTTGAGGAGCAATACTCCTGGCTCATTGCTATATCTCTAGAGTTGACCCACAGGCTGTGGCATAATCCTGCCCTATGGGCGAACCGACTAACCTGCTGCTAAAACTGAGCCGTCGGCTATTTGCTGAGGAGCGCGATCGCGCTGCCTTTGTAGAGGCCCTAGTCAACCCTCAGCCGTTTCCCACCGCCGTTGTGTGGATGCAACCCCGGCCAGAGGTGGTGCCCTTTGCGATCGCACCACCCCTACCCTGGCAGCCCGCCTGGTGCGATCGCCTCAGCGGGGATCAGCGCCCTGGTCAGCACGCTCTTCACCAAGATGGAGCCTACTATTGCTTAGATATGGCTTCGGTATTCTCGGCAGGGGTGTTTAGCGCAATCGCCACCCCAACAGAGTCAGTGCTCGATCTCTGCGCCGCCCCAGGGGGGAAGAGCATGCTGGCTTGGAAAGCCTTAATGCCCGATCATCTCTGGTGCAACGAAGTCATTCGCAAGCGGGTCAGAATCTTGATTTCTAATCTCAAACGCTGCGGGTTGACAGACGCGCTGGTGTTTAACCTCGACCCTCAAACCTTTGCCGAACAACTCTCTCGCACCGCCTCAGTAGTGGTGGCCGATGCTCCGTGCAGCGGCCAGTCACTCCTAGCCAAAGGCGATCAGGCCCTAGGCTGTTTTCACCCCGTCAACATCAAGAAAAACGCCAGTCGCCAAAAGCGAATTTTGGCCAGTGCTGCCCAAACCGTGGCAGGTGGCGGCTACCTAGCCTACATGACCTGCACCTTCTCCCCTGAAGAGAACGAGCAGGTCGTGGACTGGCTGATCAAAAAGTTTCCTCAGTTTGAGGCAGTAGACGTCCCCGTTTTGGCTGACCATGCCTCACCCCTGGCCGCCTTTCCCTGCTATCGCCTTTGGCCCCAGTCGGGGTTAGGGGCAGGTGGCTTCACAGCTTTGCTGCGCAACAAAGCAACCTCAACAGAGGCTATCAATCTGGACTTTCTAACCGCCAAGGGCATGCAAATCTACAGCGTAGAGCGATCGCCTTAACCCTGCTGTGCCCTGCTGCCAACGCTTTGGGCCAAGCTCAAGGGCCGCTATGCTGAAGGTGTACCTATGCACTCATCGTTGGCGACTATGGCGAGTCCTTCCACCCGTCCCGAACCCTCTACCCTAGATGCCATTATTCGCCTGCTGCGCTGGGATAAGCCTACCGGGCGACTAATTTTGATGATTCCGGCCCTGTGGTCGGTGGTGCTGGCCGCCGAGGGTAACCCTCCCCTGCCTTTGGTTGGCGTCATTATTCTGGGCACCTTGGCTACTAGTGCCGCTGGCTGTGTCGTCAACGACCTGTGGGATCGCAACATTGATCCCCATGTCGCGCGCACCCGCACCCGCCCTCTTGCCGCCCGCGACTTGTCCGTGCAAGTGGGCATCGGGGTGCTGTTGGTGTCCCTCCTCTGCGCCTACGGCCTGTCGCTATATCTCAACGCCCTCAGCTTCTGGCTATGCGTGCTAGCTGTGCCGTTCATCTTGCTCTATCCCCTGGCAAAGCGCGTGTTTCCGGTGCCGCAGCTGGTGCTGTCTCTCGCTTGGGGGTTTGCGGTGCTGATTCCCTGGGCGGCAGTCACCAACAATCTAGACTTACCAGTCTGGATTCTCTGGCTGGCCGTGGTGCTGTGGACTCTAAGCTTCGATACCGTTTACGCCATCCCCGATCGCGACGACGATCGCCGCTTGGGCGTTAACTCCGCTGCCCTATTCTTTGGCGACTACACCCCCCAGTTCATCGGCTTCTGCTTCTTCGGCGCATGGCTGCTCTTGATTTGGCTAGGCCTGCTGCTGTTTCTAGCGTTTCCCTACTGGCTGGGGCTGGCCGCTGCGCTAATCATGTGGTCGCGCCAGTCTTACCTGCTCAGCCGCTACAAGCCACCGCTCAACCTCTACGGGCAGATTTTTAGGCAGAATGTCCAACTCGGCTTTGTTCTTCTCATCGGTATGATCCTAGGCTCTCTGCTGTAACCATTCCCCACCCCTCACCCTCCCACTCCCTTACTCTCCCACTCCCCCGTCAGGGCTACAATAGTTACTCTAAGAATGCAATTCCCCGTTGGAGCGGTTTATGACCACTGCGGCCCCCGCCAAAACTCAGCCCGCTAAAACTCAGTACGAAGCCATCATTGGCCTCGAAACCCACTGTCAGTTGTGCACCGAAACCAAAATCTTCTCCCCAGCCTCTACAGCCTTTGGGGCCGACCCTAACACCTACATCGATCCTATCGTGGTGGGCATGCCGGGAGTGCTGCCGGTGCTCAATCAGCGTGTGCTGGAGTATGCCGTCAAGGCTGGGTTAGCCCTAAATTGCCAGATCGCGCCCTACTCGAAGTTCGATCGCAAGCAGTATTTCTATCCCGACCTACCTAAGAACTACCAAATTTCTCAGTACGACCTGCCCATTGCCGAGCACGGCTGGCTTGAGATCGAGCTGATCGACAAAAAGACTAAGGAAGCCACTCGCAAGCGCATTGGCATCACCCGTCTGCACATGGAAGAAGATGCGGGCAAGCTGGTGCACGCGGGCAGCGATCGCCTGGCTGGCTCTACCTACTCCCTGGTTGATTACAACCGAGCCGGCGTTCCCCTGATCGAAATTGTTTCCGAGCCCGATATTCGCACCGGCCAAGAGGCTGCCGAATATGCCCAAGAGCTACGCCGCATTGTGCGCTACCTGGGCATTAGCGACGGCAACATGCAGGAGGGTTCTCTGCGTTGTGATGTCAACATCTCCGTGCGCCCAGTAGGCCAAGAGGAGTTTGGCACCAAGGTGGAGATCAAAAACATGAACTCCTTTAGCGCTATTCAAAAGGCGATCGAGTACGAAATCGATCGGCAGATTAAAGCCAACCAGACCGGCGAGAAAATCATCCAAGAAACTCGCCTGTGGGATGAAAGCAGCCAGCGTACAAAGAGCATGCGCTCCAAGGAAGGCTCTAGCGACTACCGCTACTTTCCTGAACCCGACCTGCCGCCCATTGTGGTGTCAGCAGAGCAAAAAGAGGGCTGGTTAGCGGAATTGCCCGAGCTACCGGCTCAAAAGCGCGATCGCTACGAGTCTGAGTTTGGCCTCTCTCCCTACGATGCCCGCGTGCTGAGCGACGAGCGCGCCATCACCGAATATTTTGAAGCGGCAATGGCGGCTGGTGCCGACCCCAAGCTCACCGCCAACTGGATCACCCAAGACATTGCCGCCTATCTCAACACCGAGCGAGTATCCATCGATGCACTGCCTCTGACCCCTGTTGCCCTAGCCGAGCTAGTGCAGCTGATCGCAGCGGGGACTATCAGCAACAAAATCGGCAAAGACTTGCTACCTGAGCTGCTGACCCAGGGCGGCTCTCCTAAAGCCCTAGTGGAAGCGCGAGGCCTCAGCCAGATTTCTGACCCTGCACAGATTGAGGCCATGATCGACGAAGTGTTGGCAGCCCATCCCGAAGAGCTAGAGGCCTATCGCGGCGGTAAGAAAAAGCTCCAAGGCTTCTTTGTGGGTCAGCTGATGAAGCGTAGCGGCGGCAGAGTAGATCCAAAGTTGAGCAATCAGCTGCTTAGCCAAAAACTAAATCAATGATGCTTCGCAGAGACATTGAAAAAATTCAATAAGGGGTCTTACCCCCCATGCAATTTTTGGGCTAACATGATATTAGATGCACCCTGATGGTAGGGAGAGCCGTTTGAGCTCTCCTTTTTTTTGCCAATTTTTTGCGTAATGCCGCCACAGCCACTCCACATTCATCTAGCCGCTAAATTGGCCTGTAGCTGCGGTTCCAGGGGAAGACTTGGATCCATCTGGAGCGTGCTTAGTATATCCGCCGAGGTAGCGTTGCGATCGCCGTTGCCCCAAATCAATTGTCGACTGCCAGCAGCGAGGCTGACGGTTTGGGCTCCAGCAGCGGTGAGCCAAATTGTTGTTACTTGAGGCAGAGCAATAGCGCGATTCTGGCCTGAATCCTCGTCCCAGGTCGACTCCCGCTTCTGGGATGCCCCAGACTTTACGCTTCGCAGATCGTGGCCTGGATCAGGATTCACTTCAGCCAGAGCGTGCATCACTCGGGCTGAGTCTCTCAGGGTGTCTGCTTGTGGAACCCATAAGGCTGCGGCAAACCCCTGCTTCAAGGCGTAGTTATAGAGCGACGCTGCCGCTACTACTGCCTGCTCAAAGCTCTCCTCATTCCAACGCGCGGTGGTGTTGAGGGCAATCAAAACTTCTCGACTGGTGGTTATGCTTTCTAGCTCACGCACCCGCAGTTCGCCGTAGCGGGCGCTGGTGCGCCAGTGGATCAGCCGGGTTGGGTCACCCCAGCGGTAGGGGCGCAGCGATCGCGTTACTCCCTGGGTATCAGCTTTGGCTAGCGGGCTGTAGCGCCAGTGCTGACCCTGGCGCTGGCCGACAGTATCTAGTAGAGGGCAGCGCTTCAAGGGCAACACCTGGGGATAGACCACAGCTGTGGCAGGAGCGGGCATTGTGCGCCGACACCAGAACAAACCTAGGGGAGCAGCTGTGCGCAGATCTATCGTTGACCAGCGGTAGACGCCCCGCCGCGTGGTTGGCACTGCATACCGCCAGGTGTGGCTTTGCCCTGGGGGCAGCGCGCCCACGGCATGTGTCGCCACCGCCCCCAGCCGCGAGGGCACAGGGTCGATAATCTGAAACAGCCCTTTACTCTGGCGCTGGGTATTGCGAGCTCGCAGCTCAATATCCAAAGGTGCCCCAGCGGTGACCGGTGCAATGGGCGATCGCGTCACTACAAGTCCTTGCAAATTCCGAGGCGGTAGCACTGCCGCGATCAGCAGCAGCGCCAGCATCACTCCGCTAATCACGTATAGCCAGCCCGCCAGGGTATTAGTGGCCGCCGCAAAAAAGAACAGCGCCAGCCCCAGCAATATCCAACCCACATAGGCTGGGTTAACCCAGCGATGCTCTAGCCACTGCGTAAACCGTTTCAAACCTGTTTCCCCTATAGCGTGCCGCTGTCGTTACGTTTCAGCGTACCCAGCCACTTCGACAGCCCAGCGTTTTTACAAACCAAAAGCGTCTACATCCTAGCGCTCTGCCAGAGAGGGCAGGCGAGATGTAGACGCTTTTGATTGAAGAGGCCGAGCGGAGACCCAGTTCAGCCGAGGTATCCGTCCAGACCTCTTAGCTTTTGAGCAGCTCTATGGCGAGCTGTCATACCATCGACTTAGCGCTTCGCTAGCTTCTTGGACAGCTTGCGCAGCCGGATAGACTCAGGCGTGATTTCCACCAGTTCGTCTGGGCCAATGTACTCAAGAGCACGCTCCAGGCTCATATCTACAGGGGTTTGCAGCTGCACCAGTTCGTCGCCGCCAGCGGCTCGGTGGTTGGTGAGCTGCTTGCTCTTGCAGATATTGAGGTCGAGATCCTGGTTGCGATTGTGTTCGCCGACAATCATACCCTTGTAAACCTTGGTACCGGGGGTAATAAAGAATATCCCGCGGTCCTCAGCATTCTTGAGAGCATAGAAGGTAGCTACCCCTTCTTCAAAGGCAATCAGCACCCCGTTGCGGCGCGCCTCAATCTCACCACAGAGGGGGCGATAGTCTGAGAAGCTGTGGTTCATAATGCCTGCACCACGAGTCAGACGCATGAACTCACCGCGGAAGCCAATTAGGCCCCGCGCTGGAATCACAAACTCCAGCGTGGCGCGGCCATCGCCCATCACCCGCATATCTTGCAGCTCACCCCGGCGCTGGCCAATGCGCTCCATGCAGCCGCCTACGCCCTCTTCTGGCACATCGAGCACCAGGAGTTCGTAGGGTTCGCAGGGCTGACCGTTGACTTCGCGGTAGATTACCTGAGGCTGGGTGACCTGAAACTCATACCCCTCGCGGCGCATGGTCTCAATCAAAATGCCCAAGTGCAGCTCACCCCGGCCCGACACTGAAAAGCGATCGGGGGAGTCGGTTGGCTCGACTCGCAGCGCCACGTTAGTCTCAAGCTCACGCATGAGGCGATCGCGTAGCTGTCGGGAGGTGACAAAGGTGCCCTCCTGCCCCGCAAAGGGGGAGTCGTTGACCACAAAGGTCATCTGTAGGGTCGGCTCATCCACCTTAATCAGCGGCAGCGCCTGGGGGTTAGTGGGGCAGGTAATGGTTTCACCAATGTTGGCATCGGCGAAGCCTGCTACCGCCACAATGTGGCCCGCCGAGGCGCTTTCAATCTCAATGCGCCGTAGGCCATCAAAACCCAGTAATTTGGAGATTTTGGATTTGACCAAGGTGCCGTCTTCTGTCACCAGAGCGGCCTGCTGTCCGGCTTTGATTACCCCATTGTGAATTTTGCCAATCACAATGCGGCCCAGGTACTCGGAGTAGTCGAGGGTTGTCACCTGAATTTGCAGAGGCTTTTCAGGATCGCCAATCGGGGGCGGCACATGGTCGAGAATGGCCTCAAACATCGGCTTCATGTCGATGCCTTCGTCTTCGATCTTGTTCTTGGCGTAGCCCGATATCCCTGAGGCAAACAGGTAGGGAAACTCACACTGATCGTCGTCGGCCCCTAGCTCAATAAATAGATCCAGCACCTTATCAACCGAACCGTGGGGATCGGCCTGGGGTCGATCAATCTTATTGACTACCACAATGGGGCGCAGTCCTTTCTCCAAGGCTTTCTTCAGCACAAACCGAGTCTGGGGCATGGGGCCTTCGTTGGCATCCACGATCAGAATGCAGCCGTCAACCATGCCCAGCACCCGCTCCACCTCGCCGCCGAAGTCGGCGTGGCCAGGGGTGTCGATGATGTTGATCAACGTCTCACCGTAGTGAACGGCGGTATTCTTAGACAGAATGGTAATGCCCCGCTCACGCTCTAAGTCATTAGAATCCATCACGCAGTCAGGTACGGCTTCCCCTTCGCGAAAAATGCCAGACTGCCTTAGCAGGGCATCTACCAGAGTGGTTTTGCCGTGGTCAACGTGGGCAATAATTGCAACGTTGCGAATGGGAAGCGTCATAACTGTGTAAAACCTTGGCGACAATAAGCGGGCGACGAAACTACCCCAGAGCGCCAAACGTAAGGAAGCTCAAGACAAGTTTCGAATATGCAAAAATACTTAACAATTGTAGCTTATTCAACAGACTCCTGACGACAGCTATCCACCTAAATTCAGGCAGTAAAAAAGGGACGCCAACTGACGTCCCTTTTTCCTATCGTCGAGAAATTCGATGAAGTTTGGCAACTAGACTGTAAATGGCCTACATGGTCATGCCAGCAGCCTGAACCTTCTCGACCTGCTTCTTCTTCAGCACCAGCATGATCTGGGTGAGCATAACCGCTGCCAAAAAGGCCACTAGACCTTTGATGCGGTTGGGGCTTTGCAGCACAATTTCGGCATCCATCTGGCCAAAGCCGCCCACGTTGGGGTTGGTGGTCAGGGGCTTGCCGGCTTCCACTACGTCACCCTCAGCCACGAGTAGCTCAGGACCAGCGGGAATGGTCTCGGTCACGGTGTTGCCTGCGTCTGCCTCAATAGTGACTTGATAGCCACCGGCAGCCTGGGGCTCAACGTCTGTGACGGTGCCGGTCAAGGTGGCGTTATAGACGGTGTTATTGCTGGCCTGACCGGTGGGGTAGACCTGGCCACGACCGCGGTTGCCGCCAACGTGAATTTGATACTTGCCAAAGGCAACCGACTTGTCTTGACCGGGGTCGGGGGCTAGCACGGGAAATACAATTTCCTGATACTGTTCGCCGGGTAGCGGGCCGACCAGAACAATGTTTTCTTGAGTATCGCTATAGGGCAGGAAGTAGGTATTGCCGACTTCTTCCTTAAGCTCCTCAGAGATGCGATCAGGGGGAGCGATCTTGAAGCCCTCAGGGAGAACCACCACAGCACCAACATTGAGGCCGCCGCGGCTACCGTCGCCCAACACCTGTTGGGTGCTGAGGTCGTAGGGAATTTCAACCTTGAGCTTAAATACGGAATCGGGCAGAACGGCCTGGGGCACTTCTACCTTGGTGGGCTTGGCCGCCAGGTGGCAGTTGGCGCACACAATCCGGCCGGTGGCCTCACGGGGAACAGCGTAGTTTTCTTGGGCCCAGAAGGGATACGCCTCGGCGGTCTGGGGAACCGCCAGCCAGCCTGCAAACACCGTCAGAACGGCGGCGCAGGTAATGGCGAGGGGGCGCAGGCCGTTGATTAACGAAGTGAGTCTATTCATGCGTTCAAAAGTTATGTCAACTGGGGTGATGTCAACGGGGTATGGCGCTGCAGTTGGCCAAAGCACAGGCTCGTCTAGGCCCACCAGGGCGAGTCGCCAGTGCGAAAGTCGGTTTCAGTCCAATTGCTGAGGGTAACTTTGTCGTCGTCAGTGACGTCGGCGTGAGCCAAAGCCAAAGACAGCGGTGCTGGGCCTCGTACGACTTTGCCTGTGGCATCGTACTGAGAGCCGTGGCACGGACACATGAACTTGTTTTCGCTGGCGTTCCAGGGCACTACACAGCCCAGGTGGGTGCAGATAGAGCTGATGCCGTAGCTCTCTAGGGAACCACTTTCCTGAATCACCAGGTAGGTGGGATCGCCCTTGAGGCCTTGCACTAAGACGCGATCGCCGGGGTTATGGCTCGCTACAAACTGACTGGCAATCACATCGTTGCCCAGCTCGTTTTTGGCGGTTACCCCGCCACCACCGCCACCACTAGAGGGGGGAATGAAGTATTTAATAACGGGATAGAGCATGCCCCCGACGGCCCCAGAGGCGGCCCCCAGCAGCAGCAGGTTCATAAATTGGCGGCGCCCCAAATCAGGGACATCGGAGGTTCCAGAAACTTGAGTCATAATCCAGACTGGTATACCTGTTTCAAATGAATAACAGCTATTAACGGCGGTAGCTGAGCAGGGATCAGCAAGCGGATGCATGACCCGTTACGCTAGCCCGGCAAACCCTTTACGGGGCACCACCAATGTGGAGCAGTCCCGATGTCGCTGACCACGCCTTTAGCTTTACCAATCGTATTATTGCACCTTGCTGTTCTCAGAAAATCCCTGCTGAAAGTAAAAGGATGGGAGCGATCGCATAGTCAGAATCCCAAAATCACAGAAAAATCAGGTATAGGCGAGAGAGAGGGAGAAAAAGACATCCTTAGGAATCAAAAAGGGCTTCGAAACTCGCAAAATCCTATTTATTTCTATCATGTGCCCATTTTTGGCTAGTCAAGCCTCGGCGTAAGGGAGGTTGACCACTAGGGCGTATCGTAAAGAAATGTATATGCGGCAACGATAGCTAGAGCAGAGGTAGGGGCGTGACAGGGGCAGATTTACAAGCGTTGTTAATAGACAAATGGGGCTACTCCTTTGACATTCAGTTTCGGCGTACTCAGGGCAAAATATTTCTCCAGGTGATGTGGCGATACCTGGAGCAGGTGTCGTTTCCCCTTAGTGAAGAGGAGTACTTGGCCCACCTCAATCAGGTCATACTCTATCTGTACGAGTGGGGACAGGTGGAATACGTGCAGCAGCAGATCGCTGAAACCCGCGATCGCCCCCGGCTAGGCAAAGCGGTCAGCATTCTCCTACCCCTAGGGGAACGCGCCTCAGAGTGGCTAACCGATGAGTTTTAACTAGCGCTCGTACAGCTCGATGGGCAGTTGGTCAGGGTCTTGAAAAAAGACAAAGCGTTTGCCCGTTAATTCATCTAGCCGAATTTCTTCTGCCGTCACCTGACAAGCGTGAAGGTGCTGAATAGCCGCCTCTAGATCCTCAACAACTAAGGCTAAATGCCTCAGACCTCGGGCTTCTGGCTGTGACGGACGAGGCGGCGGGTGGGGAAACGAAAACAGCTCAATCTGAATTCCATCGGCTAGGCGCAGATCAAGCTTGTAGGACTGGCGCTCGGCTCGATAGGTCTCTCGTACCACAGCGCAGCCCAGCACCTGGGTGTAAAACTGCTTAGACTGAGCGTAATTGCTACAGATGATCGCAACGTGGTGAATCCCCTGACAAAATGCCATCACTCATTAAGATATTTGAGTGCCATGCGCTTCAGGATAGCGGTTTGCCCTACGGGGGAACGCTGGCCTCAGGGCATGCCCAAGCGGCATGGCACAACAGCATTTTAAGGATAATTGCTCAGAAGCTTTTTAGACTGGAATGCTACGATTTCCTAGGTGAACATGCTCAGAGGGCCTGATGTGATCCGTTCCGCCACTTTGCCGATGCAAACTCCGTCGCTGTCGCACTTCGGAGATAACAACCGCCTCAAACTTTTTTCCGGCTCGGCCAACGTTGACCTGGCGCGTGAAGTGGCTCGCTACCTAGGGCTAGACCTCGGCCCTATGGTGCGCAAGCGCTTTGCTGATGGTGAGGTTTATATCCAGATTCAAGAGTCGATTCGCGGCTGTGACGTGTATCTGATTCAGCCCACCTGCTATCCGGTGAACGATCACCTGATGGAGCTGCTGATTATGATCGACGCCTGTCGACGGGCTTCGGCGCGGCAGATCACCGCGGTGATTCCTTACTATGGCTATGCCCGCGCCGATCGCAAAACAGCCGGGCGCGAGTCAATCACCGCCAAACTTGTGGCTAACCTGATGACCAAGGCCGGAGCCAGCCGAGTGTTGGCGATCGATCTCCACTCCGCCCAGATTCAGGGCTACTTTGATATTCCCTGCGACCATGTCTACGGCACCCCGGTGTTGATCGACTATATCTCCAGCAAAAAGCTGGAAGACCTGGTGGTGGTCTCCCCCGATGTGGGTGGGGTAGCCCGCGCTCGCGCCTTTGCCAAAAAGCTTAACGATGCCCCTCTAGCCATCATTGACAAGCGTCGCCAGGCCCACAACGTGGCAGAAGTGATGAACGTGGTGGGCGACGTGCGGGGCAAAACTGCCGTGCTGGTCGATGACATGATCGACACCGCTGGCACGATCTGTGAGGGAGCTCGCCTACTCAAACAGGAAGGGGCTCGTCAGGTTTATGCCTGCGCCACCCACGCGGTGTTTTCTCCCCCGGCGGTGGAGCGCCTATCAGCGGGTCTATTTGAAGAAGTGATTGTTACCAATACGATCCCGATGACGGCCGCGCGGCAGTTTCCGCAGTTGACAGTGCTGTCGATGGCAAATTTGCTGGGTGAAGCTATCTGGCGCATTCACGAAGAAAGCTCTGTCAGCAGCATGTTTCGCTAGCCGCTAGACTAGGCGATTTCGGAACGGATACTCGTTCCGAGTCGGTTCCCGTTTTTGGGATGCTATAGGCTTTACCCTGCGCGAATCGCAGCTGTAGTCTTACACAAAGAGGGGATGCCATCAGGCATCCCCTCTTTGTGGTTTCTTGGGTGCTGCTAATGTCAGCGGGACAGGCTAGGCGTCTTCGTCAACAAACTCGGGCTGCCCACTGCCTGGAATTGGCCAGTCGGCGTTTTCGCCCCCGATGTAGCAGGTTTCAATGACCACATACTCACGGCTAAACTGCTCTAGGGTGTTGATTAAAACGTCGATGGCCAGGGCATCGCTGGTGCCTAGGTCGAGCCAGCAGCGGGCCCAAAGCCCTTCGTACTCGACTTCACCCATGTTGTGCATCACCGAGAGCATGCTGTTGCTCAGCTGCTCTTCGTTGTAGGGAAGATAGCTGATGTCGAGGCCCGTATCCTGCACTTGAAGGTTTTCGGCATTAAAGCCCCCCAGCTTCCCCAAAAAAAACCACGACGAAAAGACTTCGTCGATGTACTGCTGCTCCATGGAGGAGGGCACGGTTTCGAATTTGAGCCAGATCCAAAGGTTAAAGAAGTCGCACTCGCGAAATTCAACCTGCATAGTTAAGCCCCATACTGCATTACTCAGCATAGGGCTTAACTTACCTGAACTTGTGGAGGCTAGGGTTCGAGATTGCGCGATCGCTCGACGCAGACCTCCCCAGCGATTCCCTCAGCCTGGCAGGCCTCAAGAGTAATTTGCTGCACCGTCGAGGTTGGCAGTTGGTCAGCGTAGGTCAGCGCCGATTGATATAGGGGCAGGCTGGCGTCATACTTCTGCTGCAGAAATAGAATTTGTGCTTTGAGATAAATCAAATCAGGATTGTTGGGGGCGGCCGTTAGCGCCTTGTCGACCTCGGCCAAGGCCTCGTCATAGCGACCTAGGTCACGCATGCCAATGGCAACACCTCGGTGGGCCAAATAGGCAGGGCTGCCGTTTTGCAGCCGGGCGATCGCCTGATCAGGGTTAGCAAAGGGCAGATTGACCGCCAGCAGCAAATCCATAAAACCTTTGAGCAGGCTAAGTTCTGGGTCGTTGGCGTCGATGCGCTCCGCGGCTGCCAGCTCGCTAAAGACCCGCTGCAGCAGGCGCAGGGTCGAGGGAGTGCCTCGAGCGATCCCCTGGGTTTGCAGAACATGGGCACCTTCCATGAAAATGCCCACAGCGGTGTAGAGGTGGCCACGCAGGGGGTCTGTTTCTTTGAGAGCAGTGGCAGTTTGCTGGGTGAGGCGGGCCTGTTCGGCCAGCTTGTCTAAATCTTTGTTGAGGTAGCCAAGCGCTGCCGCAACGGCGTAGTTCATGGGCTCATCGGGCTCAGCTGCGATCGCCTGCCCAACTAGTGACTGGGCCTCAGTGTAGTTGCCTTCATAGAAGAGCGCGTTAAAAACAGCCTCAGTCTTGTCGCCAATCTCGTGGGGATCGTTGGGGCGGAACGGATCCCCAGCATGGGCCGACAGGGGAGCCAGCGCTAAAAAGGCTGTGGTGAGAGCACCAGCAGAGAGTGCTTTTAGGCGCGAACTCAATCGAGGTGGAGCCAGGCGAACATGAAAAACCATGAATAAATTACCCCTTACGACCTGAACATCAAAACGGAACGTATGACTTGGAGGGAGAGATGCCTGCTCAATCAGCCATCGTGATACCTGATGGCCCAATTGTGGCGAATTACCTAGGAGTTTGCAGCGGTAATGTTACAGAAGCTACACTGGCCTAGCTCTCGTCAAATCGGCCTCGGCTCTCTACCAATGGCAACCTAGTAGGGCACACTGGAAAAGGTATCGGCTATCGGTCATGGTGGCTGTACCGGTTTTCGCAGAATTTAGTCGTGTTGTCTTCTGTTTTACTGTGCGGGTGGAATGCTCTATCTTCGCCAACTTACCTATCACCCCCCGGCCAGCCCTAAGGCCATTTTGCAGGATATTTCCCTCGAGCTAGCGCCTCAGCAGCTAGGGTTGATCTACGGACCGAGCGGGTCGGGCAAGAGTACGCTGCTAGAGCTAATGGCAGGGTTTGCTCAACCCACCCAGGGCACGATTCAGTGGCGGCAGCAAGACCTCGACCCTGAGTCGCTGCGGCAGCTGGCAGGACTGGTGTTTCAATTTCCTGAACGCCACTTTTGCGGGCACAGCCTGTTGGAAGAACTGCGCTTGGGCCATCCAGAAATGGCCCGTGACCAGATTGAGCAAGCGCTGCGGGCGGTAGGGCTAGAGCAGCTCTCCCTCAAGGCGGCGCCCCACGCCCTCAGCGGCGGGCAGCAGCGGCGATTGGCTCTAGCGGTACAGCTGATTCGCAAGCCCTACCTGCTGCTGCTGGATGAACCCACCGCCGGATTAGACTGGTCGATGCGTCAGCAGATTATTGCGCTGCTCAAGCAGCTTAAGCAAAACTGGACGCTGCTGGTGGTGTCTCACGATGCCGATGAGTTGGCCCAGCTGGCCGATCGCTGCTGGCATCTCGATCACGGCCGTCTGGCTCCGGTGCCGACAACAACCCTTTCGACCACCGCCGGATAGGCACTTTAGAATTTTATGGACATGCTACCTTCCTACGGCGATCGCTGGCAGAGCACTTTGTACTGGCAGCCCAGCGATCGCCAGCAGCAGAGTTTTCAGCTGCTTTACGACGCCGTTTTGGCGGCCAACCAGCAGGTAAACCTGACCCGTATCACCACCCCTGAGGATTTTTGGGAGAAGCACCTGTGGGATTCGCTCCAGGGTGTGGCCCTGTGGCTGAGCGAGGGAGCCAGTGCCGACGCGCTCAAGGTGGTTGATGTTGGCACCGGCGGCGGCTTTCCTGGCCTGCCGGTGGCGCTGGTGTTTCCTCATTGGGCGATCGCCCTGCTCGACGCAACCCGCAAAAAACTCGTTGCCCTCGAAACCGTCTGTGAAACTTTGGGGATCGCTAACGTCAGCTTTTTGCCTCAGCGAGCCGAGCAGGTAGCACACCAGCCCATTCACCGCGAATCCTATGACCTGGCTCTGCTGCGGGCCGTCGGTCCGGTCAACACCTGCGCTGAGTATGCCCTGCCTCTGTTAAACCTAGGCGGCCAGGCCATCCTCTACCGAGGCCAGTGGTCGGCAGAAGAGGAAGCCGGCTTGACGGCCATCCTGCCGCGTCTGGGCGGCAAGCTATCGGAGGTGCGATCGCAGACTACGCCCATTACCCAAGGCGTTCGCCACAACGTCGTGCTCACCAAAGTAGAGCGCACGCCAGATAAGTTTCCGCGCCTACCGGGGATTCCGTCGAAGACGCCGCTGGCGTAGGGAGTGGATGGGTAGGGAGTGGGGGGTGGATGGGTGAGGGAGTGAAACAGTATCTTTTCTGTCTCCCTACCCATCCACTCATCCACCCTCCTACTCATCCACTCACATTACCGTCTCCGCTCCTGAAGCTTGCGGTACACGTCCTTAATATCAACCCCGTGGTGAGCTAGGGCAACTAGGGTGTGGTACATCAAGTCGGCGGCTTCCCCGGCGATCGCATCGGCGTCATCATCCTTGCAGGCCATCACAACCTCAGCGGCTTCTTCTCCAATCTTCTTGAGAATCTTGTTGTCGCCCCCAGCCAGCAGTTTGCAGGTGTAGGAGTCGGGGTTGGGGTGATCGCGGCGATCGCAGATTACCTCAAACACCTGAGACAGCGTATCGGCGGGCGGGGCAACTCTGTGGTCGTCTACTTGATGGAAGCAGCTACGCTCGCCCGTGTGGCAGGCAATGTCGCCCAGCTGTTCTACCGTGACCAGTAGGGCATCACTGTCGCAGTCGTAGCGGATGGCCTGCACCTTTTGCACATGGCCCGAGGTTGCGCCCTTGTGCCAAAACTCTTGGCGCGATCGGCTCCAGAACCAGGTTTCGCCGCTATCTAGAGTGCGCTGAAGCGATTCGGCGTTCATCCAGGCCATCATTAGCACGGTGCCGTCGAGGTGGTCTTGCACAATGGCAGGCACTAGCCCCTGGTCGTTGTAACGAATGCGATCGACGGGCACAGCGGCGACAAAGGGCGAAGACGGAGAAGTGACCATAGCAAGGGGGTAAAACATCCTTACCCACTCTAGTATTTCTTCGCCTTGGCCCTGCTCCTATGCTCTAGAAATCGCTGACCGCTGCAGCTTGCTCCATGACGTGCTCTCATAAACGCCCAACCTGATACAAAACGAGGATTAGGCCAATTTGCTGCCAACTTTTCTGCCAACAAAAGTTAACATAGTAGTTAACAAACCTTCAGCTAAGTCTAGTCTGGCCATCTGCCCTGCTTAGGGGCGCTTTGCCTGCGGGCTTGGTTCATTCGACCCTACTATTTACAGACGCAGGAGAGCTTCATGACTGGATTTATTCGCGGGTTGTTTGGCGGCAAAGCTAAGAATCCCGGCGAGTCAGACCGCCCTGCACGGCGGCAGCCCGCCCCCCAGCAACCCACCATCAAACAGGTCGGGGGGGCTTATTTTCTCAATGAGGACGACGCTAAGAGCTATGGCAACATTGAGTACATGCGCTCGTCTAAGACCGTGCGACGCACCTTTGCCAAAAAGCGCGGCGAAACCGTAGAAAAAGAAAGCGTTCGGCAAATTTCAGCCCTAGAGGCTAAACGTTTGCAAGAGCAGCAGGGCCTGTCTGTGGAAAAGATTGCCCCGTCTGAAATCTCTATTCAACCTGCTGTCAAGAAGGATGCTAGCTCCGAGCGTCGCAAGGTCGATACCAGCCTCGACATGTTCCGCAAAATGGCTAAGGACATGAAGAAGTAGTCAGTAGTTCTCAGGTTATGCCTGGAGCTAAAGTCTTACCAGTGAATTAACGAGGACGTAGCCTAGCTGCGTCCTTTTTTATGGGCGCAGGGGCGGATCGATTTTTCTACCAGAGATGAATTAGCCAGATAGCGCAAGAGTTAACAACCTGCCCCCATTTTTCGTTACCTTTGGTAAAGATTCGTTTACTCCCCGCCTTTGGAGCCGCCCATGCTGCGTTTAGAGCACATCAGCAAGATTTACCCCACCGGGGAGGTTCTCAAGGACGTGAACTGGGAGGTGAAGCCAGGCGATCGCATCGGTCTCGTCGGCGTCAACGGCGCGGGCAAATCGACCCAGCTCAAAATTATCACCGGTAAGATTGAGCCCACCACGGGCACCATCATTCGCCCTGCCGACCTCAAAATCGCCTACCTCTCCCAGGAGTTTGAGGTCGACCCCAGCCATACGGTGCGCGACGAATTTTGGACGGTATTTAAAGAGGCCAACGAGGTGCAGTCGAAGCTGCACCACATTCCCACGCTGATGGAGACCGCCGATCCCACTGAACTCGATCGCCTGATCAACGAACTCGACAAGCTGCAGCGGCGCTTTGATGCCCTGGGCGGCTATGGGCTAGAGTCGCAAATTGAGAAAATCTTGCCCGAAATGGGTTTTGAGGCCAGCGACGGCGATCGCTACGTCAGCGAGTTTAGCGGCGGCTGGCAGATGCGCATGGGCTTAGGCAAAATCTTGCTGCAAGCCCCCGACGTGCTGCTGCTCGACGAGCCTACCAACCACCTCGACCTCGATACTATCGAGTGGCTAGAGGGCTACCTCAAAAAGCTCACCACCCCCATGGTGATCGTCTCCCACGACCGAGAATTTCTCGATCGCCTCTGCACCCAGATTGTTGAAACCGAGCGCGGCGTCTCCACCACCTACCTGGGCAACTACACCGCCTACCTCACCCAAAAAGAAGAAAGTCTGGCCGCCCAGCTCAGCACCTTTGAGCGTCAGCAAAAAGAAATCGCCAAACAGCAGGCCTTTGTCGATCGCTTTCGGGCCAGCGCCACCCGCAGTACCCAGGCCAAAAGCCGCGAAAAGCAGCTAGATAAGGTGGAGCGCATTGAGGCCCCCACCGGCAGCGTGCGCACGCTGCACTTTCGCTTTCCCCCGGCTCCCCGCAGCGGGCGCGAAGTAGTGACGGTTGCCGATCTCACCCACAGCTACGATGAGAAGATCTTGTTTCTGGGGGCCAACCTGTTGATTGAGCGGGGCGATCGCATTGCTTTCCTCGGCCACAACGGCTCGGGCAAATCGACCCTGCTGCGCCTGATTGCCGGGCTAGAAACTCCCACCGACGGTCAGGTAGAAGTGGGCAACCACAACGTGATCCCCAGCTACTTTGAGCAAAACCAGGCTGAGGCTCTCGATCTAGAGAAAACCGTGATCGCTACTATTCACGACGAAGTGCCCGATTGGACCAACGAAGAAGTCCGCACCCTGCTGGGGCGATTTCTCTTCACAGGCGACATGGCCTTTAAGCAGGTCAAAGCTCTCAGCGGTGGCGAAAAAGCTCGCCTGGCCCTGGCCAAAATGCTGCTGCGACCCGCCAACCTGATGATGCTCGACGAGCCCACCAACCACCTCGATATCCCCGCCAAAGAGATGCTGGAGGAGGCCCTGCAGCACTACGACGGTACGGTGCTGTTGGTCTCCCACGATCGCTACTTTATTTCCCGCGTGGCTACCAAAATTGTCGAAATTCGCGATGGCGAGCTGCGGCTGTACCGGGGTGACTACCACTATTACCTCGACAAGGTGGCAGAAGAGGCCGAGGCCGCAAAGCGAGCTGCCCTAGAGGCTGAGAAAAAGGCAAAGGCTGACGCCAAGCGCCAGCAGCAGCAGGCCAAACGCAAAGCAGGCGCTACAAAATGATGCCGATGTAGAGTAATATGCACTTTATAAAAATTTCTCTTAAATTGCGCTTTAACCTGGTCACATGCCTGTATAGCGCGTTTAGGCTGGGTTCAGAGTACAGTTGCTAGCTTTTCGTGCTGTGGGTTATGCCCTCGCAGCATTGAACTAAACGTATCTGCCTGGCGCGATCGCGTGTAAGTGAGTCTTTAAACGGCTATTCCAGCTCCGTCCCAGCTCAGATTGGGGCCAAATTTCTGGATAGTATGATTGCTGAGACGTTAGTCCAACTCCCAAGGATTCTTACCTATGAGTCAAGCGTCAGTCCCGCCGATGGTTTTAATCATTCTTGACGGCTGGGGATATCGGGAAAACACCGACGGTAACGCTGTCGCCGCCGCAAAGACTCCGGTTATGGATAGTCTGTGGGCCGCTTATCCCCGCACTTTGATTCGTACATCAGGCAAGGATGTGGGGCTGCCCGACGGTCAGATGGGCAACTCCGAAGTTGGTCACCTCAACATTGGTGCAGGGCGCATTGTGCCCCAAGAACTGGTGCGTATTTCTGACGCCGTAGAAGACGGCACCCTGCAAGAAAACGAGGCTTTTCTAGAGGTGTGTCAGGCGGTGCGCTACCGCAACAGTAAGCTGCACCTAGTGGGGCTGTGCTCTGAGGGGGGCGTGCACTCTCACCTCTCTCACCTGTTTGGCCTGCTAGAGATGGCCAAAGCCCAAGACGTTGATGAAGTTTGCATTCACGTCATTACCGATGGCCGCGACACCAAGCCCACCGAAGGCAGGGTGTCGGTTCAAAAAATTCAGGACTACGTTGACCGGCTAGGCCTGGGCCGCCTGGTCACTCTCAGCGGCCGCTACTACGCCATGGATCGCGACAACCGCTGGGATCGCGTCGAGAAGGCCTACCGAGTGATGACCGACCCCGGCGAGGGCAGCGGCAAAACCGCTATCGAAGCGCTGCTAGAATCCTATGACCAGGAGATCAACGATGAATTTGTAGAGCCAGTGCGGCTGGCCCCCGGTGCGATCGCCCCAGAGGATGGGGTAATCTTCTTCAATTTCCGTCCCGATCGCGCTCGCCAGTTGACCCAGGCTTTAGTTGATCCCAACTTCAAGGGTTTTGAGCGGAATTTAGTGGCACCCCTAAGCTTCGTCACTATGACCCAGTACGACCCGGACATGCCGGTCAGGGTAGCCTTTCAGCCTCAAAACCTGAGCAACATTTTGGGCGAAGTAGTAGCCAACCATGGGCTTAAGCAATTTCGCACCGCCGAAACCGAAAAGTACGCCCATGTCACCTACTTCTTTAACGGCGGTCTGGAAGAACCCCTAAAGGGCGAAGACCGAGAGCTGGTATCTAGCCCGATGGTCGCGACCTACGATAAGGCTCCGGCCATGTCGGCGGCGGCGGTGACCAACACCGCCCTAGCTGCCATCAAAAAAGGGATTTATTCGCTGGTGGTGATCAACTACGCCAACCCCGACATGGTGGGTCACACCGGCAAGATGGAGTCCACGATCACGGCTCTCCAGGCCGTTGACCACGAGCTGGGCCGCTTAATTGACGGTATTGGCAAGGCTGGCGGCACCGCCATTATCATTGCTGACCACGGCAACGCCGAGCTGATGTGGGACGAAAACCACAAGCCCTGGACAGCCCACACCACCAACCCGGTGCCCTTTATTCTGGTTGAGGGTGAGAAGCTCAAGGTGCCTGCCTACGGTGGCGACGTTAATCTGCGCGAAGACGGGCGGCTGTCTGATATTGCCCCTACCATTCTGCAAATTCTGGGTCTGCCCCAGCCCCAAGAGATGACCGGGCGCTCCATGTTTCTCCCCGCCGATGTAGAAATTCGCAACAACCGTACCCCAGTCAAACTCTCCCTCTAGCCCTACCTAAGGCGATGCTGGAATGGCTGAGAGGCTTGGGGTATAGTGAAGATTGGGCCGTTATTTTGAGCAGGTTAGTTTAAAAACGCGATGATAGTTATCACAATTTTGAAGGTTATCTGGATGGTTGCTGCTGTGGGTCTAACGGCCCTGGTGCTGCTGCACAGCCCTAAGGGCGATGGTTTGGGCGGCCTAGGTGGTCAGGCCCAGCTATTTACCAGCACCAAAAGCGCTGAAACCACTCTCAACCGCGTTACTTGGACCTTAACCGTGCTGTTTATGGGCCTGACGGTAGTGCTGAGTGCTGGCTGGCTCGACGTGGCCGCCACTCCCCCTGCCCTCTAAAACCTTTGAATTTTCGGCTCTAGAAACTATCCTCATTCCGTGCTCGATTCAATACCCTTGACTCAAAAACGTTCCAGCTTGTAAGAGTCAATACCGTTTACCCTATTTGAATAAAGGGTCTGGAAACTAACGGGTTTGGCTAAAGCTGGTAAAGAACTAGGGTTTAAAGAGATAAGAGAAAGCCTCCGACTCGCCTGAATCGGAGGCTTTCTCTTTTGAATCGCGTCGGTGGGGATCACCAATCGCCAGACATTACCGCTAGGGCCTGCCCTGTAGTGGAGACAATGCTCAGGGGTAAAGTTTGACCATTCTCGCGGCGGGGAAATTGCACCAGTTGTAGGCCAGCGTCCACGGGCTCAACGGTGACTAGGTACTGATTGTCTTGCCATTCTAGGTTGACCAAGCGGTGGTGCAGCAGCCACATTTCTGCCAGCTCCCCTTGATTAATTTTCTCGGGCTGATCGCCGCTGTAGCAGTCCCAGATGTCATCCATTGCTGTCCACACCCCAGAGAGATAAAGGGGATCGGTGCGGGCGCTGAGGCCGTAGGTAGTGAACACAAAGACTTCGTGACTCCACCAGGCTTTGGCCAGCTCAGCCATAGGATCGGTATCGAGTACTTCACCGTAATAGGGCATGGCTTCTAGCTGCTTAGTCTGAGCGATCGCCGACGGGCGCTCCCACTCCGGTAGGTGAGCACAAATCGTGGCGGCGATCGCATCTATAGACTGGTCTTGCTCCCCAGCAGAGGATGCCCCGGCCTCTGCGATCCCCGCTTCTGGTGCCAGGGGCATTTCTACTTGAGCGAGGTAGTTCTCGAGAGCTGGCACCGCAGAACTAGTGCCCATTAGCCCCGGCTGCAAGGGGCTGAGGGGGTTAAAAGACTGAGCCTGGGTCGGCTGGGCAGAAACTGTCAACAGTCCCGCTGAACCAACACCAAGGGTAAGAAGCAAAGCCGTAGCAAACAGGTGACTCATCGAAGGATAGGTGGGGATTGGGAAAGCAGGAATGCTTGGCGCTGGGGCAATCGCCAAAGCTATGAGACAGAGGCACCCGCGCTCGTAAGAGTCCGAGAACCCAAGCGAACTGGTTCCCAAGTTAATGGAAGTTAAGGCTCAAATCTGGCAGTAAAAGGCGGGTCGCTGGCCAGCTCTACAATTACAGCAGGCCAAAGAACTAGACCACCAGGCTTACCTAGCTCGTTACTTAACTCTCGTCAACTAGGGCAAAACCCGACACGTAGGGCTGTGGGGGAAAGCCTAGATCAATAAACGCGGCATTAAGCCGTGGGCAAAGCTCCGATATAAGGTTTAGGCGCGATCGCCGGTAACCCTCTTCTAGCAAGACTTTAGCTTACTACTAAGATAGCGTTTGAGGAGCTTTCTGAGCACACCCATGTCCACTATCTTTGGGATTATTTTTGTGGCACGGGTGAGTGCTCACTCTGGGTCAGAAAGAGGTAAGGGTGGCGCTTCTGCTGCTCGCGGCACGGCCGGTAGGGGATCAGCACTATAGACCGGTTTTACCGGTACTAGCTCTAGCTGGTGAGGACTAGCCGGCGACGGTTGCACTCCCTGGCGGCGACGGCTAGAAATGGCTTCTTCGGTAGTTTCTTCGGCCACAACCTCGTAGAGCATGGCCTGCTTGTTGCCGCTGCCCTTGCGTAAAATGCGCCCCAGCCGTTGCACATACTCGCGCGTGGAGCCGCTGCCGGAGAGCAAGATGGCCACCCGCGCCTCGGGCACATCGACTCCCTCGTTGAGTACGTGGCTAACCACCAGGGTGGGGTACTGGCCATTGCGAAAATCCTGGAGGATAGCGTGGCGCTCTTTGACTGGAGTTTGGTGGGTAATGGCGGGGATCAAGAAGGTCTCAGAGATGTGGTAGACAGTGGCATTGTCGTTGGTGAATATGATCGTGCGATCGGGGTGATGCTGGGCTAGCAGGTCGGCGAGCACTCGCAGCTTGCCTTCGGTACCCAAGGCGATCGCCCGCGCCTCCCGATGGGCCAGCATCGCTCGCCGCCCCCCTGGGGATTGGGCGCTAGCTCGAACGAATCGCTGCCACCCCTGAGCTGAGCTGAGCCAAATATTGGCCTCCTGCAAAAAGCGGTTGCGCTGGGCAATCAGCTGATCGTAGCGCGATCGCTCCTGGTTCGACAGCTTTACCCTAATCGGCACAATCTGAAACGGGGCCAAGGCATCCCCCGACAGGTCCGCCGCCGACTTGGCATAAACCACTGGCCCCAGTAGATGGGTCAAATCCTCATGGCGGCCATCGGCACGATCGGGGGTGGCGGTCAGCCCCAGCCGGTAGGGCGCGATGGAATATTCAGCGATCACCCGGTTGAAGTCGCTGGGTAAGTGATGACACTCGTCGCAGATCAGTAGGGCGTACTGGTTCCCCAGGCTTTCGGCGTGGATGGCGGCACTGTCGTAGGTGGCCACTAAAATCGGCGTGCGATCCTTTGATCCCCCGCCTAAAAGCCCTACTTCTACATCGGGGAAGGCCGCCTCTAGATGGGCATACCATTGGTGCATCAGGTCCAGCGTCGGCACGGTAATCAGTGTGGGCCGAGGCGTGGCCTGCATAGCCATTTGGGCCAGGAAGGTTTTGCCGCTAGCGGTGGGCAGCACCACCACACCGCGCCAGCGCTGATCGATCCAGGCCTGTAAGGCCTCTGTTTGATGGGGATAGGGTTCCAGGCTCAGTCGGGGATCAAGCTCTAGCGGCTTAAAGGTGTGGGCCTGATCGTTGAAGGGCACTTGCTCGGCTCGCAGGGTTTCGACCAGAGCGCGGTACTGCTGAGCGGGAATGCGAAATTTCTCAATGCGATCGTCCCAGTGGGCAAAGTCTACCCAGCTTCTGCCTCGCGGCGGTGGATGCAGGATTAGGGTGCCGCGATCGTAGGTGAGGGTGGGTGTGCGCCCCATGGTGGTTCATAGTTACTGGGGATATTGTAGCGGGCAGCTAAACGTGAGGATTCTAGAAAGCTACAATTCAGGCAGTTGACGGTTAGCGAGGGCCATCGTCATGACTTTTGCCTTACCTCAACGGTTGACTCTAAAGCAGTTATCGTTGAGATTCCATGTAGTGGGCGATCGCTTCTCCCTCGATTTCACCCTCTCATCTCCTCTGTAACTGCGGTAGGAGTGTATTGGAGGCAGTCCAGTCGATTGGCAGGCATGGTCAGGTAGAGCACGTCGCCGTCGGTCAAGGTCACGTTGAGCAGGCTGTAGCCGTGGAGCGTGCGATGGGCTGACTCAATATAGCTGCGCTGTCTGCGCTATGGTCTGGATGGATTGGTTGTAGAAGGGATGGTGAGGGGTGATCAGCGTTGCGATCGCCACCCATAGCAGATCCCCAGACATGCCGTTGCCGAGAATTCTGCCTCCGAGGGCCGCAGCAGCAAAAGTGGGCGCAGCCAAATCCATCGGGCTGAGTACCTGGTCAAACTTAAACACCTGCTGCACCTGCTGAGCAAACTCGGCATCGAAGATGCGCACGACGCTGGGCACCTGGGGGCTAATGCTGCGGGCCGTCAGGGCAATTTCTAAATTCACTGTGTCGTCGCTGGTCACGACTAGCAAGGCCTGGGCCGAGGCCAAGTTCACGGTTTCTAGAGTGGAGGTCAGGTTGGCATCGGCGATGATGACCGGAATTTTGAGCGCCTTAACCGAGAACAAAAAGCGGTTGTGGGCATCTTGCTCGATTACGGCTACCCGATAGCCGGCTTTGTGCAGGTGAATGGCTGTGCGATAGCCCACGCCCCCCAGACCGCAAATGATGTAGTGGTGCTGCCGGGGCATGCGGGCAACGCTCCACAGGCTTTGAAAGTGGGAGCCCAAAATAAAGTCGTTGAGCAGGGCGTAACAGATGCCGATCACCCCCGCCCCCACCAACATCATCGCAGCGGTGAAAACTTTGATGCTGGCTGAGGAGTTTTTTGCCACCTGTTCTTGGCCCCCGGCTCCGGTAATCATGCCTACCGAGAAGTACAGGGTGTAGACCCAGCTGGTGTTAAGGTCGTGCCAAAGATATGTGAACGTAGCTAAACCAATGGTAATCAGCAGGGCCAAAATCACCAGCAGCGTGGCGCGGGCGCGGCGGCGGCCGTGGTCGAGGGTGACCAGCAGTCGCTGCCAAAACTGAGGTATGTGGCGGGCCTTGAGGGTAGGCTGCTGGGGCTGGGTGGCCACCACGATGCGATCGCCCACTTGCAACACCTCCCCCGTCACTACCGCTGTCACCAGCTCGATCGGGTGGTGGGCCGAGTGGTAGTGAATCAAGAGCTGAGATCGATTGTCCCAGAGGGTTTTCAGCGGCTTGCCGTGCCAGGGGTGAGTGGCGTCGATCACCTCCTCGTACATTGGCCAGGTAAGGTCAAACAGGCGCAGCTGCCCGATCGCCCGGTTGCCCCGTGCCGCAAAGGCAAATAGCGGTGCCGCCAGCGCCGCCGAACTGAAACTGATGTGGTGGGGCAGGGTGTGGTCGAGCCGCTCCCCCAGGCTGATGTTGAACAGCCGGTTGATGATGTGAATGCTGGGGTTAAGAATACGCGCCTGGGTCAGAATTGCCAAATTCAGGGCGTCGTCGGAGGTGGCCAGCACCAGGGTGTGGGCTTGGTGAATGCCGGCTTGGGTGAGGGTGGTGGGCGATCGCAGCTCCCCCACCACAATCTCGCCCACCACCTCTGGCAGGGGATGGTAACTAATGCCCACCACCTGCGCCCCCTGCTGCCGCAGCAGCCTAAAAATCCGCAACCCCGTGCGCCCCAGACCGCAGACAATAATCTGGGACCGTGGCAGCGGTGGCAATTCCTGAGGCGTTAAGGATGTCACGACCATGGCCATCAACCACAGATACTACGATCTGTTGTCGAGGCTGAAGGCGGTAGCCGCTGTAGTCTGGGGCACGTTGTCTCAAAAGTTTGGACGAGAGCGAGTGAGTGAGGAAAATTTTGAATTTCGAGTTTTGAGCGTTGAATTTATGCCTTCAACTATTCACTCAAAACTCAAAACTGTGTACTTAAAACTTTCTACCCCATCACCCTCACCTTCCCCATCACTCCAGCCCGTCCCCAATCTTCTCACTCTTCCCCCGTACCGGCGGCAGTTTGTCTACCAGACCCATCTCAAAAGCCGTATCGGGCAGGTCGCCGGCGATATATTTGCCCGGTTCAAACACGCGACCGGGGGTGAAGCACATCTGCCGTAGCTCCACGATCTCGGTATTTAAGAACATGGTGCGAGATAAGCGTCGTTCGAGGCCCATGGTTGTCTCCTATTCGTCTAGCTGCCAGAGTTCGCGGTTGTAGTTCTCATCCAAAATGCGCTTCGGCCGCAGAATGAGAATCATTTTGCCTAAGACGGGGGTTTCTATCGGGCTCGGTGACCAAGATAGGGCGAGCTGATCGCCATCGGTGGTGAGAAAGTAGCCATCATCGTCCCAGGTGCGATCGCTGCGATCGACCACCACCAGCACCGTCTCATCGGCACCATCGCTAGGGTAGTTGGGCAACAGCCGGGACTGGGTGAGAATTCCCACCGGGTCTTCGGCTCGAAAGATCACCTGCCAGCCGGGTACCGCAATCCAGGCGCTGGCCCCGTTGGCGCTGACCATGCTGAAGGGCTCTTCCGCCACCACCACGGGCACGGCTTTGAGGTCATCCACCGTCAGCGGCATCTGCCCCACCACGGGGATCATGCGCGGTAGCTCGCTCTCGGTTTCGAGGCGGTAGACGGGCAGCCGGGGGGCGGGGCGATCTTTAACTACCGTGAAGTCGGTCAGCAGCTTCTCGATGTGCTGGCGGGCGGTGGGGCTTTGGGCAAAGCGCAGACCTTGGGCAATCAGGCGCGATCGGTCTTGCAGATCGTCTTTTTGACGGGCCAGCTTCCAGAAATGGTAGGCGATCGCATCTCCCGGCCCATCGGCAAAGCCCTCGGGTTTGTCTTTGCGGTAGGCATATTCTTTGATCGGCTTCACCAGATCGCGCACCTCCTCAGAGTCGATGCCGTGCTGGAAGATAAAATCGGCAGTGGCGGCGCGATCGCCCTGGGAGAGCACCCGCAGTTCGTAGAGCGCATCGCTGCCCCGTTCGGTAAAGTGGGCTACGGTCGCCTCCGCCACCCCCACCTTGAGAATGGACTGATAGACCTGCTCCGCCACCATGATCTGGTTTTGGTGGATGGGCTCAAAGCCGGTCTCTTCAAAAATTTGCTGGGGGGTGAATCGCGCCTTTTGCAGCTCTTGGCAGCCTTGGGCCCAGTTGACCCAGGTGCCCTCTTTGCGCCGTAGCCGCAGCAGAACATCCTGCACCGCATCGGCATCGGGGGGAGACGAAGAACCAGGATAAACCATTGCCATTGCCACGTGAACACTATAATCTCCCTGACTCTATCGCGGATGGTTGCCCTTCATCGCTACCATCGGATAAAACTCAGAGAAAATTTGGGGTTGACGACGGTACCCCCCTTAAGTCACTATTGTTGATGCGCTCAGCGAAGAAGTTGGCGCATGAGGGGCTATAGCTCAGTTGGTAGAGCACTTGCATGGCATGCAAGGGGTCAGCGGTTCGAATCCGCTTAGCTCCATATTTCCGATCCTCAGTCCATCCACAACGTTACCAACTTACAGAGTCGAGCTTTGCCCGTAGGTGACCCTAGAGGCCGTGTCTCAATTGAGGTCGCCAAGAGCCCTGCATTACATTTGGCGAAGCAGTTTCTAAGCCAAAGGGGCAATGATGGAACTGGCTCAGGATAATGATTTGCTAACAAGCCAGGCTTGAGAATTCCGATAGAGACGGGCTCTTTAGATTCTCACAGTACTAGCTTACTCAACCTATACCTGGTGTACCGGCCTAAAGATAGACAGGTTCAGCTTAAGAATTTCATAGTCTGAATACCAAGAAATCCGCCACATCCCAGGGAAAAGACAAATGCTGAATCGCTCTCATTGGACCATTGCAGGTGCAACAGTTGCAGTTCTAGGACTCTCAATCGGCACGTTTGTCCCTTTACTGATGCTGCAACCCACGTCAGCGATCGCATCTCCCGAGCAGACTAGCGGACAAGCCGGCTATTTACCAGATACTGAAGGGCATTGGGCACAGCCTTTTATTCAAAGTCTGACCGCTCAAAATTTGCTCAAAGGCTATCCAGATGGGACGTTTAGACCCGATCAGCCAGTGCGGCGTGACGAGTTTGCTGCCATCCTCAGCCAAAGCTTTAATCAAGTCCAAGAAGACCCGATCGCCGATGGCAGCGTTTATAACGATGTTCCAGACGATCATTGGGCTAAAGATGCCATTGAAGAAGCTCACGAATCCGGCTTTATGTCTGGCTACCCTGGTGGCTTGTTTGCACCTGATCGAGACATTTCAAGAACCGAAGCCCTAGTCTCCCTATCTCAAAACCTCAACCTGGAAGCTCCGCCCAACCTGAATGCTTCAGGTGCCGCGACTCCCGCAGTCAATAATTCAACCGCTTCAGAGCAATCTGCGACCGATCAAGCAGCTACCAATAATCAAGCCGCCAAATCAACAGCAGCAAACCAATCCTCCCGTGCCACCCAGCGACCCCGCAGAAACACCTTTCTCATGCCGATGGCGCTAACAACTTTGATGCAGCCCCTTGTGGCTCCCGCTAGAGCTAGAAACGTTCCCCCTGCGGCTAATCGCCCTGCTCAAACCCCAGATTCTGCCAACACTGCCGCTGCTCCTAATTCGTCGGCTCCGGCAAATACAGCTGAAACTCCAAATCGCACCGATCGTGCAGCAGGAGACAATCCTGAGTTTGAGGCTCTGCCTTCAGAGGTCGTGAGCAACTACTATACCGATGCCCAAAAAATTCCGGTCTATGCAGTAGATCCGATCGCCACTGCAACTCAGGCAGGCTTAGTGGTTAACTATCCCGACCGCCAACTACTCAACCCTGATCGGCCGGCTACCCGTGCTGAAATTGCAGCGTTTATTCATCAGGCTCTGGTTCACCAAGGCAGGTTGGCTCCACTAGCTGATAACCCAGCAGCCAATTACATCGTGAATCCATCTCAGTCTGGCCAGTAAGGTTGAGGATTCTAGGGGGCGATCGTGGGTAAAGTCAGTCTGGCAATAACCTCTAGGAGCTAAGCAAATCTGGCAAGTAGAGGTAGGGCGCTCGCTGCACTACACCAATGAAAGTTTGAATCGGCCGAGTAAGGCTCTGAGATGAGCGTTTAAATTGGCCGCAGTACGGGGCTGACCTACAGTGGCTTGGTCAATTTGACTAATGACGACATTCGCAACTCAGCGCTGCAACTCAATCAAAAGAAAAGAGATCGGTGGAACTTCCACCGATCTCTTTTTTGCTAGTTTACTGGTTCAGAGCAGGAGGTCCAGGAACCTAGAACGCGTAGCCTAAGCCGACAGAGCCATTGACTTGGGTGTTGTCATAGAACGATACGTTGACACCACCATTGGCTACGATGCGCTCGGTGATGCGGTAGTCAACCCCACCGGTAAGCATAGGGCCGACCTCTGTAGAGCCTTCGGTAGAGACCGACAGGCCAGCGCCAACGTAGGGTAGTATACGACCGTTGTCGGTGATGGCGTTGAAGTCGTAGGTCACGGGCAGCAGGAAGACGGTTTCGCCATCGTCGCCATTGAAGTCGAGGTCGCTAATGACGCCGGGGCGCACTGAGATGTTGTCGGCTACGGTAACCTTGCTGTTGATCGAGAGGCCAATGTCGTCACTGATGCCGACGCCTGCGCCGATGTAGTTGAGGTCAGTGCTGGCGTCTTGGGCGTTAGCAGCCATGGGAAGGGCAGCCATAGAAGCAGCGGTAAGACCCAAGGCGATCGCAGCGATAGAGCGGGTTTTCATGATCATTCTCCAAATGCAAACTGTGTGTTGTTGACTGTCTTTGTTAGAAGCCCACCCGAAACGGTTTGAGCAATGCCATTAGGTCGGGATGGGTCTGGCGGGGAAGCAGTTGTCTTCGCTTTCGCCATGACACTGTTGTAGCGCTACGGCCTGTGTATCCCTTAGCGAGGCCATGACACTTTGTGTAGTGGGTGACAGTGGCCCAACAGTCGAGGAGACAGCATAAATTAGCAAAACCCAGTATCCACAGACGTTTGCAGCTTTAGAACCAGCAAAAATGTGCGACCAAGCCTTTGACCTGCTTGTTCCAATTGAGAAGGTAGGGGAGGCAGACAGCTAAACTGGCACACTCAACTGGCATAGTCTTCCTGGGCAACTGGAGCGCCGATAACCCAGCTCGCCGCTCACACAGTTTTATATATAGATAGATCTATATAGTTCTAATCGGTTAATCACGGGTTTCGTTGCTTTGAAGTAAGGCCAAAATCGGCTGTTAAAAGGCAGACTATCTATAGGTGCTTGCCTTTAGATTGACTTAAAGATTGCAGGGTTTCGTCACGGGATGAAAAATCAGTGAAGTGGGCATACTCAAAAAACGCAGTGTTGTGTTTTTAACCACTAAAAATACGGATCAAAATCCTTGAAAACTAAAATTTCACAACTCGTTTCAGATACCCACGTAGGTATTTTCTAGGATATCAGCCACGAAGTAGATGTCTCCTGTCAGTTAGATCTCAAGCTTTGAGGGCACAGCAGACATATCTCTTCGTTATCTTTCTGTGGCAAACTCTACCACCACAACATAGTTAGATTCACCCATAGTGCTCTGACTATTTAGTCGTAGTTGTACACACCTATGCAGCTCCATCTGCCTTGTCCATGTACTGATATACAGCAACATTCAAGCTGTATGACCCCTTAAAGTTTCTAGCTCCCTCAAATTTGAGCTTATGCAGCGATTTTTTCCGTCCTGGGTCAACACCAGCCTAGGTATCCGTTTGGGAGTTGCCTTTAGCGGCATCACGCTTTTGTTGTCGGCTGTTTTAGGCGGTGTGGCCGGTAGACAGGCAGAGGATCAGATCGAGCGCGACATGGGCTACAGGCTGGAGCTGATGGCGGGCCAGCTTACAGAAGAATTAGACCGGAGTCTGTTTGAACGCTACCGTGAGATTCAAATTATTGCCGAGTTCAAGCTGGTAGGAACGTTTTCCCAGGCTATGGTTGAGCGGCAATCCTTACTTGAACGTCTCCAGAGCACCTACCCTGACTACACCTGGATTGGCTTTGCCGACACCCAAGGTGTCGTTCAAGTCAGCACCCAGGATTTGCTGGAGGGGGTGAGCGTAGCTGAGCGAGACTGGTTTATTGCAGCCAAAAATGAACCCTTCGTGGGAGATGTGCACGATGCCAAGTTGCTGAGTAAGCTTTTGCCGCCCAAGGCCGATGGAGCCCCTCTGCGTCTGCTAGATGTGGCCGCTCCTGTGTATAGCGATCGCGGAGAACTGCAAGGTGTTTTGGGCGCTCACATCACCTGGGAATGGGTAGAAGAGGTAGCAACCTCGCTGATGCAGGATCCTGCTGCCAGCAATCAAGCTGTTTTTATTGTTGATGCTGCAGGCAAGGTTATTCTTGGCCCTGAGGCTTGGCAGGGGCAGCAGCTGAACTTAAACAGCTTGCGTCTGGCTCAGACCGAGTCAAAGGGTTTTACTGTGGAGCGCTGGCCCGATGGTGAACACTACTTGGTAGGGTTTTTTAGCAGCCAAGGGCATAGCAGCTACCCCGGCTTGGGCTGGACGATTTTAGTGCACGAGCCGGTGTCTACAGCTTTTAGCCCAGCCCGCGCCCTGTTTTGGAAAATCTTGCTGGGCGGGCTGAGCCTCGGCAGTGGGTTTGTGGTTGTGGGTTGGCTCGCGGCCTACCGCATCACCAAGCCCCTGCTGCAAATTGCCGCCGCCGCCGACCAAATTCGTGACGGCAACCGCGATGTGCTGCTGCCTCGGATCAAGGGCCGCAATGAGGTCTCTCGGCTAACGGAGGCATTTACCCAGCTGATTGCTAACTTGTTCGCCCAGGAAACGGCGTTGCGCACGAGCAACTCGCAGCTCAGGCAGCAGCTTCAGGCCAAAAGGCTGATGGGGCGATCGCTGAAGCGGGGCCACGAGCAGCTGCGGCAGATTGTCGATGGCATCGAAGATTCGTTGCTGCTGCGAGAGGTTAGCACTGGCAAGCTGATTTACTCTAATAATCGGTTTGCGGATCTCTACCAAGATGTCGTGGCCGACAACTCTTCCCCTGGGGCCTGGCTCCAGTATGTTCATCCTGACGATCGCCCTTGGGTTTCTGAGAAATTTGCAGACGAGCTGCAGGGCAAAGACTTCTTCAATGATGAATATCGGTTCATTGGCGCTGACGGCCACACCCGCTGGATTTGGAATCGCTCGTTCCCGATTCGAGATGAGCAGGGCGAAGTTTACCGCTACGTGGTCATTGAGCGCGATATTACAGAGATTAAGCAAGCTACCGACGCCTTGCAACAGCTAATGGCTGGCACGGCAGCTGTCACTGGGGAGGCGTTTTTTCAACAGCTGGTGAGGCATTTAGCCTCGGCCCTAGATGCCGACTGCGTCTATGTAGCAGAACGCCAAACCGACGGGATGCACACCCTAGCCTTTTGGTGTGAGGGAGAGTTACAGCCCAATATCACGATCGCGGCTACGGAGATGCCCTGTGCCCTGGTGCTAAATCAAGGGTTTCATCGCTGCGTTGACCAGGTTGCCGAGTCGTTCTCCACCAACCCCTTTCTGCAGCGTTTGAAGCTAAAGGGCTACGTAGGGGTAACGATGACTAGCGCCGGGGGCGATGTCCTGGGTCTGCTCTGCGTGATGAGTAAACGGCCCCTGCGCGATCGCATTGACTACGCCACCATTCTGCAAATTTTTGCCAACCGGGCTGCTGCTGAGCTAGAGCGTCAGCAGGCTGAAGCGGCCTTACAACAGAGTGAGGCCCGCTTTCGACTGCTGGCTGAGAATGTTAAAGACTTGGTCTGTCTACACGATCTGTCGGGTAAGTTTCTCTACCTGAGCCCCTCTTGCACCGCGCTGCTGGGTTTTGAGCCCGAAGAATTGGTGGGCAGCGATCCCTACCGCCAGTGCCATCCAGAAGACCGCCCCCTGATGCAGCCTCAGTTTCAGCAGGCACTTCACGATCCCTCTGCGGGCCCAATCACCTATCGGGTGCGATGCAAAAACAGGCGCTACATCTGGCTTGAAACTCTGATCAAGGTGATTTGCTCAGACGAGGGAGTGCCCACCTATCTGCAAACCAGCTCGCGAGATGTAACCGATCAAGTGCGCATGCTTGAGCAGATGGAGCACGACGCCACCCATGACAGCCTAACCGGGTTGCCCAATCGCAGTCTGCTGCTTGAGCGGTTAAACCTGGCGATCAAGCGGATTCATCAACACGATGACGCCCAGTTTGCGGTGCTGCTAATTGATCTCGATCGCTTCAAGGTGATTAACGATAGTCTGGGACACCAGGTGGGCGATCGCCTGCTACAGCTGATTGCCAAACGACTTCAGGCTGCCATTGGCGGTGTTGATCTGGCGGCCCGCCTGGGCGGCGACGAATTTGTGCTGCTGATCGAAGACATCGACAACTTGGCGGCGGCGGTGCGCACCGCCGAGCGGGTATTAGGCAGTTTTCAAACGGCTATACCTCTGGCTAGCCAAGATGTCGTCATCGGAGCCAGCATTGGCATTGTGCTGGGCGATCGCAGCTATAGCGAAGGCATCAATATTTTGCGCGATGCCGAAATTGCCATGTACTCAGCCAAGCAAACGGGCCAGCTAGGCTATACGATTTTCAACCAAACCATGCACCAGAAGGCGTTGCAGCGCCTAGAGCTGGAAAATGCCCTGCGTCTGGCTATTGCTCAGCAGGAGTTGACCCTGCGCTACCAGCCCATTGTCGATTTGGCCACTGGCAGTCTAGTTGGCTTTGAGGCTCTAGTCCGCTGGCAACATCCGGTCCAGGGCATGATCTCCCCCGTCGATTTCATTCCCATTGCTGAAGATACGGGGCTCATAGTGCCCCTTGGCACCTGGGTGTTAAAAACCGCCTGTCAGCAGTTGGCCACCTGGCAGGCGCAGTTTCCTGCGTCAGCAGCGCTCAAAATGAGCGTCAACCTCTCAGTGGTTCAACTCAAAGAGTCCAACCTGGTGGCTCTAGTGGAACAGGTTTTAGCTGAAACCGGGTTGCCGGGGCATTGCCTCGCCCTCGAAATTACCGAGAGCATGTTTATGGAAGATATCGAAGTCATCAACCAGCGGCTACAGCAGCTCAACCAGCGGGATATCCAGATCAGCATTGACGACTTTGGTACCGGGTTCTCTTCCCTCAGCTATTTGCACCGGCTCTCGGTCAACAACCTCAAAATCGATCGGTCGTTTGTCAACAACCTGTCTGAGAGTCATCGCAACCTCAGCATGGCGAGAACGATTATTAATCTGTCTCAGCAGCTCGGCCTAACTACCATTGCCGAAGGCATTGAAACCCCAGAACAGCTCCAGCAGCTCAAATCGCTGGGCTGCCAGCTGGGCCAGGGATACTTGTTTAATGCCCCGGTTACGTCGGCAGTAGCGGAAACCCTCGTGGCTGAGCTAACTGAGGTTCAGGCGGCCCAAGCCCAGGGGTAGAAGGGTTTAGGGTGTAGGGTTCAGGGCAGACCTTAAACCTTGAACCCCACCACCTATCACCTTTGCTTAGCAGCCTACTGAGGCTCGCTCTGGCTTTTAATGGCCGCATTGATTTGGTTAAAGATTTTCTCAAACAGCTCAGGGGGCGCGCCGCCCGGAATCAGCAGGTCATTCATGATGAAGGAGGGCGTACCCTGGAGCTGAAGCTGCTGGGCTAGGGCCAGATCTTGCTGAATGGCGGCTTCGGCCTCGGCACTGGCGCGATCGCGGTTGAACTGCTCCAGATCGAGCTGCATGGCCTCGGCCAGTTCAACATAGAGGTCTTCGCCGAGGCGATTTTGGTTGACAAACAGACCGTCGTGGTAAAGCCAAAACTGCCCCTGCTGCCCCGCTGCCCAGGCCGCCTTTGCCGACGGCATTGCCTCAGGGTGAATTTGGGTGAGGGGAAAATGTTTATAGACGTAGAGAATATCGGCTTCGTGCTTCCCCACAAACTCATTCATATTGCCCGCCGCCACAGCACAGTAGGGGCACTCAAAGTCGGAGAACTTAAACAGCACAATCGGCGCGTTGGGGTTGCCCTTGGTGGGCGAGGAGCCGATTAAACTGGCGCGACCGGTCGAGGTGATTACCTCAGTGACAATTTCCTGGTGAGCCTCGGGGTTAGGGGGCGGGCTGGCCTGATTGCGTCGGGGTAAGAAAATCAGCATTGGAATCGCTACTCCCACCAGCAGAGCGACAACAATGCCCCACAGCAGCAGTTTGGATTCGCGCAGCCGCGCCAAGACCTTATCCATGGGCTTCCTTTTCGGTGCTAGGGCTATCCCCATCATGCCGTTCTGGGGGTAGCCTAGCCAGCTTTTTCTCAGCAAACGTTGCTCATCGGTAGGACATTGGCCCAGTGGGTGGAGCGCCTTGATCGATGCGTCGCCAGACGATGTTTTGCAGGCGGCGCTTCGCCCGAGAAGCCCGCTGGCGCAGCGCGACTTCACTGGCCAGCGGCTGTCCCTCAGCGACTAGCCACTGGCAAATTTGATCCCAAGACCAGCCGCGCACGGTGCGTAGATAGAGCAGGCAGGTGGCGGTGGGGTCTTCTTGGTAGAGCAGGTGCAAGGCCTGATAGAGCAGGTCTAGCTCTTCGAGCAGCATCTGCTGCTGCATCAGGTTGAGGCGATAGTCAGGCAAGATCGCCTCCATCACCTGGGGGTCGGTGGCGCTGGTGCGATGCTGGCGCTTGCGTTCGTAGACTACGTGAACGGCCGTAGCCTTGAGCCAAGCATAGGGGTTGCGGATCACTTCTCCGGTCTGGAGCTTCTTTTTGCCCCGCAGATAGGCCTCATGGAGAATCTCGTGGGCCTCAAACTGGGCGTCTAGATGGTACTGCTTGAGAGTTCTTTGAATGACACTGAGCAGGGTGTGAGCATGGGTGTTGTCTTTGCTGAGAATCTCACTCAGCGCTTGATCGAACACATCTTGGGCTGGAGCATCGGCGGGTGGGCGGAACTCATTAAAACCACTGGTGTCGTCAGGTTGGCTCATATTCCCTAGGGCCTTAGGTGCAGCATCACTCACTTTCTAAGTGATGTAGATGGCTCCACTGTGACATTTCAAATTGCGGAAACTAGCGCTCAAAAACTTCTAGAGAATTCTGGCAAAAAAGTCTGGCTTGGCCTGTCACAAACGTCAGCCTGAAGTCACTAATACACTAGTGCGGCAATCTCCAAACCCTGTCGGCTTCGGCTTCAACCGGGTTAGTTTGGAGCTTTGCCTGGGTTTTGACTGCTTGGCAGCTGGCTGATGTAAGCCTGTAATGCCGCTGCGATCGCAGCGGCATCACAGCAGCGGGCGGTTAGCCAATCTCGGTTGTCTATTTTGCTTTCCCTCCGGAGGCACGCGAGGAGTCATGAACACGGAACACGCGACGGCACCCCTAGGCGATCCTTCTATGGCAGGGGCTTCCGGCTCCACCGTAGTCGATCTACTCACTGCCCGAGACCATGCCCCAATTGACGCGCTTGGGCGGGGGCTAGAGCAGCACCGCCAGACGCTGGCTGACTACTGCACCCTGGCCCTTCAGCCCCGGCTGTCTGCCGCTGACGAGGCTCGCTTGAGCGCTATCTTAGACCAGGCCGTCGATGATCCTCTGCTCAGCTTTTGGCTCGACGAGGCCGATGGCTGGGTGGGCGAACAGCTCAACCTCATGCCCGCCGACGTGCTGCGACAGCAGCAGCATCGGCTCCAGCGCATTTTGGGGCAAAACTGGGTCGATACATTATGGAATGATTTACAGCACAGGACCAAAGCCCTTCAGGCCTACCTCAAGCGGGTGGGGGTCTACAGCGGTGCGATCGACGGCATCATGGGGCCTACCACCCAGCGCGCCATAGAATCCTTCAAGACGGCATACCCCGACGGGCTTCCCCTGGGATATCTATAGGACCGAGATGCTGGGGGCAATCGCGGGCCATGCCGAAGCGGGCATGGTTAGGGCAGCTTGAGGTCGTTCTGAAACCAGAGCAACCTTTCTAGGGTTAACCTTCGCTTACAAGCCCAGAACCATGGAAAGGGCCGTGCTTTAATGAACTAAGCCGTTAGGTTGCGGCGCGATGGCCTTAGGGGGCCGGTCCTTGACCATCGCCGTCTGCCTCATCAGGGACATCGCTTCTGTGTTCCCCCTCAACTACCAGCGGAGATGACCTTCCAAACCCCTTCGGGCGCAACTGCTCTCTCCCGTCGCCTCAGCATCCAGGCCGTCCTCGACCAGGTAGTATCCCGAGAGGCTCACCGCAACGAACTCCAGCTGTCCTACGTGCGCATGGGGGTGCTGCTGATCTCCCTGCTGCTCGACGTGGCCGTGTTTTTGTTTCCTCAGGTGCTGTTGGGCAAAGACCACGTACCGCCTACGGTGCTGATCATTAGCCTTTGCGCCAACCTGTTTGCCCTGGGGCTGGTGGTCATTTTGCGCCAGGGCTTGTCGATGGAGGCCCTGCGCCGCTGGCAGGTGATCATTCCCATCTTCGACAATCTGCTGCTGTGGGCTTTCATTACCAATATTTGGCGGGTGCTAGGGGCTACCCAACCGCTGATTTTGACCAACGTGGTGGCCTTTTGCAGCCTGGTGGCGGTGTCGGGAGGGCTGCGTCTGAGTCGCCGCGCTGCACTGCTCACCTCCTTGCTGGCTCTGGTTAACTTTGGCTATGCGGCGGTGCTGTTTAAGCTCAACCTGGCCCTTGCCCTGTTTGCGGGCATTACGGTATTCGGCACTGGCTATTTAGGCATGCGCATGGCGGTCATTGTGCGCCGCCACGTCAAAAACGAGTCGGGCCGCCTGCTGATGGCGCAGTTTTTGCCCAAAACCATTGTCGAAGCCGCCTTTGAGGCGCCCTTGGAGCTGCTTCAACAATCCCAAAAGCGCGATGTTACGGTGGTGGTGACCGATCTGCGCGAGTTTACCCACTTTGCTGAAGCCCTAGAACCCCAGACGGCTTTCGATTTTCTCAATCGCTATCAGGGGTTATTGGCCACTATTGTGGAGCACCACGGGGGCTGGGTAGATAAGTTTATGGGCGACGGCATGCTGGCGGTTTTTGGTGCTCCCGACCCGTTGGAGAACCACGCCCGCAGCGCCCTCACCGCCGCCTCCGCCATGGTGCGGGAGGTAACGCAAATTTCGCCCCTAGCCATGGGTGTCGGAGTGCACTCTGGCCCCGTAGTCGCGGGCTGCTTAGGCCCCAGTGGTCGCCTTGAGTTTACGGTGATTGGTGATACGGTCAACGTGGCCGCCCGGCTCGAAGCTTTAACGAAAACTTTGGGGCATGGGGTGTTGGTGAGCGCTGCCACTCAACAGCGGGCTGGCGCCTGGCCTTTGCAGTCTGTGGGGGTACACCCCATTCGCGGTCGGGCCCAAGAGCTGGAGCTGTTTACCCTCGCTTAGGAGCCTTGCTTGAACAGCCGCTCCAACAGAAAAGCGTATACCCTCAGATAGAGGTTGCTGGCATAATACTGTGGCAACTTGAAGAGCAGAGTATTAGGTATTGTTACTGTCCTGGTGACGCTTTGCAGAACGCCGCAGCAACCTCCGCAGCAACCTTATAATAAGTGCCCCGCCAACAGTGTTGAACCCGTAATGCCTCCGGATTTCCCCGATGATTCCTTCGCTATCCTGGCTGTAGACGATTCTCCAGACAACTTGTTCCTGATCGAGTCGATTCTGGATGATCCTGACTACCGCATGACCTGTGTGGAGAGCGGTCAGGCGGCTTTGGATGTGGTACGGCAGGTGCCTCCCCCCGACCTAATTTTGCTCGATGTCATGATGCCTGGCCTAGATGGCTATGCGGTGACTCAAAAGATTCGCGACGATACGTCCCTACCCTATATTCCAATTTTGCTGATCACGGCCCACGATCAGTCGAGCCTGGTGCAGGGACTTGATGCTGGGGCAGATGATTTCATCCGCAAGCCGGTGGATGTCAATGAGCTGCGAGCTAGGGTGCGATCGCTGCTTCGCCTCAAGCGCAGCATGGATGCCCAGGCCAACATGATTCGCCAGCGGGATGACTTTGTGGCCCGCCTTACCCACGACCTGCGCACGCCTTTGGTGGCCGCCAACCGCATGCTTAAGCTGTGCCAGGGCGACGCCTTTGGCCCCATGCCCGACGACGGTAAAGAGGCGATCGCTACCATTATCGACAGCAACCGCCACCTGCTCAGTATGGTCAACACGCTGCTGGAGGTGTATCGCCATGAGGCTGGGCACAAGGCGCTGACCCTGTCGCCCGTCAATCTCTTCACCCTGGCTGAAACCGTAGTGACTGAGTTGGCCCCGATAGCCGCCGAGAAATCGCTCACGGCTATGCTGTGTCGGGCTGACCGGGTAGATACTCCTCACGCCGTCTCCGCAGCTGCCGTCAATGGTGCTGCTACTGCAGATGGGTTTACTCGCGGGAACGGCCTGTTGAACGACGATGCTTTTATCGTCGAGGGCGACCACCTAGAGCTGCGCCGGGTAATCACCAACCTGATCGGCAATGCTATTAAATTTACTGACGCTGGCCAAGTCAGCGTTACGGTAGGCAGTGAGCCGTACCTGCCGCCTGAGGTTGAGGCGACTGGCTACCCTCGCGATCGCCCCTGGGTTTGGCTGTCTGTGACCGATACCGGCATCGGCATTCCCGCCGCCGAGCAGTCTGCGGTCTTTGAATGGTTTCGTCAGGGCAACCATGCTCGGGCAGGCCATGGTTTGGGCCTGCACCTATCCCAGCGGATTGCAAAGCTTCACAACGGGACCATTTCTCTCAAGTCTGAAGCTGGCCAGGGCAGCTGCTTCACACTTTATTTGCCCCAGCTCGGAAGCGCAGGGTAAGGGGAGCCATCGGCCTACTAGGGGATGGCCTCACCTATGGGTTTAGCTAGGATGGAAGTACCCTTCCACCTATTGACAGCGACACTATGCGCATCGGGCTACCCAAGGAAATCAAAGACCAGGAATTTCGCGTGGGGTTGACCCCGGCGGCGGTGCAAAGCCTCGCTCAGCAGGGGCACTCGGTGGTGGTACAAACCGGGGCTGGGACCGGGTCGGGCTTTGAGGATAGTGACTATCACGCGGCTGGGGCGACGCTGGTGGCTGATGCGGCTACCGCCTGGAGCCAGGATATGGTGGTGAAGGTTAAAGAGCCCCAGCCCTCGGAGTACGACTTTTTTCGCCGCGACCTGATTTTATTTACCTACCTGCATCTGGCCGCCGAGCGATCGCTCACCGCAGCGCTGATGGCCAGCGGCATTGAGGCGATCGCCTACGAAACCGTTACCGCCGCCGATGGTAGGCTGCCCTTGCTCACCCCCATGAGTGTGATTGCCGGACGGCTCTCAGTCCAGTTTGGGGCCCGCTATCTAGAGCGCCAGCAGGGTGGGCGGGGGGTGCTGCTGGGCGGCATGCCCGGCGTGGCCCCTGGCACCGTGGTAATTTTGGGCGGCGGCGTAGTTGGTACCGAGGCCGCCAAGATGGCTGTGGGGCTAGGAGCTAGGGTGCAGATTATCGACCTCAACGTCGATCGCCTCGCCTATCTCGAAACTCTGTTTGGTTCTCGCGTTGAGCTGCTCTACAGCGGCCCCGCCCAAATTGCCGCCTCCGTGCCCCAGGCCGATCTGCTGATCGGCGCGGTGCTGGTGCCCGGACGCAAGGCCCCTACTTTGGTCTCGAAGGCGCTGGTGGGCACCATGCGTCCCGGCTCAGTCATTATTGATGTTGCTGTGGACCAAGGAGGCTGCATTGAAACCCTGCGCCCCACCTCCCATAGCCAGCCCACCTACGTCGAGCAGGGGGTGGTGCACTTTGGCGTCCCCAACATGCCCGGTGCTGTGCCCTGGACGGCCACCCAGGCGTTAAACAACGCTACTCTGCCCTACGTGCTCAAGTTGGCCAGCAAGGGTTTAGATGCGCTGGCCACCGACAGCGGTTTGGCTGCAGGGCTAAATGTGTCGGCGGGGCAGATCGTCCATCCTGCTGTGCGAGAGGTGTTTCCCGATTTGGCAGGGCAGACCGGCGGAACGTTGGTCGGGGTGTAGGACGTGAGTTAATTCACCACTGAGCTGCCGTGGGCACGAGGATCGTCATTGACGGCGCTCTGCCGAGACAGAAAGTCACCCTCTACCTCTGAAGCTCGGCCAAAGGTTTGCCGGTGGGGCAGGGGAGCCTGGGCGATCAGCGCATCTAGGTTGTCGCTGAGAATTTGCCGGGGCTGTTCGCCAACGGCGGTGGCAATGGGATGGGCGTCAGCTCCCATATAGACAAAGTGGGGAATGCCCTCAACGCGGTAGGCCAGCATTTCGGGCAGCCACTTGTTGTTGTCGATGTTGAGCATGACAAAATTGACGCGATCGCCGTACCCGTCCCGCAGCTCGGCCATGTCGCCCGCCATGGCCTGGCAGCTGGTGCACCAGTTGGCATAAAACTCTAGCAGCGTGGGCTTGCCGTTGGTTTGGGCTACCTCGTAGGGCACGGCGCTGTTAGCTAGTTCGCTCAGCGAGGGCGTGGTCGACTGGGTGCGAATCCCTAAGACCATGGCGATCGCCAGCCCAATGGCTGCGACCGCGACCACTAGATTGCGGGCGCGGCTTGAAGGAAGTTCCGTGGGGCTGGGAGAATTGTCTGGCATAGGACGATGGCAATCTCAGCATTCGATGAAGGTGGGACACGCTGGCTCTCCGGTTAGGATAGAAGCAGCCCGCTAGTATTTAGTGTAAAAGAATCGGGGTGTAGAGGCGGCCATGAAAAAACGGGTCAAGCTAATTTTCCCCAAGCGGTCGGTGCACATGCCGATTACTTACCGACTGGCCAAAGACTTCAACATTGCTGCCAACATTATTCGTGCCCAGGTGGCCCCTAACCAGGTGGGCACCCTGGTGGTTGAACTGTCGGGCGACATCGACCAACTCAACGACGCCATCGACTGGTTAGAGGTGCAGGGCATTGAGGTGTCGAGCGCCAGCGGCGAAATTGTCGTGGACGAAGACCTCTGCGTCCACTGTGGTCTGTGTACCGGAGTTTGCCCCACCCGCGCCCTTACCCTCGACCCAGAGACTTACCGGCTAACCTTTGCGCGATCGCGCTGCATTGTCTGCGAGCAGTGCGTGCCCACCTGCCCGGTGCAGGCCATTTCTACCAATCTTTAGCCGTTCCCCGCGAGGCGATCGCCATGAGACCCAGCCGCTCCCTGTCTAACGTGCTCCAGAGCCACTGGCTCTCATGGACGCTTTTGATCATGGCCTACGCTACCTACGGTGGTTTTTTGCACCACGGCGAGACATCTCCTGGGGGCTGGGCTGTGAGTGCTCTGCTGGCGATTTGGGGGGCCTGGGCGATTACCCTGGGCTGGCCCAAAATGCGGCAGCTCCTGCTGCTGGGCTTTCAGTCTGATCTGGGCTATTTCATCATGGCGCTCACCACCGCCTCGCTGGCCGTGGCTGCGGTCAGCCAATTTCAGCGGTTTGCCTACTTTGTCATGCTCATTGCCGTGTCGCTGCTGGCCCGAGTCGACAATTTAATCGCTGGATACAAAGACATGGTGGCCTTTGTTTGGCTGTCAGTCCTGGCGCTCCTGGGGCTAGCCCTGAGCTGGCTACCCGTCCTGCTGCGATCGGCCACAATCCATGGTGCGCACCTCTAAGCTCTCAACCATATAAATGTGTCGGCTCACCCCAACCTCAGCCCTCCAGAATCGTAATAGTGTCCACCGCGTCGGTGCCCCATCGCTGTGTAGGATGGTTAACAGCTCCTTGCCAACTGTATAAAACTGCGCCTGCTAGCTAGATGACTTTCGATCAACCAAGCACGCAAGCAAGGCTGGGGAGCCATCGTTCTTTTGACGCTAGTTAGGGGGTTAGGGTATGACAGTGGCCACCACACAATCGATTCCGGCTTTTTGCGAAGGCATTCAGCACTTTGGGGAGCTGCCTCCCGAGTTTGCGGCCTATGGTCAGTCTGCGGCGATCGCCCCCGAGCAAACCGCTGTGTCTTCTCCCAGCGATCCGGTGGCCGTCTACCAGACTCTGCTGGCTGCCGATGCGCTGCGCTACCTCACCCTGCAAGTCACCGCCAGCAAAGAGTCGGGCCACCCCGGCGGATTTGCCAGCATTGCTGAGGCGATCGCATCTCTGGTCATGCTGGGCCACAAAAACATCATTACCGAGGTCGGCCACCACGCCCCCGGCTTCTACAGCAATGTGTTTTTAGATCGATCCCTAGAAGACATGGGAATTGAGACCGTGCAGCAGCTGTGCGATCGCTTCCGTGAAACTCACGGTCTGCTCGGCCACCTGTCTGGCCAAATCCCCGGCCTGCTCAACCCCGCTGGCCCGTTGGGTCAAGGCCAGCACTTTGCCATGGTTGGAGCCAAGCTGCACCCGGGCGTACTGTTCCCCGTCACCATCGGCGATGGCGGGCTGGGCGAACCCTACATCATGAGCAGTTTTGGCCACTTCAACACCGCCTACCCCACCGTCACCAACTTCCTGCCTATCCTGGTATGGAATGGCTATAGCCAAGAGCACCACAGCATGGTCTCTACCAAGTCTAACCGGGCCATGATCGACTACTGGCGCGGCAACGGCTTCCAGGAAGTAGTGCTGGTCGATGCCAAAGATTTCGACGATGCTAACCAGCCTGGCGATTACGTAGACAGCACCGCCTTCTCCTTCCCTCAGCGGTTTGCCTTTACCCAAGCCGTGCTCGAAGCTACCGACAAAGCGGCCAAGCTCGCCCTGGGCGGCACTCTCACCGTGCTAATCGTCAAGCAGCTCAAGGGGGCAGGCGTCCACAAGCGCGGTGCCCAGTCCCACAACCTCTACCCCGGCGACTCCCTCCAGCGCGATTACATTGTCAGCGCTCTCACCACCCGCGCCCTGCATCCCGACGCTTGGGCTCTGGTGCGCACTAACTATGAGCGCTCCATGGGCGGCCCTGGTGCTAAAACAGCGGTGACAGAATCGGTGCTGCCCCTGGCCGACCTGGGTACTCTGCCCCTGAACGAATTCTCCGTTGGGGGCGACAAGCAGGTGGCCACCACGGCCATGGGTGCCCTGGTTGGCTATGTGGGCCAGCAAGATGCGCAGTTTGTGGTCACCAACGCCGATGGCAATGCCGCCTCTGGCATCAACAACATCAACCAGGCGCTCAAAATCATTCACCCTACCACCGACGCCACCTATTTCCAGCAGCCCCAGGGTCAGGTGTACGAACCCCTCAGCGAAGATGCCTGCGCTGGACTCGCTGCTGCCCAGGCCCTGTTTGGCGCTCGCACCCTCTGGTGCTCCTACGAATCCTTTGCCATCAACGGCCTGCCGATCTGGCAGACTGTCACCCAGGCGATGGCTGAGCTGCGCCGCCCTACCCCGTCTACGATCGCCCTATTTACCGCTGGGGCTCTAGAACAGGGCCGCAACGGCTGGACCCACCAGCGCCCCGAGGTTGAGAATTACTTCGCGGGCATGCTGCGCAACGGCAACGTGTACGCGCTCTTTCCCACCGACGCCAACAGCATTCAGGTGTGCTACGACTGGGCTCTGGCTACCCGCAACAAAGGCATCACAATCACGGCTAGCAAGTCGCCGCTGCCCGTTCGCACCACCTTTGAGCAGACTCGCCGCGCTCTGGCCGAGGGAGCGGTAACCTTGGCCAGCATCGCGGGCGATAAAACCGTTGTGTTTGCCGTAATTGGCGATATGACCCTGATACCTGTCTTTGAGGCCGCCGAACAGTTAGCCGTTAAGGGCATCGGCAGCCGCATTGTGTCAGTGGTCAACCCCCGCCAGCTCTATCGCCCTACCGATGTGGCTTGGGATATGTGCTCTGAACCCGACAGCAATTTCTTAGACGACGCTGGGTTCGAGCGGCTCTTTGGTGGCGATGTGCTGATCGGGGTGACGGGGGGCTCGAGCGCCATGCTCGAACCCATCATGCTGCGCAGTATCGCCCTCCGCGACACCTTCTGCTGGAGACGGGGCGAAACCACCGCCAGCGCTGGCCAGATTATGGCGCTTAACGGGCTCACTGCCGACGATTTTGTCGCCAGGGCCACGGCGCTGCTGGGCTAAGGTTCGCCACTGTCTCTGTGGCCACAGCAACCCAAAGACAAAAATAGCCGATGGCTGAGGAAAGTCGAAGCCATCGGCTATTTGAGAAAATCTGTCCTCGGTGTCCTCAGGCCAGCATCCTAACTCTGGGTGAGCAGATCTGCTGCACAAAGTAGAACCGGCGTAGCTCTGCTAATGCCTGCTCTTGACGGGTACATCTAAGACAGTTAGAGGCTTACTCAGCAGCAGGCGCAGCGGCAGGCGCTGCCTCTTCTTGAGCCCGAATGTAGTTGAGCACTTCCGTGGAGGGGAAGAGCCGCACCTGTTGAAGTTGAGCGTCAAGTTCAGGGTCGCTGTTGCTGGTCATGGTAGCGAGCAACCACTCGAGCGAAAGCACTTGTACCACGATATCGTTAGCGGCTGCGGCGTCAGACTCACTGTAGCGATCGAGCAGTGTTTGCAGATCGTTGCGCGAGAAAAACATCGGCAGCGATGCCTGACCATCCTGATTGATGGTTAGGTAAGGACCGTCTGCACCCTGACGGGCTATAAACAACGGCACCCCTTGAAAATTCGACTGAAGCGCGATCGCTGTATCCAACTCATCGCCAATGGGAAGATACAGCAGCGGCACCTTCTCTTCATCGCCAAGGACTGTCTCTTGGTACAAAGTACCGAGATCCACCAGAGCCACCTCAGCGCTAGGATCTTCTTCTTGGGCGCGGGTCAAAAATTCTTCAGCAGCCTCGCCATCAATAAAGACTACGGGCACCTTGACCTCTTGGTCGTCGACCTCGGCCGCAGCAGTGAGAGGCTGACCGTCAGAGTTCAAAATTACAAAAACCGGCACCTGCTCAAGTTTGTCGACAATAGCCTCTTCACCTAAAGCGGAGGCGGGTAGAGGCATCGCCAAACTACCTCCCAGCAAGCTGCCGCTCACCAGGGTCATCAGGGGAAGAGGCCGTAGAAGGGAGGAAAAGAGGTGTTTCATAGGGGTGTTTCTTCGTAGCGTAACGGCAAAGAAGCGGGCGAATAATCGTCAATATCCTGACTATAAATACTACAAACCAACAGTATGTTCTACGGCTCCCTGTGACAGTCTTACTATCTGCCTAAGGCAAGCCACTATACTCAAAATCGGGATGACAGGATTTGAACCTGCGACATCCTGCTCCCAAAGCAGGCGCGCTACCAAGCTGCGCTACATCCCGTAGACCAACATGCCCACCAGTATAGCCTGCTTTTCTGCTGGTACAGCTGGTTCATGCTTGAATGAACGCCATCCTTTATCGATATAGGTCTTCTATGGCTAGCCCAGCCTATCCTCTTGAGCAACTGCCTGGTTTGAGCGCCACCCATGCCCAGGGGATGGCGCAGCTGGGCTTAACCAGCACCGACCAACTCCGTCGCTATGGCGCCACAGTAGACCATCGCCAAACCCTGGCCAAGAAGATGCAGGTGCCCCTACGCTACGTTACTAAATGGGTTATTTTGGCAGAACTGGCTCGGGTGCCAGCTGTGGGTTGTGAGTTTAATGGGCTGCTGCTGCACGCTGGCATTATTTCGGTGGCGCAGCTGGCTGAAGCCACGGCCCAAGGGCTTTACACCCGATTGCGTCGGCTGCATGTGGCCACTCTGCAGCGCAACGACCTGTGCCCCACCCCTGACCAGGTCAGCCTCTGGATTCAACAGGCTAAGGCCCTGGCGCGTTCAGCCTAAGCCCGGAAGACGGACGGCACTTTCGGTACTGGTTAAAACTTTTGATGTGGTCTGGGCGTTACCCACCGGCCGGTCAGCGCTGTGCTGATAACCCTGCGCCCTATGCTGCGCCTAATCTGGGTACCAAAACATGCCCTTAATGCCTTCTGGATCGGGCATAAAACCTAGGCCCTTATAAAACTCAACCACTTGCGGGTCAGCAAATAACGTTACGTTGCTGATGTCTTCGCTGCGCAGTTTCTTGATCAGCTGACGCATGAGCTCTTTGCCCAAACCACGCCCCTGAAAGTCGGGATGCACAACTACATCCCAGATTGTGGCGTTAAAGGCATGGTCAGAGGTAGCGCGAGAAAAGCCGACTAGGCGGCGGCGGGCGCCGCGCTGCTCCCACATGGTGACAACTAAATAGCTGTGCTGAATGGCTTTTTTAACTTTGCGAATGGGCCGGCGAGCCCAGCCCACGGCGTTGCACAACTCTTCGAGTTCATAGAGGTCAAGGTCGCGATCGGTGCTAAATACAATGGTTGACCCTTCACCCTGCTCAGGCAGAGCTTCTAAGACGCTACCTGCCGACTTGGTTTCTCCGGACGCAGCGCCATCAGATCCGACAAAAAGACTTTTCCAAAAACCCATGCAGGCCCTGTCTGATAATGAAGTGGCACAACGTTCAGCAGTATAAGTTAAGCACCTCAATAGCGCGGCACATTGGCTACGGCTAAGGGTTAGACTTAAAAGCCTGACGACCGTTTCTCATAGTATATCCCCATAAAATCCCTATGCTTCTGGCAACACTGGAGATTTATGTGGGCTACTGGAGAGGCTCTGTCTTGAGGAGCGTGTGGGCGATCGCAGCCCGAGCCTTCGAGGCCCACTGTGGTTCCTTTGGGTGTCTGATGCCTCTGCCTCAGTACTTAGGAGGTTCCCCCGACGACAACGGTGGCCAAAAGCGTTAGGACGGGGATAGATTCTTGCTTTTGCTAGGGTTTCCTGATGCGGCAAATGCTAACGTTACCTCCATGGAGTTCCATCCTTCCCACCATGGCCGCTGGCTTAAACCCCTCAACGGTTGAGCTGTTGAAGCGCTTCAACCGAGCTTTCCCTCAGTTTTATGAGCAGTTTGTCAGCAGTGAGATTCAGCTGCAAAACTTGCGCTTGGCCTACCAGCTCTACAAGCAGCGCAAGGCTGTGCTCGACATCAAGCCCGAGGGCAACAAAAGCGCGCTGCACTTTGTCTATCGCAACCAGTCGTTTTTGCTGAGCGATATTTTTGGTGTGCTAGCGGCCTATGGGCTGACCATTCACAATCTCAGCCTCTATGGGCAGATTTATCCGCCCATGCTGGTGTTTATTAAGTTGGTGGTGTCTCGAGGGGGCAAGGCCCTTACCCCTAAGACTACTGACAATGTCTGCCGCGCTATTCAAGAAACTCTGGCGGGACATTTTGAAGTAGAAGAAATGCTAACGGTGGAGTTTAACCTCAATGCCGGGCTCGAACGGGTAGAAACGGAGTTTTATGTGGATCCGGTTTTTCATCTGCCAGCGCTGCTAATTGAAGCCGACAACCAGCCAGGACTCTTTTATAAGGTGATGTACGCCATTTGGCAGGAGGATCTGCTGGTGGTCAACGCTAACCTACTGGTGTGGCGGGGGCGTACTCGACTCATTCTTTACTTGCTTGGGCCCAATGAGAACCTGATTCCAGACTACTTGGGGCAGAAAATTGCTGAGGGCATGCGCTACCGCTTAATGAGCTAGGGTACGATGGTCGTAGCCCAGCCTTTGAGGCCATGACCCTATGGCCACTACCACAGTCTTTGGTGTACCCCACTACTACCAGCTCACCAACGAGGGTGACGCCCCGCCTCTAGTTTTTATTCACGGCTGGTTGCTCAGCCATCGGTATTGGCAGCCACTAATTGACGGGCTGAGTATCGATCACCCTTGCCTTGCCTACGACCTGCGGGGATTTGGCGAATCTCGCTACGGCCTTGAGCGCCACAGTCCAGGCATTCCTGACGCTGCCCAACGCTGGGAAGCTTCGCCATCGCCCTACGGTTTGGGGGCCTATGCCCGTGACTTAGCGGCACTGCTAGAGCAGCTTAACCTGGGCCCGGTGTGGCTAGTGGGCCATTCTCTTGGGGGCAGCGTGGCGCTGTGGATGGCCCATTGCTACCCTCAGCTTGTGCAGGGAGTGGTTTGTCTGAATGCGGGCGGCGGCCTTTATCTAGACCGAGAGTTCCAGCAGTTTCGCCAGGCGGGGCAGTACATCGTGAGCTGGCGACGGCCTTGGTTGGGTCGATTGCCGCTGCTGCCGCTGCTGCTCACTCGCATGATGGTGCACCAGCCGTTGGCCTACCGCTGGGGCCGCGATCGCTGCCTCGATCTGCTCCAGGCGGACCCCGCCGCTGCCCTGGGCACCCTGCTAGAATCAACCACCGAAGCCGAAGTGCACCTGCTCCCCCGGCTGGTGGCTACGCTCGAGCAGCCGGTCTACTTTATTGCGGGTCGCCAAGACCAGGTGATGAATCTGCGCTACGTGCACCATCTAGCAGGCTATCTCCAAGGTGGCCACCCAGGAGAACTTCCGGTGATTGAGATTGAAAACTGCGGCCATTTGGCCATGCTAGAACAGCCTCAGATGGTCACCCAAGCACTGCGAAGTATTCTCAAAATCCATTGTTTTAGTCCCAAAAGAGCTGAGCACAATGGGGAAAAAGATTTTCAATTTTGTCAGGGCTAGCGCATGAAGCGATTTGCCAGAACCCATAGACATTTTTGGTTACATACAAAACAAAAGAGATGCCGACGACTGGCCGTGTTTCGTCTCGGCATCTCTTCTGGTTCGCTCCTCACACATTTATAATATAGGCTGACTTTGGGGAAATGTCACCCCCTAAAACCCAGTCAAACGAACAGTTTTTCTTATAGGAATTTAGGAGTAAAGCTACTCGGTAGGCGATCGCCTTATCATGCAACTTATTAGACGGCTACAGGGCTTTAGAGAGATAGCAAACCGGGCTCAACTGGCTAAGCTGTCTAATAGAAAGATTAAGGGAAAGGATCCACAGAATGTCGCCGATTAGCTAAAGGCGCTACGGGAAATTACGGGATCTCTGTATTAGTATTGGATGGTTTACGTAACCTTCACGATGACAAATTTACAAGAATCTGAAACAAGTCAGGTTTGCTGCTGCCGCAGGACTGTCTGAACTGGAGGAAGTGCTTAAATTTGAGACTCCATGCCCGTTGTGGTGAGGCCAGTCAATAGCGGCTGACAACCCGCCTGTCCCCAACGGAGTGGTAGTCTAACCCAGTGAGTGCTGCTGACATTACTCACTCGTCCTGAGCGATCGCACCTACCCTTTGCCCCATGGTCACGGTCTGTACCGTTTAGCCCAGCTATTGCTATGCAATCATCCCCTCGCTCCGACAATGCCCGACCGTTCTTGACCTGGCAGCGCATTACCGACTGGGCCCATGCCCACTATAGGGCCAGAACCTTCAATAAAGACGAGCGCATCCCCGCCCGCTCTGGGCTGCTGTACCTGGTTGAGCGGGGCTCTGTGCGCTTGGTGGGCAGCGCCCAGGGTACTGAGATAGCTTCGGAGTTAGCTGGCCCAGAGTTAGATGAAGCCAGCGATGACATCGCCGCCGACGGGTTAGCGGTTGGGTTGAGTGAAGAGGCATTTTTAGGATTTGTCGGGGCCGGTCAGCCCTTTGAAATTGTGGCTCAGTCGCCCTTCTTGCTGCAGAGCTTTGCCCACGTCGATCAGACCACCGTGATCTGGTTGTACTGGAGTGATCTCGACAATTGGCCCCACTTTCGGCGAGAGGTGCTCGATGCCTTCCGCTACCAGCACCAGCGCAAGCTGCTGTGGCTGAGCACCCTGGGCCAGCGGCGCACTATTGATCGCCTGCTTGGCTTTCTCACCCTGCTGATCGAAGAATTTGGCGAGCCCTATGAGTCTGGCTACTACCTGCCCTGGTCCCTGACCCATGCCCAGATTGGCAGCGCCATTGGCTCCACGCGGGTAACGGTGACACGTCTGATGGGCAAACTGCGCCAGCGCAAGCTGATTCACATTCACAAAGATGGTTTGATTGCGATTCCAGGCGACCCAGCAGCAGTCCGGGAGGCGTAGGCAGGTTGGCCTCGTACAGACAGAAAGCTTCTAAGGGCTGAGGTTAAGGGGCTCTGGCGGTGGAGCAGTAGGCTTAGTGCCGTTCTTGTCAGCCCCGTTTTTCTCCGCACCTATGGGCTTGAAGTTCAAAGGTAGATTGGTGAACTGGGGCAAAATCTCAGCGGTAAAAGCGGCGGCGGCCTTAGATCGATAACGGTTAGGGTTAAAGATGACTGACAGGGTGCGGTTGACAACCACTGAATCGATCTTAGCCCGATGCAGAACACCCATCTGCAACTCTTTCTCGATCGCTGAGTTAGACACAAAAGCCACTCCCAACCCTGACTGCACAGCGGTTTTAATCGCCTCAATGGAGTTGAGCTCCATCTCAATTTTTAGACGGCGGGTTTCGATACCGCAGCGGGTCAGTACTTGGTCGATCACCTTGCGAATGGTCGACTGCGAATCAAGCGCGATGAAGTGCAGCTTGTAGAGGTCTTCCCGCTGAATTACCGCTTGACTGGCTAGCGGATGATACATTGGCATGATCAGTGCGAGTTCATCCTCGGCGTAGGGCACTCTTTCTAAAGAGTCCTGTAGTTCGGGAGGCAGCTCGCCACCGATGATCGCCAGGTCAACCTGGCCATTGGCCACACTCCAGGCGGTGCGGCGGGTGGAGTGCACATGCAGCTGCACCGCCACATCGGCGTACTTTTGGCGAAATAGGCCAATCATGCGGGGTAGCAAGTAAGTGCCGGTGGTTTGGCTGGCGCCGATAATCAAGGTGCCCCCCTGCAAGTTTTGCAGATCCTCAATGGCGCGGCAGGTCTCTTGACACAAGCTAAGAATGCGATCGCCATAGCTCAGCAGCAAATGCCCTGCCTCGGTGAGCTGTGCCCGTCGCCCACCCCGGTCAAACAGCGGCACATCTAGCTGGCGCTCTAGGTTTTGCACCTGAAGGCTAACCGCTGGCTGAGACACGTATAGGCTGTCTGCCGCTCGTTTGAAGCTGCCCTCCGCTGCAATAGCTTTGAGAATACGCAGCTGATCGAGGGTAAAGGGAAGGTCAGACATGGGCATTAACCCTAACGTACGATAATCCTGGGCTGCCAACAAACCATGATAGTAATACAGGCTGCTCCCCGTGGTGCCACCGCACCACCTCTGGGTAAACTAATGACCCAAGCTCATGCCTTTTAAGGCCGGTGCTGAATTAAGTCTGCCATCCCTAGATTACTTGGTTCGGGACACTCAACACCAAAATTTAGAGCGAGACCCTAAGGATTTATGAAACGTCAGGTGATCCAGAATGTCCTGAATTTGCCCGGCATCTCTGGGATGGCGCTCATTGACGGACGCAACCGCCCCTTCTTCTTTGGGCCAGACATCAGCCTCAACTCCCATCAGCAGGATGCCCTCGCCCAAGGTATTCAGCAGGTGGTCGAAACCACTCCCGCCCATTTCGACACCTTTACCTTTCGCTTTGCCAATCAGCTGGCCCATATCTACAAGCTCGATCAGGGCCTGATTTTGCTGGTGCTCATTACCGACCAAATGCCCCTGGCCGACTATCGCACGGCGATTGGTCAGCTCAAGGCCACTCTGGTAGAAGCTCCCCACAATGCAGTGTCTACCTTTCGCCTGCTGGCTGGCTGCGTCACCCTCGGCGGTGCTAGCACGATTTCTGGGGCTGCAGCCCCTCCGCTGGAGCCTACGGCCCCTAAACGGGGTACCCTAACTCCAAGCTGCCAGGAGGTAATTGCGGCCCTCAACCACCTCAGTGACGGGGCTATCCAATACCTGGGAAAAACCATGGTGATCAACACTTGGAAGCAATCGCGCCCAGCTCACCCCTGGCTAGAGCAGTTTGAGATTCAAAAGGATGCCCACTTTACTGTTGCCGCCGATGGTAAAGCGCCTTTGACAGCAGAACAACAGCAGTGGATAAAAGACTGGGTGACAGCCTTTTTGGGTCGCGGCGGCAGAACTATCCGCAATTTTCAAACTCTGGCTACTGGCCAGACCCTTACCCCTCAGGAGAAGGGTCTTTTGCTAGAGCTCTCGTCTAGTAGCTAGCTAAGCGGGGCTTGAGCAGGTCCCCATGGCTGCCGCTATGCTCTTAGCTGATAACCAGGCTCTTTCTTCTATATTTTTACCCCCGTAGTACCCATGGCCAAAACTGTTCGCCTAGAGCCTATTGCCCAAGAAACCTCCGTTGAAACCAACGGCAACCTGCTTTCTGTACTTTTAAACAAAGATTTAGATGTACTCAAGGAGTGCGGTGGCCGAGGTATGTGTGCCACTTGCCATATCTACGTGCAGTCGGGTATGGAGGCCCTGACTCCGATCAACCGCCGTGAGCAGCGCACCCTGGAGGTAATTACTTCTTGCAAGCCCAATTCGCGGTTGGCCTGCCAAGCCCGAGTAGTGAACAACGGCGTCATCGTTGAGCTACCACCGGGGATGTACGTTAATTCTCTCCAGGACATTGAGGCGCTGATTGGCCGTCGAGCTGACCAGGATCTGCTGCACCCCATCACCGGTGAGGTGCTGGTGGAGCAGGGCAAGCTGATTACGCGATCGACGATGGCCCAGCTCGAGAGCACCGCTAGTTTCAAGGTGGGCGAATTCTTCAGCCAGAGCAAAGATTTGTAGGCTCGGGCCTGTAGGCTGAGGGGCAATGCCGAACCTCAGAAAACATCTGTTATGGTAAGGCAATGCCGTAGTTGAGTTTTATACCAACCCCCTATGGACCCTGCCCCTCCCCTGAGTGCTCGCCATGAGCAGGTGCTTCAGGCCACCATTCGTCACTACATTGCCACAGCAGAGCCGGTCGGGTCACGGGCCTTAGCCCAGGAATATAACTTGCGGGTTAGCCCAGCTACGGTGCGCAACACCATGGGCTTGCTCGAGAAATATGGGCTGCTATATCAGCCCCATACCTCATCAGGGCGAGTGCCCTCTGATTTTGGCTATCGACTCTACGTAGACCGGCTGATGTCGCCGTCGGCCCGGGTGGGTCGCCGGGTGGATGCGGCATTGTCAGAAGAGTTGCGCTGGATGGGCCGCAGCCTGGAGTCGCTGCTGAAGGAGGCAACCCAGATTTTGGCTCAGATCAGTGGCTATCTGGCTCTGGTAACCGTGCCCCAAGCCAACACCGTACTCATTCGCCATATTCAGCTGGTGGTAGTAGATGGGGGGCAGGTGCTGATGGTGGTGGTGCTCGACTCGTTGGCGACCCAGTCGGTGGTGGTGCAGTTGCCAGCAGTTCTAGGTTCGGCTACGTCGGGGGCGGTCGGAGAACCCGGTCGGCGGGAGCTAGAAATTTTGTCTAACTTTTTGACCCACCACCTGCGGGGTCGGCCTTTGGCCGATGTAACTACTCTCAACTGGGGCGATCTCGACGCCGAATTTGAGCACTACGGAGTACTGTTATGTCAGGCACTGGGGGATTTAGCGCAGCGATCGCAGGCCGCCGAAACCCCTCAGCTGGTGATTAGCGGCCTGGCTGAGGTGCTGCGCCAGCCCGAGTTCTCCGATGCCCAGCGCATTCAGTCGATCGTGCGTTTGCTAGAAGAAGACCAGTCGCAGCTGTGGCCGTTGTTTTTTGCCACCCCGCCCGTGGCAACTCAGACGCTAAAGGGCGTAGACGTCAAAGTGTGGATTGGCGCTGAAAATCCTTTAGAGCCCATGCAGGGCTGTGCCCTGGTAGTGTCTAACTACACCCGACACGATACCTCTGTTGGCAGTGTGGGGGTATTAGGACCAACCCGTATGGTGTACGAAAATGCGGTGGCGGTGGTTAAAGCGGCGGCCGACTACCTATCTACTGCCCTGAGCGAATAGGGTATCCCTGAAAACAGCCCGAGCCGAAAAGGGAAGACCGTGATTATTACAGAATTACTGGCTATTTTGTCGATCGCGGCGGCGACGGGGCTGCGGCTGGCGCTGCCGCTGCTGCTCATCGGCCTGTTGTCTGGCCCCCAACTCTGGTCCAATGTGCCCCTGCTATCACGGTTGCCCCCAGCTTTGGTATTGGGGGTGCTGGTGAGCTGGTCAATGGCCGAGCTGATGTTGTCGAAGAGCAGTGACAGCCAGCGGTTTTTTCAGGGTTTAGAGCTGATATTGAGCCCTGGTGTTGGCGCTCTGGCAGGGCTAGGGGTGGCTCGAACCTTTGGCGTAGAGGGCTGGATCTACCCCCTGATTGGCCTGATCAGCGCCCTGCTGGCCCTAGTGATTCAGCTGTTGCAGATGGGTCTCTTTTTTCGGCCTCGTCGCCCACCCCTGTGGAGCTTTTTTGTAGTTGATGGGCTGTGCATAGTGCTCGCCATATTGGCTTTTGATGCCCCCAACCAGGGGGGCATTATTGCGCTGCTGCTGCTGTGGCTGGTGATTCGCACCTCATACCTGTGGCAGCATTGGCCGCGGCGATCGCGGCCCTAGAGAATGCCTACAAAGTGCAGGGGGCCGCGCCCGCTGACTAGCTCTAGCAGCAGAGCCAAAAAGCCCACCATAGCCAATCGCCCATTCCACACCTCGGCGACGGGGGTGAGCCCCCAGGCCGATCGTTCCTGGGGGTAAATTTTGACTTTTTTGTCAGGCTGCACCACGTCGGAGAAGAGCTGGCGTGGGGCCTCTAGAGCCTCGGTGACCATGTCGGCCATGTCGGCAATAAAGCGGGGATGGGTGTTGAGGGCGGGCACGCGGTGAAACCCGTGAATACCCGCTTCTTCGGCAATTTCGCGATACTCAATGTCGATCTCTTGCAGGGTCTCAATATGCTCGGAGACAAAGCTAATGGGGACTACTACCAGGTCTTTTACACCCTGCTGGGCGAGCTGCTCGATCGCATCTTCGGTGTAGGGCTGGAGCCACTCAACTGGCCCTACCCGACTCTGGTAGGCCAGGGTGTGGGGGTTGGAGCGGTTGAGCGATCGCATGATTAGCTCGGTGCAGTGCTCGATCTCGCGCTGGTAGGGATCGCCAGCTTCTTCGACGTAGCTGACGGGCACCCCGTGGGCGCTGAAGAAAATGTGGGCCTGGTCGGGGTTTTCGAGTTTGTCGAGCTCCTGGACAATTAGTTCGGCCATGGCCTCGCTATAGCCAGGGCGCTCGTACCAAGAGGGGATAGCGGTGTAGACAATGCGTTGAAGAGCCGGGTCTTCGAGCCACAGCCGCTCCAACAGACGAAAGCTGGAGCCGCTGGTGCTGATCGAAAACTGGGGATAGAGGGGCAGCACCACCAGCTTTTCGACCCCGTCGCGCTTAATTTGAGCCACGGCCTCTTCGGTGAAGGGGTACCAATAGCGCATGCCGATGTAGATGTTGGCCTCGGTGCCCTTGTCGGCTAGCACCTGCTTGAGGGCGTCGGCCTGCTCTTCGGTAATGCGGCGCAGGGGCGAGCCACCGCCAATCTGCTGGTAGTTGGCCTGCGACTGTTTGGCGCGCGAGCTCGAAATTAACCAGGCCAGGGGCCGCTGAAGCCAGGGGAAGGGCAAGCGAATAATTTCTGGATCGGCAAACAGGTTAAACAAAAAGGGGCGAACGTCGTCGGGCTGCTCTGGCCCCCCCAGATTTAGTAATAAGACCCCAACACGACCCATGGCACTGTAGTAGCTCTAAAGTAAGTACTCATACCCCAATTATTCTACAAGCTGAATGAACGGTTTCCGACGTTGATGGCTTCCCCCGCCGCTTTAGATGACGCGATCGCAGCGCTCAACACCCGCCTCAAAGCCGCCCGCCTGGGGCTCCAGATCGAGCGCCGGGGCGATCGCCTCAGCCTGCGAGGCACCCTACCGCCTCGCCCCGACAGCGCCAAAACTCGGCCCCATCAGCAGCGCATTCCCCTCAAGCTGCCCGCCACCCCCGCCGGGCTCAAGCAGATCGAGCGCGAGGCCAAAGTGATCGCTGCCCAGCTGATCGAGCGCCGTTTTAGCTGGGCCAACTATCTGGCTCCAGCGGCAGATTGTCAGCAGGAGACGATGCCCCTAGCTGACCGGGTTGCCCAGTTTGAGGCCCACCTGATGGCGCAACCCTGCGCTGATGTCGCTGCCATGGCCTCGCGCAAAACCACTTGGGATAAAGCCTATGCCCCCTACCTTAAAAAGCTGCTGGTGCAGGCTGAGCAGCAGCCCCGCCAGCCGCTTGAGGCGGCTATTGTAGCTACCCTAGAAACCTTATCGCCCCAGTCTCGCAGCCGTCAGGTAGCCTGTACGGCCCTAAAAGCCTTTGCTGACTTTCAGGGTCTGGCCCTGCCCGAGAATTTTGAGCAGCTGGCCGGCACCTACGGCAACAGCAAGGCCCAGCGACGGCTCTTACCTTCCGACGAGGTAATTGTGGAATGGTGCGATCGCATCCCAAATCCGGCCTGGCGCTATGTGTATGGGGTGATGGCCACCTATGGCCTGCGCAATCACGAAGTCTTTTTCTGTGACTACCAAGACCTCCTCCAGGGCGACCCTGAGGGGCGGATTACGGTGCTCGAAACGACCAAGACAGGTCTGCACGATGTGTGGCCCTTTTATCCAGAGTGGATCGAGCGCTTCGACCTGCGCCAGGGCGCCCTACCGCCCATCAACACCGATCTAGCTCAGACTACCCTTCAGCGGATTGGTCAGCAGGTAGCGATTCAGTTTAGGCGCTATGGGGTGCCGTTCTCGCCCTACGACCTGCGCCACGCCTGGGCAGTACGCACCATTCACTTTGGCCTGCCCGACACTGTAGCGGCCCGTATGATGGGGCACTCGGTGGCCATTCACAATCGCACCTACCACCGCTGGATTACCCACCGTGATCAACGGACGGCCGTGCAGGCAGCTCTGCAGCGAGGCACCTGGCAGCCCCCTTTGTAGCTGAGGCGGTAGAGAAAATAAATCCTTAACGATATGCTAAGAAATATTTAGCTCGGCTAGATAGGTCCTTTACTCTTAGCGCTACTGGGCAAATGCTGTCAGGCGAGTCGCCAAGAGCCTGTGCAGGGTCGCAATTGTCATTACAAAAAGGGTGTGCTTAACTTTCTTGCCCATCGTAAATTTACCGAAACGATTGGCTTGTGGAGTTCCATAGACAGACAGTAATCGGCTTGGCCTTATGCTGGCTTCAGCCCGGCTACTATCTCTCGGCATTGGCAGCATCTACTACTCTGGCTATGCCCCACCGATGAAAATTTTGCTCGTTGAGGATGACCCCTCTACCCGAGAACTGTTGGTTTTTCACTTGACTGCGGCGCGCTACACCGTGGAGCAGGCGGCTGACGGCATCATTGCTCAAGAGCTAGCGGCCCTGTGGAGTTACGACCTAATTTTGCTAGACATCAATGTTCCCCGGCTGGATGGCCTTAGCTTATGCCGTCACCTGCGGGAGCAGGAAGTGTCTACTCCGATCTTAATGCTGACAGCCCAGGCCGGCGATGCGGATGTGATTACCGGGCTGGACGCCGGGGCCGATGATTATGTAACCAAGCCCTTTGAGGTGTCTCAGGTGCTAGCCCGCATTCGCGCTCTGCTGCGGCGGGGGGCGCGGGCGGCAACCATTCCATCGCTGGTGTGGGGGCATCTGTGCCTTAACCCAACCCTGGCTCAGGTTACCTACAGCGGCCAGGCCGTGCCCCTAACGCCGAAGGAATACAGCCTGCTGGAGCTGTTTTTGCACCATCCCCAGCGGGTGTTTAGCCGCAGTGCCATTCTCGACCACCTGTGGACTATTGACGATTCGCCCACCGAAGGGGCCGTGACCAACCTGGTGAAGGATCTGCGCAACCGCCTCAAGCGCAGCGGCGTGGTCGAAAGTGTGATTCAGACGGTGTACGGGCTGGGCTATCGCCTCCGCGATTTGCCGCCGAGTTTGGTTCTAGGAACAGCCAATAATGGTTTCCATGAGCCTAGCGGCGGTGCTCAGGCAGAGACTCAAGAGCCCGTACTGGTTACCGCGCCCAAGGGCAAGACTTTAGAGGCGATCGCAGCTCGGTTTCAGGCGTCAATTCAGCAGCGGCTGGCGGTGGTAGAAGCGGCGGTGCGATCGCTTCAGGCGGGCAACTTGCCCCCCCAGCAGCGGACCGTTGCCCAGGATGAGGCCCATCGACTGGCCGGTGGGCTGGGTACCTTTGGCTATGACGAAGGCTCGACCTACGCTCGCCAGATCGAGCAGTTGCTGGGCGATCGCCCTCTGCAAACCACAGAAGTTGACCAGCTTTCTCGCCACTTGCTCGACCTCAAGCAGACATTGGCCTTAACCCCTAAACCGCTATCAGCTGAGATTGGCCAGGCTTGCCACCTTGGGGTGATTCTGTCGGTGGAGCTCGAATTGATCAACCAATTACAGGACGATGCTGTCAGCCACGGTTGGCACCTCGATCGGGCCACCGACCTAGGCGAGCTTTTGCAGACCTTGGCCCAGGGCCGAGCGGAGGCGGTGGTGCTCACCCTCGACCAGAGCGCTCCTCTAGCCGGAAAATTAGCGCCCCTGCGGGAGGTTAAGCAGCGGTTTCCACAGCTGCCGGTGCTGGTCTTGACCTGCCGCGACAGTCTAGAGGAACGGGTGCAGGTGGCTCGTCTCCAGGGCGATCGCTACCTAGTGGCACCGGCTACCCCCAGCCAAATTTTTGATACCTTAAGCCACCTCTTGCCGGAAACCCAAGCGCCCGAGGCACGGGTGATGGTAGTCGACAATGACCCCGTCACTCGGGGTGCCATTACAGAACTGCTCACTCCCTGGGGTTTACAGGTGACTGAGCTGGGCGACTCCAGCCAGTTTTGGGAGATGCTGCGCCAGGTGCAGCCCGACTTGCTGCTGCTGGCTTTAGAAATGCCTACCTTTAGCGGCATTGACCTATGCCAAGTGGTGCGCCAAGACTCGCGGTTTGGCAACTTGCCCATTCTAATGGTGGCAGCCCATCCTGACACTGTGACCGTGCGCCAGGTGTTTGAGATGGGGGCTGATGACCTAATCGGTAAGCCTATCGTGGGCCCAGAGCTGGTAACGCGAGTGCTGAGCCGAATTGAGCGATCGCGACTGCGTCAGAAAATCGAGCAGATGCGCCGTCGCCAAGCCCTCTACTGGACCCAGCAAGAGACCACCGACCCCCTGACTCAGGTGGCCAACGGCCTACACTTCGATGCCTTTTTGCAGCAGCAGTGGGAGCGCCACTGCCAGGACCAGGCCCCGCTCTCGCTGATTTTGTGCAGCCCCGACAGCCTGCGCACCTACTATCAGATCTACGGGCAGCAGGCGGGCGATGCTGCCCTGCGCCGCATTGCTCGCACCCTACACTGCACCATTAACCCCAACATTGATCTGGTGGCCCGCTGCGGCGACGATGAGTTTGCAATTGTGCTGCCTAACACCAACCTGGATGGGGCGCTGCGGGTGGTCGCGCGCATGCAGCAGGCCGTCACCGACCTCAAAATTCCTCAGCCCGCCTCTGATGAGGGCGACTACATTACCTTGAGCTTAGGCATCGGCGGCACCACCCCCACCGGTAGCCTCTCCATCGATCTGCTGCTAAAAACCGCTGACCAGGCTCTCAAAGACGCCAAAGGGCGCGGCGGCAACACCTTTTGCCTGTATCCGATGTGCTGAGTGAACTCGATCTAGCCATGAAGTTTTCTCTGCGCAATTTGCTCATCGTGCCGTTCTTGCTACAGGTGATTGGCATTACGGGGTTGGTGGGCTACCTGTCGTACCGCAGTGGGCAGCAGGCCGTGCAGGATATAGCCCGTCAGATGATGACGAGCACGGGCCAGCGGGCGAGGGAAAACCTTAATGCCTATCTGCAAACGTCCCGATTTGTGGCTCAGACCAATGCTTATCTGCTCGAAATCGGAACGTTTAGCAGCACCGACCTAGTCGAATTGGAAAGTCACCTGGTAGAGCAGCTCCAGTTATTTCCAGAGCTGACGGGTATTGTCATTGCCAATGAGGCCGGTGCGTTTCTAAACGTAGCTCGTCACGCATCCCCAGGATTTTTCTCAGTGCGGCAGCGCAACGTGACCGTGGTCGACAACCGGCTCTACCGTTATCAGCTAGATGTCGCTGACCAATCTAAGACGCTGCTGCCGCCAATTCGACAGGGCTACGACCCCCACCGCGATCCCCCTGACAACCCGTGGTATGCGGCAGCCCAGGCTAACCCAGAAGGGCTATGGCGGCTAGTAGTGACCCTAGAGCGAGGAGACGATCAGCCCCAGCTGGTGATGGTGCGGTTTGTCCCCTTTCAGACCCCCAAGGGAGACTTTGGCGGCGTCTTTAGCACTGGCATTTTGCTTACCCAGCTGGGGGAGTTTTTACAGCAGCTGATCCCGAGCGGCGAGGGTCAGATTTTCTTAATTGAGCCCGACGGTCACCTGGTGGCGACCTCAACTGGGGAGCTGCCGTTTGACCAACAGCCGCGCTCTGATCCAGCGCAGAATGTGGCGCTACAGTCTCGCCGACTAGCGGTGAGTCAAAGCCGCAATCCACTCACCCGGACAGTAGCGGCCAGCCTGATTGCCGATTATGGCAGCCTTGAGAACGTGCGATCGCCGCGCTTTTCTCACCTCCAGTTTGACCAAAAGCAGTATTTTGTGCAGACAACGCCGCTCCAGGGCGAACTGAACTGGCTGCTGGTCACCGTGGTGCCGGCCTCTGAATTTATGGCTGACATCGATGCCAACACGGCCCGGACAGCCCTGCTGTGCGCCTTGGCCCTGATTGGGTCGATCGGCCTGGGCATTTGGACGGCTGAATACATTGCCAAGCCGATTCTGTCGCTCCAACGGGCGACCCAGGCTTTGACCAACGGCCTGGCGATTGTGCCGCCCACTCAGCCCAGCACCATTCAAGAAGTTGAAGCTCTGCGCCAGGGGTTTGACCGCATGGTGGGCCAGCTGGTGTCGTCGTTTCGTGCCCTTGAGGACCGCGAGAATGCGCTAGCTACTTTCCTGAACGGGGTGCCAGTCGCCCTGAGCGTGCACGACCAAGCGGGGCAAATGCTGTTTCTCAATGCCAAGGGTAAAGAACTGTTAGTCAACGGGGTTACGACCGCCGACTCTGGACAGTTGGCAGAAACCTATCAGCTCTACCGAGCCGGCAGCAACGAGTTGTACCCTACCGACGAGCTACCGGTGGTGCGCGGGCTGCGGGGTGAAACCGCCTATACCGACGACATTGAGGTAGACACTGGCGATCGCCGCATTCCCTTAGAGGTGCACACGATCCCGGTGTTCAACAGCCTGGAGCAGGTGCTCTACAGCATCAACACGTTCCAAGACATTACTGAGCGGCGGCAGGTCGAGCGGTTTCGGGTCGACTACCAGCGTGAGCTAGAGCATCAGGTGGCGCAGCAAATGGCTTCTCTGGCGGCTAGCGAGGCTACCCAAAAGGCCTTGATTAACGCGATTCCTGACCTGCTGATGCGCTTGGGACGGGAAGGTCGTCCTCTAGAAATCTATAACCCAGAGGCGGTGACTTGGCTAGGCGATCGCAGCCAGCTCTACAAGAACAGCGTCTATGACAACCTGCCTAGCCCCATTGCCCAGGAGCGTCAGCGCTGCGTCGAACTGGCCCTAGAGACAGGTAGCATTCAGCGCCAGGAGTACGAGTTTGTCGTGGGGGGGGAGACTATCTACGAAGAGGCGCGAATTATTCCGGTGACCCAGGACGAGGTGTTGGTGGTGGTGCGCGACATCAGCGATCGCTACCGGATCGACCGCCTCAAGGATGAGTTCATTTCCATCATCAGCCACGAGTTGCGGACGCCCCTAATGGCTATTCGGGGAGCTCTAGGCATTCTAGAGTCGGGGGTGCTGCACAACCGGCCCCAGAAAGCTCAGCAAATGCTGGGTATGGCCCTTAACAATACTGAAAGGCTGATTCGGCTGGTCAACGATATTCTTGACCTGGAGCGTTTAACGTCGGGCCGCATTGAGCTCAATCTGGAGCCCTGCCGCCTGGATGAGCTGATGGCGCTGGCGGTTAACGGGGTAGAGGCGATCGCCTTGGAAGCCAAGGTCACCATTGGGGTCACTCCCGCCGCCGCTACGGTGCTAGCCGCCCCCGATGCGGTAGTGCAAACCCTCACCAACCTGCTGGGCAACGCGATCAAATTTTCTGAGGCGGGGAGCAAAATTTGGCTGACAGCGGCTCTGGTCTTCACTCCCAAAGCGATTGCGGCCCCTGACACTACCCTTGGGGATCAGCCGGTTTGGGCGCGAGTCGCAGTCAAAGACCAGGGGCGAGGCATTCCAGCCGATCGTCTGGAGATGATTTTTGAGCGTTTTCAGCAGGTGGATGTGTCGGATTCGCGGCAGCGCGGGGGACCGGGCTGGGGCTGGCCATCTGCAAACAGATTGTGGAGCAGCACGGCGGGGAAATCTGGGTAGAGAGCCAGGTCGGCTATGGCAGCACATTTTTCTTTACGCTGCCGCTGAAGAAATCATGAGCAAGCGGATTTTAGTGATCGACGACGAACTGGACATTCGCGAAGTAGTTTGCCTCTCGCTTGAAGAGTTTGGCGGGTGGCAAACCGACAGTGCTGGGTCAGGGCAGGAGGGCTTAGACAAAGCCTTGGCCACCCCTTGGGACGCCATCTTGCTAGATGTCTCAATGCCCGAGATGGATGGCTTTGCGGTCTACGAGCAACTTCAGGCTAACCCCAAGACCCAGGCCATACCGATAATTTTGCTCACGGCTAAGGTGTTGACCAGCGATCGCGATCGCTTCTGTGCCCTAGGCGTGGCTGGAGTAATTGCTAAACCCTTTAATCCGGTGAAGGTATGGCAACAGGTGGCCCAGCTCTTAGACTGGGCCACCTAACCGTAGAACTCAGGAGCAAAGCTACCAGGGACGACCAAGCAGTCGCCAGAATGCAGCAGGGAAAACGATCGGCTTACCCCTTAGGCGGGGGTAATCATCAGTACCAAGGCCTTCTTGTCGAGGGCCTGCACTTTGCCCGCATCGCCAATATCCTTCACGATTCTATCGAGCAGCTCTCCAGCGCGATCGCGGTGCTGGTGCTCACGCCCACGCAGGCGCACCAAAAACTTAACCGAGTCTCCCTTCGACAGCCACTCGACCGAGCGGCGAATCCGGAGCTGGTAGTCAGACTCACCCACGTTGGGGCGCAGCTTGACCTCTTTCAAAGACGGCTTAGAGCTTTGCTTCTGCCGCTTACTCTGCTGGTACTGAAGCTTGCCGTAGTCCAGAATTTTGGCCACAGGGGCATCTTTGCCGTTAGAGACCACCACCAGGTCAAGTCCTGCATCCTCGGCCAGCGTAAGCGCTTCGCGAGTTTCCATGAGACCCCGATTTTGGTTCTCCTGGTCGATTAAGAACACCTGAGGTGAGCGAATTTGCCGGTTTACCAGTTGCGTCTTAGAAATAAGTCGTTCCTCTCAAAATTCGACAGTTGGCCAGTGCGATGGCTAAGGACAGAAGTGACCCTAGGGCTGCTTGGCCTAGCAACCATACACCTAATACACCTAGAAGGGTATTATCCATCATGTTATCCATAGAATAGCTTAGCTTTTAAGCCAGAGCTGTGTCGAAATATCCGGTCTTAACAAAACGGTAGATGCCTTATAAAGTCGGGCTTTGATCCCGCTATGCTGGGGCGTACAAAAGAACTCATAGGGAGGCCCCATGGCCGCATATTTCGCCACCGTTGCCCGTGGGCTCGAGGCCTTGGCCGCCGCCGAACTCGAAGATTTAGGTGCTCAGCAGGTTGAGCCGGGCTTTTGCGGGGTTGCCTTTGAGGGCGACCTGGCCCTGCTGTATCGGGTCAACCTTTGGTCGCGGCTGGTCTTTCGGGTGCTGGTCAAGCTGGGCGAATGCCCCTGCCGCGACGCTGAAGATCTCTACCAGGGCATTCAGAGCATTGACTGGCGGCCTTACCTCACCCCTGAGCTTACCTTCGCAGTCGATGCCACCGGCAAAAACCGCACCCTCAACCACACCCATTTCACTGCCCTTCAGGTGAAAAATGCCGTGGTCGATCAGCAGCGGCAGCACTGGGGCGATCGCTCCACCATCGACACCCAACACCCCGAGGTGCGGCTCAACGTCCACATTCAAGACGACACTGCCACCGTCAGCCTCGACAGCTCGGGCAGCAGCCTGCACCGCCGTGGCTACCGCCCCGCCGTGGGAGCCGCCCCGCTGAAAGAATCCCTGGCGGCAGCGCTGGTGAAGCTGACCGACTGGCCCGGCGATGTGCCGCTGCTGGATCCTCTCTGTGGATCGGGCACGCTGCCCCTGGAAGCCAGCATGGCGGCGCTCAATATCGCCCCAGGCATTTTTCGCGAAGAGTTTGGCTTTCAGACCTGGCCTGACTTTGATGGCGACCTGTGGGATCGCCTGTGGCAAGAGGCGGAGGCAGCGCGTAAAGAGAATTTAGGCACTTGGGTGGGGGGGTGCGATCGCGATCCCGACATCATTCACCAGGCCCGCCTCAATGCCCAACGCTGCGATCTGGACGAGCAGCTTAACTTTTGGGCTGCCGACTTGGCCGACCTAGAAGCCCCCGCCGACGGCGGCTTTCTGCTGTGCAACCCACCCTACGGCGAACGTTTGGGTGCCGACGAAGATCTAGGAGCCTTCTACAAACTGTTGGGGAACGTGCTGAAGCAGCGCTTCAAAGGCTGGACGGCCTTTGTGCTCAGCGGCAACAAAGCCCTGTCGCAACACATTGGCCTCAAATCGGCTCAGCGGGTGGCGGTTTATAACGGCACGCTCCCCTGCCAGTGGCTCAAGTACGAACTGTATTGAGGAATTTCATGGTGAGAGAAGTCTTTGCAACTCGCGAAGCTGTTAGTGTTGACCTCTTCAAAAGATCAGTTGGGTACTGTGATGGTTAAGTTTGAAATCGACGCTTGGCCAGAAAACTTAGCAGGAACCGATTAGGGAGGCATCAACCACATCACATTAATGCAAGGAAGAACATGAGGTTTCAGCATGCATGAGATTCCTGAACCGGAAAAACAGCTCACGGTCGAAGTATTGCTCAAAATGTATGAAACGAGGTACGTGCTTGCCAAACAGGCTGAAGATCGAAGAGCAACCATGAGCAATTTTCTAATTACGATTGCGGCTGCTACCTTTGCCTTTATTTCACAGCAGGGATTTTCTAAGCAAACTATTCCTGTTGGGTTATTGACCATCTTTCTTGGCCTGTTTGGCCTATTCATGTCGGCCAAGTATTCACAGCATTACTTAAAAAACTATCGAGTAGCCAAATTAATCAGCAAGCGCATCGCTCAACTTTGTCCACAGGCACAGTTGCGAGAAATTGAATGCGAAGCGCTAGACGAAAGTGCTAGTCGAGATCCTTTCTTTAGCAAGTTTCCTACTTTATATCTTTGGTCCGCCCTGCACATTATGGTTTGCTTAATTGGTGGGGTGTGTGTTCTATTAGCTCTTCTTCGATAAAAAGTTATCTAATAATTGCTTCTTATCACGCCTGGGAAATCTCTACTTGGACATCTGGGGCAACTGTTGATGTATCTAGGGTATGGCCAAGCTTGTCGGCGATGCCTTCAATCCAGGCTTCGTCTTGGCGGGTATAGCTGCGGGGGGCATTGGCCGCCAAAATCAGCGCGCCGCCCTGGCCCATGGGCTGACAGATCACGCCCTGAGTATTTTCAGGCAAATAGTCGAACTCTACACGGCCTGGGTAAATGCTGAGTTTGACCAGATACACTGCTTTGCCAGTCTCCAACACTCGTTTCAAGATTGGGCCAGGGGTGACCTCAGCATTAGGAGCTAAGATTCCGCGCCGCAGCAGGGTTTTGCCCTGGCGGTAGACGACGACGGAGCGCGTAACGGTGTTGGTCAATAGCAGGTGAGAAGCCCAGGCCAGTTCAGTTTTAGCAGCATCGGGCAGGGCATTATCTAGCTCCAACCCTTCTTTTCCCATCAAGGTAACGGCTTCAGGCAGGGTAGGCTGCACCCGCTGCCATAGCAAGCCCGTCAAAATCAGCAGAGCGCTGAGAATCACACCCATCACATCCGATCGCGCCTGAGATTCGGTCAGAGCTGGAGTCAGCACTCGGTTGAGCAGCAGCAGGGTGCCGCCCAAGCCTCCTGTTACCAGCGGCAGCAGCCGCAGCACCCGGTTTGGGTCATTTTGCGCCATTTTTAGCCTATCCCTTGATTCGCCTCTTCCTTGATTTTAATGGGGTTTAGGCTGCTAGCGGTGAATGGGAACAGCAGGGTGCAGGCAACTGAATCCCCTGCACCTTGCTGTCGCAACGGGTTAGCTATTACAGCCGCAGCCGGTGTGACCACAGCCCGAAGACCCCTCGGGGTGGCCGTCGGCACAGGCATCACTGCAAAAATACTGGCCGTCTTTTTCTAAAGCCTGGCTGGTGTCAACAATGCACAGGCACGAGTCGCAAGCGCATTTCATTTGGGTAACGGTAGTCATGGCAAGTTTCCTCTTAGGTTAAGTGAACTAAACTGATGCTCAAATGCTTGAACACCTGTTCATGAATTGACTATAACATGTGAACAAGTGTTCATGGGTTGAATGGTTCACTATTGTTTGCTGTGATAATTGGGATATGCCTCTAAGCCCTGGCTATTCTTCAGAGATGACTGGTATGGCTGGCGATCGCCCCCCTCTCGATGACCCTTCCTGCCATCACGCTGGTTCATCGCCTGTGGACGAGATTTTGAGCATAGAAAAGGCCCAGCGCATGGCCGAATTTTTCGGCGTGCTGGGCGATCCCAATCGCTGGCGCATTCTCTCGGCTCTGGCTTTGAGCGAAATGCGGGTAGGTGAGCTAGCAACTGCCGTGGCCATGAGCGAGTCGGCGGTGTCCCATCAGCTGCGCATTTTGCGTGCCACTCGCCTGGTCAGCTACCGCAAGCAGGGGCGCAACGTACTCTACTGCCTCAAGGATGATCACGTTTTCAATCTTTATCGGGAAGCGTCGGATCACTTGGATGAACCGTCGGAGGAGTAGGTGGGTGGATGGGTGGATGGGTTAAGGGAGGTGAAGTATTTCTAGACCTCAGACAATAAACCTGAGACCGTAAACCTGTCTCTAGGGAAACGGTAGACTGGAGTATTGCCGGGTTGTCGTATTGCTATGACCGTTTCTCCCCTTGCCCAGGATGCTGCCATTCAGCCGTTGTTGGCGATCGCCCAGGCCACTCGCCAAGCGGCTCAAACTTTAGCTAGCCTGTCTGCTGAAGCCAAGAATCAAGCGATCGAGGCGGCGGCAGCCGCCCTTGAAACCAATGCCGATCGCATTGTGGCGGCCAACCAAGCAGATTGCGAGGCTGCCATAGCTGACAACCTGGCCAAGCCGCTGTACGGACGGCTCAAGCTCGACGGGGTGAAGCTGGCGGGGGCGATTGCTGGTGTGCGCGACGTAGCCCGCCTGCCCGACCCGGTAGGAACGGTGCAAATTCACCGCGAGCTAGACGAGGGATTAGTGCTCAAGCGGCTGGCGGTGCCCTTGGGGGTGCTGGGGGTGATCTTTGAGTCGCGCCCCGACGCAGTGATGCAAATTTCGGCCCTGGCGATTAAGTCGGGCAACGGAGTGATTCTTAAGGGGGGCAAGGAGGCGGTGCGATCGTGCACCGCTTTAGTGGAGGCGATCAAAGAGGGGCTTGAGAATGCTGGAGTAGACCCAGCGGCAGTGCAGCTCTTGACTACCCGCGAAGAAACCCGTGCCCTGCTGGCTCTAGAAGGTTACGTGGATCTGATCATTCCACGCGGCTCCAACGCGTTTGTGCGGTTTGTGCAAGAGAATACGCGCATTCCGGTGCTGGGCCACGCCGATGGCATCTGCCATTTGTACATCGACAGCGAAGTAAATCTGGCTCAGGCGATCGCGATCGCCGTCGATGCCAAAACCGCCTATCCCTCGGCCTGCAATGCGATCGAAACCCTGCTAATTCACCAAGATGCTGCTGTTCAAGGATTGCCACCTCTGGCGGCGGCGCTACGGGCTGCCCAAGTAGAGCTGCGTGGCGATCAGCAGGCGCAGCAGATTTTGCCCGATTTAGCCCCCGCCACAGAGGAAGACTGGGCGACGGAGTACAGCGACCTGATTTTGGCCATTAAAGTTGTGGCGTCGGTGGAGGAGGCGATCGCCCACATCAATACCTACGGGTCGCGCCATACGGAAGCCATTGCCACTCAAAACCCTGCCACCGCTGCCCACTTTATGGATCGTGTCGATGCCGCAGGGGTCTACCATAACTGTTCGACCCGCTTTGCCGACGGCTTTCGCTATGGCTTTGGGGCCGAAGTCGGCATCAGCACCCAAAAGATGCCCCCTCGCGGCCCGGTGGGATTAGAGGGGTTGGTTACCTATAAATATCAGCTAGTAGGTGACGGTCACGTTTCTGTGACTTACAGCGGCAGTGACGCCAAACCCTTCACTCACAGAGATTTGGACTTACAGTAGCTACGGCAGGATAAACAAATACTGGTTAGCGGCGGCGAGAGAGCATGAGGCCACCAGCGGCGATCGCCAGCCCTCCCAAAGCAAAGGGCTCTGGCACTGGCTGCGCGGCATAGAGAATACCAATGGGGCGCTGTAGCTTAGGGTTGGCGTCGGCTAGCAGCGATCGCTCTTTGGTCGGCCCATCGTATTTGAGGATGGAGCCAATTTCCGAAACGATGTCAAACCCCACGGTAAACAGATCGCCATTGGGGGCAAAGGCTAAGCTGCCGATAAAGCTACTGCTCGGCACAGAGCCGGTATAGTTGGTCGATAGTTCTCCCAACAGCGTCCCTGTGAGAGAGTCGTAGCGACGAATGCCATTGGCAAAATCGCTGACCAGCAGTTCACCGCTGAGAGGATCCATCGCCATGCCCAAGAAGCTCACAAATCCTCTGCTGTCGGGCGAAGGCTCGGGCTGCTCAGCAAACACCATCCTGGCTTTAGTGGCAATGTCATAGCTGAGAATAATGCTGGGCTGGCCAAAGACGGGCATGCCTTCCACTGCAACGCTGCCCTGAGTCGTCACATAGAGCCGACCATCGGGGTCAAAGAGCAGGCCGTTGGGGCCATTGAGGCCGTTGGGGACGATCCCCTGACGTTGGGCGAAAACGTCAACAAACTCCCCGGTGGTGCCGTCGTAGCGCAGGATCTCGTCGGACAAAAAGCTGCTGACGTACAGGTTGCCGTCGGGGCCAAAAGCCACACCATAGGGACGAAACAGGCCATTCCCCGAAGCAAACACGTCGATGAACTCACCCTCGGGGGTAAACCGCAAAATGGCAGAGTTTTCTGGGGTAGTGCCGCTGCTGATATATAAATTGCCATCAGGCCCATACACAAAGGTATCGGGGCTATCTAGCAGACCGTTATCTGGAATTAGTTCTCCGCGAAAATCACCGGTAATTTCATCAAAAATAACGATGTTATTGCCCGAAGTGTTCCCTACCAGCAGGGCTGCATTCGCCGCCATAGAAAACGTTGCGACGCCAAGGGTGCTCAGCAACGGAAGACCAAATTGGGTCAAATATTTCATGGCGCTGCCGGAGAAACTGCGTGTAAACACTGAGATGCTCATCCAAATTCTCTGTTGAATTTGACAAGGGAACTGTGCCTACTCCGACATTTGCTTTGATTTCATCAAATCTTTATAGGAAGCCCACTATTGCATTCGCGCGTTTCCCTAGCGTCCTGGTAGAGCGAAGCATCACCTACTGCTGCTCCTGAGCAATTTTTCTTGACGGCCTAATTCCCTAATGCCTCGTCCAGCACCTGGCGCGCTGATTCTGCCTGGGCTTTGGCTTCTTTGAATCGCAGGTTGCTCTGAGCAAACGATTTCAAAATTTTAAAGCCATCCTTCAATTCAGTCACTTGGTCGTCGGTCATCGGGTCATCGGTAAACAGCAGATCTACAAGGTTACGCACCTGAAGAGCTTCATCGCGAGATGACTGTACTTTTACCTTGAGCGTGGCCAACTGGTTCAAAACCTGAATGGCTTCTACGACGGCGTCTTCTTGCTGCTGCACGGCGGCTGAGGAGGTAGGGGGCTGCACTTCTACAAGTTGCTCGACGCTAAAGCCATCAGCCAAAGCGGTGGGCAGTTCGCCATCGTCAAGCATAGCCATGAGCTGATCCATCGCCTTATCGCGAGCTTTGCGGGAATCTTTGCCCGATACTGTCAAAACGACATCTGGGCTCTGGGCCAGAGTATATTGAACCATTTAGTGTAGATCGTGCGTACTATGTCAGTATACGCTACCAAGTCTCCAGGGCAGGCATTTATTCTCGCATGCCCCCTTGTACCACCGATCGCAGCCGCTCGTGCAGCTCTGACCCATCACGCCGGGGTACAAAGGGCTGAATCATGTCGGCCTGGTGCCAGGGGGATGCAGCCTCTGCAGGCAGCGGGCGAAAGTTGGGAATATCGGGAGTGTCTGGGGCTGAGGCGATCGCCGGTTCGCTTGTCGCCTCAGCTCCTGGCTCACCGTCGTCCAAGGAACCAGTCGTTGCCTCTACTTCTGAATTGGTTGCGATCGAGGCAGGTGTAAAGTCGGTAGACGCAGCGCTGGAGAGCGGTGCGTCAGTTTCTAGTGGAGCATCAATCTCTAAATTTAAGCTGGCCGGAGCGATCGACGGCAGAGCCCGACGAACGGGTGAGGACTCTGTGCCATCACCATAGCCGGTAGGGCAGAGCAGCGATTGGCCTAAAATAATGGATTCAAACTCGCGATTGAAGTGGCGAATGGGCTGACCTCGCCGCTGCCATAGCTTGAGAATTTGGTCGATAGAAATAACTTTGTAGCGCCCTTGATAAAGGGCTTCGGTAATAGCGTGGCTTACCCAAACTGAGCCAAACTCTTCCAACCAACCGGCAATGACAGCTTTGGTAGGATAGTCCTCAGCCTCAAAGCTGTAGCTGGTGAGCAACTGGTAGATGGGCTCAACATCTGGAGTGTTGCTGAGGTAAGTCATGATGGTTTGCCTACGCGTTAATCCCCACTGAATGGGGCATTTTAGGTAGTCATTACCTTTCAGCTTAATCTTAAGCCTGCGTAAAGACTACCATCGTAAGGTTTATTACCGTCTATGGAAGGCAGAGCTACTGCACCACCACATCACTAGGGGTATCTGGTGGTGAATCAAAGGGAGCAGTGCGCCCCACCCAATCAAAGCCGCTAAGCCGAAATCCTAGGAAACCGGTTTCTTGAGTGGGGCTATAGGTTACCAGTAGCCCGTAGGCTCGGCGACGGTATTCAAAAATGAGGTTGCTATCAATGGTGCGCCCGCTATCCACGTTAATCGAGGCCTGAAAACCGGCTAGAAAAGGACCATAAATCTGCTGAATAATGCCCCCAGACAGCACGTTTCGATCGACCGCTCGATCGAACAGAAAGGGAGATGTATCGCCACCGACGAGAGTGTGTCTAAAGCCAATATTGAACTGGGTGTAGTCGAAGGTTTTACGCTGTAAGTGGCCCAGCTGACCCGACAAAATAACTCTGGTTTCTAACGACTCTTGGAAGTCGCTGCTGGTGTAGTAGGTAGCTCCACTTCGTAGCCCGACCCCTAGCGCCAGGTTGGGTACCAGCGGTCGGGGAGAATAGCGCAACCCTTCGGTGGCGGTAGCAGGTAGCGGTTGCCCCTGCCACAGCAAGAAGTTGCGGGTGAGGTCAGCACTACCCTGAAAACGAAACAGGCTGGCTAAGCCTATACCTTCCCCAGGGTCTAAGAGATCAGGCCGGTCGGTGTTGGCCGTAATGTATTGCCCAGACACCTGATAGGTGAGATCAATACCGCTGTTACCCAGAGCCACTACGGGAGACTCAAGCAGGGCACCAATGGTGTTTTGCACATCCTGATACCCGAGGGAGCCGTTGAAAAGGCGATCGCGGTAGCTATACTCCAAAGTAAGGCGGTGGGTGCCAAGCAACTGCCGAGCCCGAAAGCTGGCCCGAAATCGCTCGCTAAAGTTTGCCAAGTCAAACCCCGCTAAGCTCGCAGAGCCCAACACTTGGGTGCGCGGCCCCAAAGAACCCTCAACCTGGGCTGCCAAACCAAAGTTGGCGGGGTCACCGATATTGTAGTTTGAGGCGCCCAACCAGCGGGAGATGAAAAACTGAGGCGCGATCGTAACGTTTAAAGGCCCTACCCTATTGATCGGCAGCGGGGCTTCGACGTACAGGCCACCGCGATCACGCCCATCAATGCCAATGCCCGCTGGCAACGGATTTAGGGCTTCTGGAGGCAGCTGCCCTCGGGTAAGCACAAAGCGATTTCTAAACAACGGAATGGAAAGGCCCTGGTTAAATACCAGCCGGGGGTTTTCAAACACCAGCTCGTCTTCTAACTCATTGATGGGTGTAAGCCGCACACTATTGGCCCTAAACTCCAAGTCTGGGGGCGAGAAGGGATCGTTTGTCAGCCGAACTTGCTCGCCATACCAGCCGTCAGCATCAAAGGAAATTTGCTCGGCCTCAAACCGTACCCGCTCAATTGGGCGCTGTTCACCCCCCAGCAGCACTTGGGGATCGCCCGTCGCCAGGGCAATCCCGCCTGGGCTGGTGACTTGGGAAATGGACCTCTGATTTTGTAGCCGATAGTCGAGAGGAACGTTAGAACCCTGCCCTAGACCAGCCGAATCGGTGGAGAAATCGTCTTCTAGGGCGGGCAGCTCTAGCTCACCTCGGCTCTCGGTAATCGTGCCTGCACCCTGCAATAGGTTGTAGGTAGCTGTTGCGCCCTCAATAATTTGATTGTTGCGGTTAAAGAAAACGTTGCCTTCGGCTCGCAGATGGCGATTGACTAAGTTAGCCCAGAGGCGATCGGCGGCTAGCTGTCCCGTGCCAAACTGCACCAGCACATCGCCTGTAGCAGTGACAACCTGGCGAACGGGCTCAAACTCTTGGCGATCGGCCCGCAGTAATATGGAGCCTACCCCCTCAGCCGGCAGTTCTGTTTCGACGGGGGCATCTTCGACGGGGGTGTCGGGTGATTCAGGCTCAGGCGGTTCAGCCTCAGAATTTTCGGGTTGAGGGCTTTCAGGCCCAGGATTAAGAGGTTCTGAATCGACTTCAACCGGTGCTTCGGTGTCCTCGATCGCTGGTTCAACGGGCACTAGAGGCTCGCTATCGGTGGGTTCAGGTATCAGAGGCTCTGAGCCGTCATCGATCGCTAACAGCGGTGAGAGCAGGCTAACTCCGCTCAAAGACAAGGGGCTAGCTACAACACTATCGGTTGAAGCGATCGCTGCCATTCCCCCCGGCCCTGACTGGGAGGCCACTACCGCTGAAACCAGCACGACTTCGGCTGATTCTGGGGGTGGGGGCACAGCGGGCAACATAGGCGGCAAAGGCATGGGCTGGCATCACCAAAGCAAAAACAAAGCCCGGCAAGCGGGCTCAAGCAGGCCACTGTCACCAGGCTATTAACCTTGATGTAGCAGCTTTAGGGCACAGACGGGCAACCCATGGCAGGGCCGCCAATTCCCAGACTACTTTTAGCGGTGCAGGTTCCGCAGGGCAGGCTAGATGGCAAGCCCCGGAGCGACTCCTGGGGCATTTGCCATTTAGTAGATATCAACCTGTCACCCAGGCCAAACCTAGTCCATGTCTTGACGGCCGGGGTTGCGGGAGGGGTCGCCGCTCAAAAAGCCAAACACGAACAGGGACACAAAGAAGGCGACTACGAGGTAAACCACAATCTTAAGGGTGAGCATGAGTTAGGTCTCCAAACCGGTAGCAGAGTAGGCCCAAGACCTGCCCCAAGCAGTAGCCAAATTCCGCTGACGGAAACGGCCCCGGTGCAGGACTAAGCTGGGTCTATCATATCGCCAAACGTTCGCCTATCTGCCGGCCCTGATTAATCTACCAAAGCGATCGCAGCCAGGCCCAGGCCATTCGCAGCCAGGTTTCGAGCACGTAGAGCACCCAGTCTAAACCCCGCAGCACAGTGACTAGCGGCGGGTCGACGTAGTTGATTTGGGTAACTTTGACATCTAGGGCGCTCGGGGAATCGAGCTGATACTGGTTTGTGCCCGTGAGTGTAGTTGAGCTGGGCGAACGGTCAGCGGTGACAGTTTCGATGGGTAAACGCTGGCTGCCTGGGGCGATCGCACCATTTTGCCCCTGCTGGGTTTCTAGGACAGAGGAATTGGATCCCTTAGGGACCGCGTACACCGCCCCGGCCATCGTTACCACCAACTCAGCGGCTTGCTCAACCGAAGCCGTCGCTGGCAGAGTTCTCAACGTAGGTCGACCCCAAATACGAGGCGGATAGTGGCCGTAGGGGTTTTTAGGCTCTGTGGCTGCGGCCTCGATTTGAGGCCTTTGGCCAATGGCGCGATGCGTGGTGCGTCTGTGCAGGGTGATCGCTGCGGTCATTGCTTGCTGGCTAGCTTCGCCAAACAGGTTAGTGGCCGCTGCCAGGGGGCTAGTTTGCAACCAGCGCAGCGCAGCAGGCAGCCATCGCATGGGCGGCAACACTGCTGGATTAGTCTGGGGTAGAGGCAGCCCAGGCTGCTGGAGTCGAGAGTTAAGACTATGGCGGCGCTGCACTCGCGCATATTCTGCCAGCATGAGCACCAGGGCCTGCTGAAGTCGCTGCTGCTGATCGTCGGTCAGGTCGGCAAAAATCCCGTTGTCGACGGTCACTAGCACTAGCTGCTGAGTCGCTAAGTCTGAGGCGATACCGCGAATGGGTTGATTGAGCGGCACTAGATGCCACTGTCCAGGGGTTAGCACTGCGCCAGCCTTCGACTGCTTAAGCCATGGCCCATGGACGTTGACTAGCTGTAGCCCACCAGGCCGAACCATTTGACTGTGGACTACCGGTGGTTGAATGACCGACAGCAAGGCGCGAATCGGTGTGTCTGCTGCTACCAGTTCTGCAGGGAGTGCTCCGGTGAGTTTGGCCCAAACCGGCCGCCAGGGACGGGTAGCTTGCAACTGCCGAGCGCCCATTCTTAGCCCCTGCACCGCTGCGTAGAGAGGGTAAACGGCCACTTGCAGACCCCAAACCGCTGCGGTGCGTCCCTGCCGCAGCCACTGCCCGGTGCTGTGGGCCACCTGCCGATATCCCGCCATTAAGCGGGCCACGGTTTGGCTTTGAAACGAGCGCGACGAAGTCGCCATAACTCTGCCTACACTGGGGAGACTGCCTTTGATCATACCGGAGCCATGCCCCCTGCCATCGTTCTTCCTGTACTCCCGCCGCAGATTTTAGCGACCCTCGATCGCCTTCGTCATCTGAGCCAACTGGATGTGCAGGGTACCTGGCACCGCTGTCCTGAGGCTGTGGAGAGTCTGGATCGTTCCTCTAGCAATGCCTGGAAAACCTGGCCTTTAGCAAGGCTAAACGATCGCCATCACATTGCCTGGCCTAAGGGCAAAGTCTCCCTGGGGCTGCACCAGCGCTTTACTTGGCCTACCGATCTCAACGGTTATCCTCTTCAGGGGCTGACGGCGAGGCTGGCGCTGCGCTGGTGGGCCGACCAAGCGGACATCTTCGTCAATGGCGAGCCGGTGCAGACGGGAGATATCTTCGACTGCTGGACGCGGATTGTGCTGACGGACAGGGTTGTGCCGGGAGAATCGGTAGATGTTTCGCTGAAGCTGCTAAGTCCGGGCCACGACGAGGGGGCGCTGGTGCAGGCCGAACTGGTATTTGAAGCCTTGGAGGGAAACTGCCCCGAACCTGGCTTTGTAGCCGACGAACTGGCGGTCTTGGCTACTTATCTGGCTCAGTTTGACCCCAACAAGCTCGACATTCTCACTCAGGCTCTTGAGGGAATTGATTGGGATGGGGTGGGCGATCGCGATCGCTTCCACGCCTCACTTCTGCGCGTGCGGGATGCTTTGAAGCAGTTTTCGCCCTGGCTTAAGCAGCGCACCCTTCATTGCCTGGGCCACGCGCATTTAGATCTAGCCTGGCTCTGGCCCGTCCCCGAAACTTGGGAAGCGGCCGAGAATACGTTTCGCTCGGTGCTGGCGTTGCAGCAAGAGTTTCCCGAACTCACTTTTAGCCATTCCTCCCCAGCGCTATTTGCCTGGTTAGAGCAGCACCGCCCCGAGTTATTTGCCACTATTCAGCAGCAGGTGAAAGCGGGGCGCTGGGCGATTGATGCGGGGCTGTGGGTTGAGCCTGATCTAAACTTGCCGGGGGGAGAGGCGATCGCCCGACAGATTCTCTATGGCCAGCGATACTGTGTCGAGAAATTTGGTGGGGTGAGCGCGATAGCCTGGCTGCCCGACACCTTTGGCTTCTCCTGGCAACTGCCCCAGCTGCTTACCCAGGGCGGCATTCGCTACTTCGCCACCCAAAAACTCCGCTGGAACGACACCAACCTCTTCCCGCACGACCTGTTTAGCTGGCAGGGGTTAGACGGCACCGAGATTACGGGCGTTACCCTGCCCCCCATCGGCACCGACATTACCCCGGTTGACATGGCCCAATATGCCTGCCAATGGGAAGTCAATACGGGTTTTGTCGATGCCCTATGGCTTCCCGGCGTCGGTGATCACGGCGGTGGCCCCACCCGCGACATGCTGCTCAAGGCCCAGCGCTGGGCCAACTCCCCCTTCTTACCCACCCTCACCTTCGGCCACGCTGCCCCCTTGTTTGACCAACTCACCCATCGACCCATCGACCCATCGACCCATCCACCTGCCCCCTCACTTCCCACCTGGAACGACGAACTCTACCTCGAACTCCATCGAGGCTGCTACACCACCCACGGCGACCAAAAACAGTACAACCGCCGCTGCGAAGACATGCTGTTTCAGGCCGAACTATTTGCCTCCATCGCCGCGATCTATGAGCTTCAGCCCTATCCCCATGCGGAGCTAGAGGCTGCCTGGAAGCACGTTCTCTTTAACCAGTTCCACGATATTTTGCCGGGGTCGTCGATCCCCGAAGTGTTTGAGCAGGCGAATGCAGAATGGCAGGCGGCGCTGGAGATGGGCGATCGCATTTTGCAAACCTCTCTTCAGGCTCTCGCCGAGCGGTGTCTCTTTCCCGCGCCTCTGCATCCTGACGCTGTGCCCGTGGTGCTGTTTAACCCGTTGAACTGGGAGCGCAGTGAGGTGGTGAACGTTTCTTTGTCTTCCCTGCCTCAAGCTTTCTGGCAAGCGCAGGATGCGGAGGGCCAAACGCTACCCACCCAGCTTGAACAGGCTGACTCTCCATCGCTGCTAGTCTACGTTCCCGCTATTCCTTCTGTGGGCTACCGCCTGATTTGGTTGATTCCTGCCGAGGCGGCCCCATCTAGTTCACCGCCTGCGGAGTGGGTTTTAGAGAACGCCCACCTGAAAGCCATCATTGACCCTACCATTGGCGGCATCGCCAGCCTGATTCACAAAGCTACGGGCACCGAAACCTTCCAGGGCTATGGAAACCAGATCCAGGCTTTCAAAGACGAGGGCCAATATTGGGACGCGTGGAATATTGCCCCTGATTACCAAGATCATCCCCTAGATGCCTTTGTACTTAAGAGTATTAGCTGGATTGAGTATGGCCCAGCGCGGCAGACCCTCCGGGTAGTGCATGGCTTCAATCAGTCCACTATCGCTCAAGACTACCGTTTAGAGGCAAATGCTCCCGTGCTTGCTGTTCATACCAAGGTGGATTGGCACGAAACCCAAGTGGTGCTGAAGGCAGCGTTTCCGCTGACGGTGTCGGCAGCTGAGGCGACCTATGAAATTCCCTTCGGGGCGATCGCCCGCTCAACCACTCCCACCACTCCCCAAGACCAGGCCAAGTGGGAAGTGCCCGCCCTGCGCTGGGCCGACCTCAGCGATGGCGATCGCGGCGTCAGCATTCTCACCGACTACAAGCACGGGTTTGATGCCAAACCCAACCAACTGCGGCTGACGCTGCTCAAGGCTCCTGTCTGGCCAGATCCGGGGTGCGATCGCGGCCTCCAAACCTTCAGCTACGCCATTTATCCCCACGCCCATGGCTGGCAGCAGGCCAAGACCGTACAGGCCGCCTACAACTTCAACCTGCCTATTCGACCCTGGGTGTTGCTATCCTCGGCCATGTCTACAGGCGCTCAATCCTCCGCCAGCTTCCTTAATTTAGGAGACACTGGGTTTGTGCTGTCAGCCTTCAAACAGGCAGAGGAAGCGGCAGATCAATATATTCTGCGCGGCTATGAAAGTAACGGCTTAGAAACATCTCTGAAGCTCCAGGGCTCTATCCCAGTGGAGGTGACGGGGCGAGTAAATTTGCTAGAAGAACCCTACGAAGCGAAGGGATGGCATGGGGTAGATCCCTGGCAAATTGTCAGTCTGGCGGTATCCATTAGTCCGGCCCTATAGATACCCAAACATTGCAGGTTGCGTCCTAGCTATTGCCAGGAGCTATACCAGTCACTAGAGCACTAATAGCTGGGGTAATAGCTTGCAAAACGGGGGACAAAATTACCACCGATGCTGCTGCGATCACAATGGTTGTCGCCAGCCGCGTGACTTGGTCAAAGGCGTTTTGGTAGGTGTCAAATTTGAAGTTAAGCTTTTCGACATCAGTTTCTACTCTGCCGATGTCAGTCTTGACATTGCTGATATCGGTCTTCACGTTGCTGATATCAGTCTCTACTCGGTCGAGCCGCTGGTTGATTTGCCGCAGCTCTGACAAGATCTGCGGCTAAAATCCTTCGGGTGTTTCGCTGGCCTGCATCACCTGATCCAGTGAGTCGGTGTTTCCATCATACCTAACGCCCTAAGGAACCAGGACGGTGCGGGGGACTAAGCTATTCGCTCCTGGCTGCGATCGCAGCTTCCGAGCTTGAGCCAGCAGTTGCCATGCCTCGGGCGACAGAGCACCGGGGGCCAATAGAGATAGCCCAGCTGCGACCTGGCGCTGGCGCAGGGCAACTAGGCCCCAGTGCAGGTGCAGGTATTGACCAATGGCGGCAAGGGTAGGAATGCGATCGCGGTACCCTTCATTCACCCGCCCATAGATTCGTTCTTTAATAGTCAAATTCAGCGCCATGCGACGGCTGAGCGACATTTTTTGCTCGTAGCCCCCGGCCCAGATCGTGCGGTATGCCAGGCATTCGTTGATAAACAGCGCATCGCCAAAGTCAGCCAGTTTTACCCAGGCGTCGATGTCATCGTAGTTGGTGGTCATGGTGGTATCCCAGCCGCCCGCCCGCAAAAAGGCATCGCGGCGGGCCGCTACCTGGGCTGGGGTGCCAAAGGGCACCTGATCCATCAACATGCCGTAGTGGATGGCGCTTTGAGGAATGTAGAACACCTGGCCGGGTCCGGTAGCCGGGGTGCGGCGAATCTCAGCACCATACTCGTCAACCTGAATTGCCTGGCAGGAGCAGAGCACGGCTTGAGGATGCTGGGCGATCGCCGCTGCCATCTTCTCAATGCAGTCTGGTGCTAGATAGTCGTCATCATCCAAAAACTTAACCCACTCGCCGCTGGCGGCGGCCACGCCATTGTTGACCGTAGCGGCATGGTTAAGGTTTTGGGCATTGCGGTGATAGACAACCTGGCTACCCAGACTGCGCATATACTCCTCAGTGCCGTCGGTAGAGGCATCGTCAGCGACCACGACTTCGCAAGGCACGGTTTGGTTGAGACCGCAGGCGATCGCCCGCTTCAGCAGCTCCAGCCGATTGTAGGTAGTAATCACCAAGCTAAATTTCATGGCCGCCTCCCCAGGCCAGTAGGCCCAGCATTCCTAATTAGGATATTGATTACGGCCTTAGCATGCCCTACCAGCAGAACAGATTACCAAGGAGTTCAAGCCCTCGTAGAGGCTTCTACCACGGGCAAAGAGATGATTAAAGTTGCGTCAGATCAACCCATCAACAATAGGCTTATTTACACTCTCAGATTAATCATCCTAGAAGTAACCTTGAACCCCCTCTCTCGTTTTGAGAGAGGGGGTTCAAGGTTATAGCTTGCTTCCCATAAGGTAAAACAAGTTTATGCAAGTTGGCTGTACCGAGTAGCGATGCTATAGCGAGACAAAGCGCTATTAGCTAATAGCAGATGCCATTTCCCGCTGTAGCTTACCCTTGGCAGCTTTAAAGTCAGTTGCCATTTGTTCCTTTTGACTAGTGCTGCAATTCTTATCAATAGCGGCAAACATCGTAGATTCCTCCTGGCGCATATGATCGCCAACGGCATCCATTAACTGTTTAACCTTTGATTTGAACTCATCAGTCAAAGCAGGGTCAATGGCTTTGATCTCATCTAGCATGCGCTTCATTTCAGCTTGCTCATCGTACAGCTCTTGAACATTCTCGTTGCCGTAGAATGAGCGTACATTCGGATAAACAACTTCTTCTTCCGCCTCAGCGTGGGCCAGCAAATCTTTATAGAGCTGCCCAAAATACTCTTGGAGCTTTTGAGGATCTTGAGTACCGCCGATTTCGGTAAAGATAGTGTTTGCCTTGCTATGGTCCAGCCGAATCAGGGTCTGAATATTCATATCCTGCTTGTCGGTATTTTGGGTCACCACACTACCAAATACTCCGGATAATGCGGCGATCGAGTCTTGCACCCGTGCCCAAATTCCTTGATCGGCGTCTTGACCAGTCATCTCACGAACACCCACCTGTTCGAGCATCCCCTTAAGCTGTTCTTGATGGGCACGCCCTTCAAAATTGACCGTATTCAAAGGCCCAATGGCTATTTCGATGTCTGCTCCTACCTTCTGGGCTGCCTTATGAATTACGATGCCGCTCATCGCTTGACTATGCTTCATCAATTCATGGTGTATGAGTTTTTGATAAAATGTAAACTCATCGCCAGACATCATCTGCTCAGACTGTGAAATGAATTTTTCAGTTGCAGTGCTAGGATCGGCTGGAACACCATATTGAACAATTACAGTTTCAATAATGCCAAGGTTTTTCTGGTCGTCCTCCAGAAAGTTCTGGAGACGTTCGCGAATATCTTGGTAGGGGCAGGCCTCCATGAGCTTTTGATCATTCGAGATTATCAAATTTTGAAAAGCTTTTAAATCTGCCAACTTCTCACCAATTAACTGGCGCTTTGTATCGTCTAGCGTTGTAACCATGATTAATTTTCCTCTGCAAAACAACTTAATTCAAGCTTAATTACCAGGTTTAGAAAAACCTAGGTGCCCCAGCCGAATCTACAGCAGTCTAAACAACTCTTGGCTTCAGGATAGGCATCTTACCTCTAAGGTAAGATGCCTATCCTGAAACTTTATTGGATTACAAAGGTGCTATAGAACCATGGAATTACGTCTATATTCCGCTTGGAAACGTTGAACGACTAATCTCTCTATCGGTCTATAGAAAATATGCCTATTAGTCAACGTCAAAAAGGCATTAGAGAAAACCTGTATAAGTCGTCCCATGCCATGGTTTATGGGGCAAAAAAGCTTGAATAACTTATTTTTAGACTTTAAATAGATAGATCTTCATCGTCTACCTAACCTGAGTCATAGGTTTTGAGCCTGCCGCGTGATGGTAGGTATTCCTAAAGAATCAATCACAAAGGAAAAGTTTGGACTTTGTAGGTGATTGGAGCGTTAACTAGCGGATTTAAACAAAGCCTACCGATGCTGGGTTCCTCAGCTGGGGATACTCGCGAACACCCGGCAGCTTGCAAGCGTCCCTGGTTTTTAATTAGACATAGCAGAGCGGTTCGGCTGCTTCAACTGTAAATGTTTGGTTTTAGTTTTGATACGTGTGGCTAAAACAGCGTTCAAACACATCAAAAGCAGCATTGCAGAGATTGTATGAAAATTCGGGGTTCTCCGCTGGCCTTGGCAGCATTAGGATCTTCCCAACCTCCTACCAACAGAAGATTTATTGGATTAACACTCACCTTCCTATAGGAAGCTAGGTGTTGCTGGATTGAAGCATGGAACTTGTGCAAGGGCAAACAGCCGTTTGCCCTTACGAGAGACGTTGTATTTTTGATCCATGCCTATATCCAGCGACGCCGCAAGCCGCGTTAAGGCCGCAAATCCAGGCTCCTTCGAAGGCCTTTTGCTTTTAGACTTAGGCCTAAAAGCAAAAGGCTCTAAGCTACCATCGCTAAGGCCAAACACACTTGCAGTTACTCTAGATCTAGCTAACCCTTGCACTCTCTCGATTACGACAGCTTCAGCACCGCCATGAAGGCTTCTTGGGGCACGTCTACTGTACCGATCGCCTTTAGACGCTTCTTACCCTTGGCCTGCTTTTGCAGCAGCTTTTTCTTGCGGGAGATGTCGCCGCCGTAGCATTTGGCCAGTACGTCTTTGCGCAGGGCTGGAATGCTCTCACTGGCCACCACCCGACTGCCGATCGCCGCTTGAATCGGAATCTTGAACTGGTGGCGTGGGATTAGCTCCTTGAGCTTTTCGACTAGGGCTTTGCCCACGTAGTAGGCCTTGTCGCGGTGGACGATGGACGCTAGGGAATCGACCGGGTCGCCATTGATCAACACGTCGAGCCGCGACAGGTGGTTTTCTCGGTAACCGATCAGGTGGTACTCCATGCTGGCGTAGCCCTTGCTGCGAGACTTCATCTGGTCGAAAAAGTCGGTCACGACCTCTGCCAGGGGCACCTCGTAGATCAAGGTGGTACGGCCCTGGGCCAGGTACCTCATGTCTTTAAATTCGCCCCGACGGTTCTGGCATAACTCCATCAGAGCCCCCACATATTCTTCGGGGGTGATCATGTCGAGCTGCACGTAGGGCTCTTCAATTTTTTCGCGGGCTTGTGGGTCGGGCAGGGTGCTAGGGTTGTCAATTTCGAGCACCTCACCCTTAAGGGTGGTGACCCGATAGATTACCGAGGGTGCGGTGGTGATTAAATCCAGGTTGTACTCGCGCTCTAGGCGCTCCTGCACAATTTCCATGTGGAGCAGGCCCAAAAAGCCGCAGCGAAAGCCAAAACCCATGGCGCTTGAGGTTTCTGGCTCATACTGAAGGGCGGCGTCACTGAGGCGGAGCTTTTCGAGGGCCTCGCGCAATTCCTCAAACTGGTCTGAGACGGTGGGGAAGAGACCACAAAACACCATCGGCTTGGCCTCGGCGTAGCCAGGCAAGGCTTCCGTAGCGGGGTTTTGTACCAGGGTAATGGTGTCGCCCACGCGGGCATCTTCTACGGCCTTAATCGAGGCGGCAAAGTAACCCACTTCTCCCGCATGGAGCTCGTCCACTTGAATCTGGGTGGGGGCAAGCACGCCCAGTTCGTCAATTTCGTACTCTTTGCCTGAGGCCATCAGCCGCACTTTGTCTTTGCGACGAATGCTGCCATCCATGACGCGGAAGTAGACGATCACGCCCCGGTAGGTGTCGTAGTAGCTGTCAAAGATCAGCGCCCGCAGAGGCTGATCGACGGTGTCAGCCGGGGGCGGCACCAGGTAAACGATCGATTCTAGAATTTCGTCAATGCCGACCCCCTCTTTGGCTGAGGCAAGAATGGCACCGCTACAATCGAGGCCGATGATGTCCTCAATTTCTTGCCGGATGCGCTCGGGTTCGGCACCGGGCAGGTCAATTTTGTTGAGAACGGGGATGATTTCGAGGTTGTTCTCTAGGGCTAGATAGACGTTGGCCAGGGTTTGGGCCTCGACCCCCTGGGAGGCATCGACCACCAGCAGTGCCCCTTCACAGGCGATGAGAGAGCGGGACACCTCGTAGGAAAAATCGACGTGCCCGGGCGTGTCGATCAAGTTGAGAACGTAGTCTTTGCCGTCCTTGGCCTTGTAGTTCATGCGGGCGGCCTGGAGCTTGATGGTAATGCCCCGCTCCCGCTCGAGATCCATATTGTCGAGGAACTGGGCCTTCATTTCGCGATCGCTGACGGTGCCAGTGCGCTGGAGCAACCGGTCGGCCAGGGTCGATTTGCCGTGGTCAATGTGGGCAATAATCGAGAAATTGCGAATCTGAGAGACGGGAACCTCTGTCATACAAGGCTTACCAGCGGCATATAGTTTACAGACTTTAATATTGTAATCCCTCGTTTAGCGAATGCTCGGCGGAGGGTGGGGGAGTGGATGGGTAGAGGGGGGCGGGGGTAAGGAGACAGGGAAGGCGGAGGGATGGAACTTGTTATGTCAAGATCTTCAGACCTAATCCTGCAAGGGTTGTGGGCCTTGGCGTCAAACCCACCTATGCCAGGGCTTAGACTGGATGATAGATTCTAAATCCACCCCATACCCGGTAGTTAGGCCACTCACTATGCAACACTCAGCCTCTTCTTCCGGCGAGCGGTCGGCGGAAAAAGTCGATCTTTCGGTACAAATCGATAAGGACCTGCTCGACCAGGTTACCCACCTTTCCTCCGACCCTAGCAAGGTGATCGATGTCGCCCTACGCCAGTGGCTGCGGGGCGATCGCCGCTACGAAGATGACCTAGTGCGCCACCTGCCCCGCAACCCGACGGTGCCCCCCAAGGGTGAGTGGAATGACTGATTAGGACGCAGAATCAGGACTCAAGGTGTGGGGTGTAGGGTCTAGGGCTGCCCCTTGACCCTGTACCTGACACCCAAAACCTTCCTAATTCCTTCTCAACTAGAGCCATCGGTGCGATCGGTTAGTTACCATGGGAGCGTTCCGGCCTCGTACCCCTATGCGATCGCGACCTTCTTTCCCGACCTTGGCCGCGGCCAGCCCAGCGGATGCTATCTCCGCCTGGATTATGGTGCTCAGCCCTACGGCGGTGGTGGAGTCAATTCAGACCGTGGGGGTCAAAGCTCTGCCGGAGACGCTAACGGCTAACTGGGTGGGGCGATCGCTGGCCGAAATCGTTTCCTTTGCTGCCCCCCATGCTCTGAGTCAGGCCCTCGAAAGCTTAGCCACCCACCGGGAACTGGTACAGCTGCCGGGGCGCTGCCCGTTGGGATCCCACAGCATCGATGTGCAGTGGGTGCTTCAACCCCTAATTGGACTAGACGGCCAGTTATTTCGCATTGCCGCCACAGGCTACCTGATTGACCCGCACGGGTTGGCTAATATTCCTTGGCTGCGAACCGCAGAAGTTCCCGCTGTGGTTCAAGAGAGCTTGCCTGCTGCCTGCGCCCAGCTGCAAACCTACTCGCCCCGGCTCACCCAAATCACCCGCAACGTTCGCTGGACGCTGGATCTAGAAATTATTCGTCAACAGACGGTGGAGGGACTGGGCGACTTGTTTGGGGTGAACCGCTGCCTGGTGTGCAGCTGCGAAGCTATCCCCAACGTGGCTCCTCAGACTGCTACAGTGACTGCTGAGTATACGCGGTTGGGCGATCTACCCAGTTGGCAGGGGCAGGTGTGGACGCTGGCCGAAACGCCTTGCCTCAGTGCTGCGGCCCAGTCGTCAGTGGCGGTAGTGCCGCAGCGGCAGCCCGCTGACCCATCCATTGTGGCGGTGGCCACCCGTTACCAAAACACCATTAATGGCTTTATCGTGCTCCACGACCGCCCCGATCGCCCCTGGTCAGACGTTGAGCTAACTTTGCTCACTGACTTGGCCGATCAGGTGGGTACAGCGATCGCTCACGCCACCCTGTTTGGCGAAAGCCACGCCCTAGCGATCAAGCTCCAGCAGGCCAACGCCAGCCTGATGGAAAAGCAGCTTGAGTTTCAAGAGGCCCGCCGCCAGGCCGAGGAAGCCCGCCAGCAGGCAGAAGAAGCCTCGCGCCTAAAAAGCGAGTTCTTGGCCAACACCTCCCACGAGCTACGCACTCCGCTCAACGGCATGATTGGCTTTCTCAAGCTGGTGCTCGACGGTATGGCCGACGACCCCGCCGAGCAAGAAGAATTTTTGGCTGAGGCTCATAAGTCAGCACTTCACCTTTTGCAGCTGATCAACGATGTGCTCGACATCGCCAAGATCGAAGCGGGCAAAATGCAGATCGATATGGGGCCGATTAGCCTTAAAGAGCTGCTAGCCAACGCAGAAAACTTCATGCGTCCGCTCTCTGATCAAAAGGATTTGTACCTGGAGATTTTGCTGCCCGCCACCCGCGATGACATCACCGTTAATGGCAACTACCAGCGCCTGCTTCAGGTGCTCATGAACCTGATGAGCAATGCCATCAAATTCACCCACGAGGGCGGTGTCACCATCAGCGCCGAAGTGAAGCCGCAAAAGGTGGAATACCAGGGCAAAACCTGGCCCGGTCTGGTCAAAATTAGCGTGGCCGACACGGGCATTGGCGTTTCCCTCGAAAAGCAAGATCGCCTATTTCAAAGCTTTAGCCAGGTGGATGGCGATCGCACCCGCCAGTACGGCGGCACCGGCCTGGGTCTGGCGATCTCCCAGCGTCTGGTGGAAGCCATGGGCGGCGTGGTGCAGTTCATCAGCATGGGCGAAGGGCTGGGCTCAACGGTGACCTTTACAGCCCTGCTGTACCAAAAGCCGGTGGTGATCGACAAAGAGCCGGTTTATCCGCCTAAATAGACCTTCCTGAGGAGCATTCTTGAGACCACAGAAGCTGAGTTTTTGGAAAGTTCTTTAACTCAAGCCATTGGGTCAAAATGCCGCTTTTTAACCTCCTCGCTGACCCAGAAATGCGGGGCGGGCGCTTTGGGATCGGGTCAGGGTGTTGTATAGGGCATCCCACTCTTCAGCTTGAATCAAGGTTTTGAGCTGGTCGAGCTGGTCCTGATACTGAGTCAAGGCATTCAATAGGGCCGCGCGATTGTGGCGAGCCATCAGGGTGCCAAGGTCGGGCACGCCACCGCCGACGCGGCTGGTGTCTTGAAAGCCGGAGCTAGCTAAGGTTTGGGATAGCGCGAGGATGTCCGGGTCTGATTCTCCTTGGCAGGCGAGAATCAGACTGCTGCTGACCATCACCGGCAGGTGCGAGATCCAAGCGACGGCGCGATCGTGCTGGTCGGGGTGGCATTGGCAAAGATTCGCCCCTAGGGAAGTGGCGATCGCCCGTACCCGCTCCAAAGCCTCTGGGTTTGTTGCCTCGGTGGGGGTAAGCACGTAGGGGCGGCCCTGAAACAACCCTGCCTCCGCGACCGCCAGCCCAGCCTCGGCCTTGCCCGCCATTGGGTGGCCACCCACAAAGTCCGGCCACAGAGACTCTAGGCTGGGCACAAGCTCTCCTTTCACCGACGCCACATCGGTAACCACCGCTCCCTCAGACAAATAGGGAGCGATCGCCGCTGCCGTGGCGACAACAGCATCAATCGGGGTGCAGATAAATACCACATCGGCCCCCGACACCAGCGCCAGCTCGTTGCCAGCCTCGGTCACGGCTCCCATCGCCAGAGCCTCCTCGGCGGTGGTGGCGCGACGGGCAATGCCCACGACGGGATGACCGTACCGGGTCAAATCAAGCCCCAGCGATCCGCCGATTAGGCCCAAACCAATGATGGCAATGCGTTCCATGGCTGTAATCCCGTATCCACAGCAAACCCTATCAGCATATCGGTGGGGGGATACCTAGAGACCCCAACCAGTCATCTATGCGACAATGAACGCCTGTAGCTGAGCGGGCAACCCGCCACCTACTTCAGTCGTCAACCGTTCCAATTCATTCTTTCGTGGCGCTGCGGCGTTTCCCCCCGTGATTGAGGCCCAAGTACACCAACAACTGCGCGCGCTGCTGCGGGAATGGGGAGAGCCGAGCTGGCCCCACCATCTGACGTTGGCGCGGTTAGTGGCGCGGGCACTGCGGCTGGGGCGCAGTGCATTAATGCAAGTGGGTGGCCTGTCGGCCTACCAAGGCGAGTATCGCCTCAGCTACCTGATCGCACTGATGATGTGGCCTGGCCCTGCGGTGGTGGTGGCTCCTGACTCCACGGCCCAGCGGGTGCTGATGGTTGATATTCCTCGGCTGCAAGAAAAGCTGCGGCTGCGGAAGCCGGTGCAGATGGGCGATCGCTGGCCTGGCGACGGTTTCGATGGGCTGCTGATCACTACGCCCGAGGCCTGGCTAGGCGATCGCTTGGAGGGGGGCCACCAGTTCCCTGACGGCATTCCTACGCTGATTGACGATGCCGACAACCTCGAACTCTGGCTACACCAGCAGCTCACCGTTGACCTGGGCACCCTCGACTGGACCCACCTGGCGCTGGCCTACCCCGACCACCAGAGTCTCATTCAAAACACCCACGTGGCCCTGACCCACGCGGCCTTTCAGCGTCCGGCCAACCCCTACCACCGCTACCTGCTCGAAGAAGGCGATAGCCAGCAGCTCCAGCGCTTGCACCAGGTGCTGACCGCCAGCCGCGCCAGCACCCCCCAGACCGAGGGGCCAATGCCGCCTCAGTGGGTGAAGTTCTGGCAGCGGTTTAACCCGCCCGACCATCTGCTCTGGTTTTCGGTCGATCGCGATCGCGGCCACATGACGCTGCACTGCGCCCCGGTAGAACTCGCCACCGCTATGACTTCCGTGTGGCCTCGCCAGCCGGTGGTGCTAATTGGCGCCGCCCTTGACCCGGATGAAGCAGCCGACAACTTTCGCCAGCGGTTGGGACTGGGCGATCTCACCTGCCTCCAGTTCACCCCTAATCGGCAAAACGACGCTATTCAGCTCTACCTGCCCACCCATCTGTCCCTGCCCAACACTCCCCAGTTTCAGGGGGTGCTGCACCAAGAAATTCGCCGTCTGCTGAACGTTGCACGTCCTCAGGTCTCTGGCCCTACAGTGATTTTGCTGGATGATTTGCCCCTGAAGGGGCAGCTAGGGGCAATGCTGGCTGGAGAATTTGGCTCGCGGGTGCAGGTGGAGAATGCCGCCATCGACACCAACGGCATTCTCGTCAGCGGCTGGGCATTTTGGCGGCAGCACCAGGCTCTGCTGCCGCCCCCGGCACTGCTGATTATTGTGACCCTGCCCCTGCCTTCCTTGGAAAATCCGATGGTGGCGGGGCGTGTGGCCTATCACAAGCGGCGGCGGCAGGACTGGTTTCGGCTGTACCTCTTTCCCACGGCGGTGACGGAGTTGCAGCGGGCCGTGGCCCCCTCGCGGCTGCACGGTGGCACCGTGGCTCTGCTCGACACCCGCGTTCACTACCGCAGCTATGGAGCGCAAATCTTGGAGGCGCTAAGTCCAGCAGCCTGCACGCGATCGCTACCCACCCAATGGGGGCCTTAGGGCGAGAGCTGTAAAACTCTAGAAAGTGCGAACGGCTGTATGCATGGAGGGCGATCAGTGGGTAACGCAACCAAAACACTTTGGTCACAGCCTTGAACCGTACTCCTGAGGCGTTGTGGCATGTACCAAGCCCCTACCCAACTGATTACAGACCGACTGATTTTACGGCGTCCATCTCTGACTGATGCGGCGGCTGTTTACGAGTACGGTTGCGATCCTGAAGTAGTCCGCTACATGGACTGGCCAAGGCACACCGGCATTCAGGATACGGTCGACGCGCTCGAAAGCTTTGCTGCTCAATGGGAGTCTGGTAGTGAGTTTTGTTGGGCGATCGCTACCAAGACCGAGAACACAGCAATTGGGACGATTGCGTGCCGGATAGAGAGCCCTAGGGCAGATTTTGGTTATGTTCTAAACCGCCGCTATTGGGGGCAAGGGTTGGCGACAGAAGCAGCTAGGGCGGTTGTGTCATGGTTGATGAGTCTGCCTGAGATCGATCGCATCTGGGCAACGTGCGACACAGAAAATCTTGCCTCAGCACGAGTTTTGGGAAAGGCAGGTCTACGGCGTGAGGGCATATTGCCTCGGTTTATGATTCGCCCTAACCTTTCGCCCACACCACGAGACACATTTATCTTCGCCAAAGTCCGAGAGCCGGTATGACAATCTCGCGATCAGTTAAGGCCCGGCGTAAATTGAGGGCCCGAATGACATCAAATCATTTAATCTGATGATGAGTAGAGCATGTAGCGGCGTAGACCCATGGGCGAATCAAAACGACGCAAAGAGCAGCTAGGCGAAAAGTACGGTCAGTCAGAGCCAATTTTACCCTGGCTGCCAATTACCAAAGATCAGTCGCAGCAGTTCATGAAGTGGACTGCCCGGGGTACCTGGGGTGCCATTGTGCTGATCATCGCTTTTTGGATTACGCTGCGGTTTATTGGCCCCAGCTTAGGCTGGTGGACGCTGGCGGACTAGGGCAAGCCAGATAACGTTTCGGTTTTGGCTTCGTCTAGCTGTCCATGTCCTACAATGACTTGGCCAGCGCTGCATTTCAAGGTTTGAAGACAAAACCGAGGCAAATTTCCCGCCAGCGCTAAGAAATCGTAACTGATGCTTCCCGTCTTCCTTTGATTCTGGGTAGAGTGGGGGAAGGTGGTTGCGCGGGAGCTTACGGGTATATGCTGAGTCAACAGCAGTCTGGCCCCCAGCGGGGAGAGCCTCTGACAGAAGGGGTTGCTAAGGATTTCAGTCTAGTGATCGATGAGGCCGACTCGGCCCTGGGGCTGTCTGAGGTGATGGTGCCAGTGCCCCAGAGCGGCAACCAGTCTTGGCGGCTGCTGCTGATTACTCTGTTGAGCTGTTTTGCCGCCAGCGGCGCGGCGCTAGGGGCATTCTTCTGGCTGATTAATCTGCCCCCCACCGCCAACTGTGACAACCCAGCCTCGGTAACGACCGATCGCGCTCAGCTATTTTGTGCCCAGGTGGCGGCTGAGTCGGGCGCACTGCCCGATGTGCTGACTGCCCTTGACCTAGCGGGCAGCTGGACGGCTGGACACCCGCTCTACTACGAAGTGCAGCCTCTGATTGAGCAGTGGTCTTGGGTCGTACTCAAGGCCGCTGAGCAGGAGCTACGCAGCAACGGCAGCATGGAGCAGGCCCAGGCGCTGGTGAGCCACATTCCGGCCGATAGCCCGGTATTTGCCACCGCCCAAGAGACCATGCAGACCTGGCAGGGCGAGTGGGATCAGGGCGAAGCGATCATGGCCACGGCCCAAACGGCCCTAAAGCAAAAAGATTGGGCCACGGCCTCGCAGCAGGTGTTGGCCCTGGCCGAGCTGAATAATTCTCACTGGCGGGTCGAGCAGGTACAGGCCCTGTCACGCCAGATTCGCTTAGAGCGTCGGGCTCAAGAGCTGCTGGGTGAGGCGGTGGCCACTGCTGTCCCCGGCGGCAGCGATCGCCTCGAAGCCGCCCTGCGCACCGCCAGCCAGATCAACGAGAGCACCTACGCTCGCCAGCAGGTGCAGCCCTACCTCGATCGCTGGAGCGACCTGCTGCTCAAGCTAGGTCAAGACAAGTGGTATGCCTCAGAACTCGATGCGGCGATCGCCCTGGGTCGCAGTGCCGCCCTCAACCCTAGCCGTGCCAAAGTTGCCCAAGAGCTGATCTGGATTAGCCAGGCCCGCCAGATGGCTCAGAAAAGCCTGACTACCTGGCGTACCTCCCCCGACCAGCTGGTGACGCTCTACCAGGCCATGCTGCTGGCCAATCGCCTGCCCGCCGACAGCCCCTACTATCCCCAAGCCCAGTCGAGCGTGATGAGCTGGCGCAATCACATGGGCGAGCTGGCCCGCCTGCAAACCGCCCAGGCCATCGGGCAGGTGCGCACCAAAGATACCCTCAATGCAGCTGCTAGCCAGGCTGCCCAGGTGCCCCAGGGGCACCCCCGGCGGGTGCAAGCCCAAACCATGGTGGCCCACTGGCGGCAGGAGATTGAGCGATTGGAAGATCGCCCCCAGCTAGTCAAAGCCCACGAGCTGGCTAGAGCCAAAACCTTTGACGGCCTACGGGAGGCAATTCAGACCGCCAGCGGCATCGCCCTCCACCGAGCGCTGCGCGGCGAGGCCCAAAGCTGGGTCTATATCTGGACTAGCGAAATCCAGGTGATGGAAGATCGGCCTTTACTCAACCGGGCGCGATCGCTAGCCCAGCGCGGTCAGCTGTCTCAAGCCATTGTCGAGGCCAGTGGGGTCAAGCCCGGCCGCGCCCTCTACGATGAGGCCACCGACGCGATCGCCGGCTGGCAGGGAGAGATTGCGGCCGCCGAACGGGCGCGCCTGCGCGCCATCGAACGGGCTGCCGCCCGTCGGGCCGAGGTGCAAGATTCCGAAGAGGCTGCCACAGTGGAGACTCCTGCTGAACCATCCCTTGAGAATGCGACAACCTCGCCACTGCCAGAGGGCCTACCAATGGCCCCCGCACCAGTCAACTCTAACCTGGGCTGGCCGCAGTCTCCCCTACCCGATCGCATTGATACCGTCCCTGGCCCAGCGGCTCCAGCTGAGGCAGAAGCCCCAGTGCCGCCGCAATCGCCTCAACCGCCCAGTGCTCCTGCGGTAGTACCCGCCCCGGTGGATCTTGCCCCGGCTCCCCTACCGGCGGCGATTCCGCCCCAGCCGCTGATGGCGCCGTCGGTCCCAGCCCCTCAGCCCCTCGAACTAGTGCCCGGTCCGGCGGCGGCTCCTGCTGGAGAACCCCAGGTAACGCAGCCTGTGGCCCCCGTCATATCGGTTCAGCCTCAGCCCGAATACCTTGCCCGTGCGCCGATGGAGTCACCCCAGGCTGCCAGCCAGAATACCGAAGTGTTGTTTTCGGGCGCGCTCTACGCCGGGCATTAACCAACTGACTCAAAGCTGATCAACGTCCCTACCTCCTCTGATCGGCCCCGCCAGCACTGCTGCGTAGCACCATCTCCTGGTGGCGATTTGAGAATGTCAAACAGGGTTTCCCTCAGGGCTGCCAATTCCTCCAGTGATTGAGCCCGATCGATCGCATCGATCAGCGCCAAAATTTCTAGGTTGTAGGTGTCGGCCCGATTTTTCTGCTTGCCCAACAGCCACGATTGCAGCTGCCACAGGCTTGAAATCCCCAGCACACCCACCGACAGCAGTAGCCCGATGGGTTCGGCATACTCCACCAAAAACTCAGGCTCGCCCTGATTATAAAAGGCTTCAGCTCCAGGGTGCAGCGGCAGGCCTAAATCCCCCGAGGTGTCGAGGCGAATTCTGGCCGCGCGTGGGTACAGAGCCACTAGCTCGTTGCGGTTTTGGTGCAGGGTCTGGGTGAGGGCATTTACCACCTTGGGGGGCAGACTCTCGTGGGCCAACAGCAAAGCGTTTACCGCCACCGCTGGTAGGTCGGCTGGGGGCACGGGTCGCCCGCCGTTATAAGTTCCCTTGGGAATCACCTGGGCTTCGAGGTAGGGCAGCGACAGCTGGAGGGCATCGGCCTGATCGATGGGAATTAGGCGAGTGGTGCCGGTTTGCAGCAGCTCCCCCACGGCTGGGTTGCCTATGGTAATGACGCGAAACAGGGCGTCCACCTCTCCCGTGGCCAAGGCGGCGTGGGCTTGGTCGACGGGCATAGGCAGCACCGTCATCGTGTCTGCGCTCAGGCCGTAGTGCTGCACCAGCGGCCAGAACAGGGCGTAGGAGCCGCTGCCCTTGGGCATAAGGGCAACCCGCTTGCCCCGCAGATCGGCTACGCCGTTGATGTTGGTGTCGGTGCGAGCCAGCAGATGAAACAGTTCAGGAAATAGTAAGGCCACCGCCCGCACCGGCGGCTGTACTGGTGTATCGCTCTGCACCAGGGCCAGCTGGGCCGCGTTGGTTTTGAGCAAATCCATGTTTTGCAGAGAGCCGTCGGTTTCTAGCACCTCAATGGCAATGGTGGGATGATTGCGGGCCACCACCTCGGCAAAGGCCTGACTAAAGGCGTAATATTCACCCGTGCTGCCACCTGAGGCCAGCACTAGGCGGTAGGTGCGGGTGTGCTCACGCACCACAAAAAAGGCCGAGGCCACAACCCCCACCAAACTCAGCACCACCACCGGCAAGACAACCTTTCCCTGCATAGATCTCCTGGGCCGATATAAAATGGTGACTGGCCGATTTTGCCGTGGGGTGCTAATTCAAGTCCAGCTTAGGATTGGTAGCCTTTCCGCCGCAAAACTCCATCTCTGGAATTGGATTGGGTTTACATATATGGCTCTACTCCAAAATTTACCCTACGTACCCGATACTGTGCGCGGTCGCACTGTCGGGCGCAGCTTTCAGGCCGTGTTCTTGATGGTGCTGGTGTCGGTGCTGCTGGTGGGAGCCTTTGGGCTGCGGCTATTTCAGCTCCAGGTGGTGGAGGGCGATCGCAATCGCCAGCTGGCCGACACCAACCGCATTCGCCTGGTGCCCAAACGCCCGGCCCGCGGCACGATTTTTGATCGCAACGGCAAAATTCTCGCCGGTAGCCGCCTGTCGCACACCGTGTCAATTTGGCCGATCGCGCTACCCCGCGACAAGTGGCCTATGGTGATCAACCGCCTGTCTAAGGTGCTCAATGTGCCCCCCGACGAGATTCAAAAGCGCCTAGAGCAGGCGGGCTACGAGTCGATTGAGTCGATTACCATTGCCCGCGGCATTAGCCCAGCCCAGGCCACAGCCCTAGCCGAATATACCAACGAGCTGCCCGGGGTGCGTTTGGAGGCTGAGGCGGTGCGCAACTACCCCAACGGGGACCTCGCTGCCCACGTGATTGGCTACACGGGCGAACTCACCGACGAGCAGCTCAAGGCCCGCCGCGAGCAGGGCTATCGCCTGGGAGATGTGGTGGGGCAGATGGGGGCCGAGTCGGCCTTTGAAAGCACGCTGCACGGCACCTGGGGTGGCCAGCAGGTAGAGGTGGATAGCGCTGGACGGATTATTAGCATTTTGGGCGATAAGCCGGCTATTGCTGGGAAAGACATCCAGCTCACCATCGATATTGAGCTGCAGCGAGCGGCGGAGGCGGCTCTGGGCAACCGCGAGGGAGCGATCGTCGCCATTGACCCGCGCAGTGGCGCTGTGCTGGCCATGGCCAGCTGGCCTACCTACGACCCCAATATTTTTACTACCCGCATTACTGAGGCCCAGTGGCGGCAGCTTCAAGGGGCTGACCACCCCTTTCTCAACCGATCGCTGCAAGCGTTTCCACCGGCCAGTACCTTTAAAATTGTCACCACATCGGCGGCCATAGAGTCGGGCAAGTACGATCCGGGTACAGTGCTGCCCACCTATCCCTACATCCAGGTGGGGGGCATTCAGTTTGGCGACTGGAACCGGGCGGGCTTTGGCCCCCTTAGTTTCCCTGGCGCGATGGCCTGGAGTAGTGACACCTTCTTTTACCAGGTGGCAATGCGCATTGGCGGCCCTACTCTGATTGAGATGACCCGCCGTTATGGTTTTGGCCGCAAGACCGGCATTGAGCTAGGTGCCGAAGAGAGCGCGGGCTTAGTGCCCGACGAAGCCTGGAAGCAAAAAAATCTAGACGAAGATTGGGTGATTGGCGACTCGATCAACATGTCTATTGGTCAGGGCTTTATGCAAGCGACGCCGCTTCAAGTGGCCAACATGTTTGCGGTGCCCGCCAACAATGGTTACCGAGTTACCCCCCACTTGCTTAAAGACAACGAGGAGCATCGCAACTGGAAAGAGTCTCTAGAGCTGAGCGATGCGACGATTGACGTCTTACACCAGGGGCTGCGACGGGTAATTACAGGCGGCACGGGCCAGAGCCTCAACGTGCCCCACTTACCTCCCCTCTCGGGTAAAAGTGGCACCGCTGAGGCGCCGCCTGGCCTTTCCCACGCCTGGTTTGGGGCCTATGCCCCCATGGAAAAACCCGAGGTGGTGGTGGTGGCTTTTGCCGAACACTCGGGCGGCGGCGGCGGCAAGGTGGCTGCCCCCATGGTGTTGAAGGTTTTAGAGGCCTACTTTAAAGCCGATCAAAATGCAGCGGCGGCCGCTCCCTAGCTGCGGCTGGCCAGGCTAAAGTTGCGAAAGTGCTGGGCCTGGGCCTCAATGCGGCAGGCGAGGCGATCGCACACCAATCCGCACAGGTCAAAAATGAGCTCGTCGGTAACACTGTAGTAGGCGGAGGTGCCTTCGGTGCGGCGGCTGAGAATGCCCGCCTGGAGCATCACCTTAAGGTGCTTGGAGACGTTAGCCTGGCTGGTTTGGGTGGCCTCGACTAGCTCCTGCACGCATTTTTCACCCTCACGCAGGAAGTTAAGAATTCGTAGCCGCATCGGCTCACTGAGTACGCTGAAATAATCCGCTACTTGCTGCACAACTTCAACTGAAACCGGTTCTACAGAGTCCATGGTTTAGGGGTAGGCTCGGGTGTGCGCGAACGATTCCCAGTAATTTTAACAACTATTGTATTTTTACAGTTATCCATAGCGATACAGTCATCAAATCTTGTCAATTGCTTAGCCATGATCCCCGTGGGGTTTAATTAAATCTTAGAAAACGAGATTCTGCTAAGACCTTGGGCCATGGCCCCCGTCGTGGGATTCTTAAAGATAGCGTTCACCCACCCTGAGGATTGCTGTGAAAGCCATCACCCTGCTTGGATCAACTGGGTCTATCGGTACCCAGACCCTCGATATTTTGGAGCACCACCCCGACCAGTTCCGCCTAGTGGGTATTGCCGCAGGGAACAATGTGGAGCTGCTGGCCCAACAGGTGCGCCAGTTTAAGCCCGAGATCGTCGCCATCTGCAATCCCGACAAGCTGGGTGAACTGCGCGACGCCCTAGCTGGTCTCGATCCTATGCCTCAGCTGCTTGCGGGCGATGACGGCATTGTGGAAGTGGCCCGCTACGGTGACGCGGAGGCTGTAGTGACTGGCATTGTTGGCTGTGCCGGGCTGCTGCCGACCCTGGCGGCGATCGAGGCGGGCAAAGACATCGCCCTGGCCAACAAAGAAACCCTGATTGCCGGTGGCCCCGCTGTGTTGCCCCTGGTGGAAAAGCATGGCGTCAAGCTGTTACCCGCCGACTCCGAGCACTCTGCGATTTTCCAATGCCTTCAGGGGGTGCCCAAGGATGGCCTGCGGCGGATCTTGCTCACGGCTTCTGGTGGTGCCTTTCGCGACTGGCCAGTGGAGAAGCTGGCCCAGGTGACGGTGGCCGATGCCCTCAAGCACCCCAACTGGTCGATGGGCCGCAAGATCACGGTGGATTCTGCCACGCTGATGAACAAGGGTTTAGAGGTGATCGAGGCCCACTATTTGTTCGGTATGGACTACGATCGCATCGACATCGTCATCCATCCCCAAAGCATTATTCACTCGCTGATTGAGCTGCAAGATACGTCGGTGCTGGCTCAGCTGGGCTGGCCCGATATGCGTCTGCCGCTGCTCTATGCCCTCTCCTGGCCCGATCGCATCTACACCGACTGGGAACCGCTTGATCTAGTCAAAGCGGGCGACCTCACCTTCCGTGAGCCTGACCACGCCAAATACCCCTGTATGGATTTGGCCTACGCCGCTGGGCGCGCGGGCGGGACGATGACCGCTGTGCTCAACGCCGCCAACGAGCAGGCGGTGGCGCTATTTTTAGACGAGAAGATTCACTTCTTAGAAATTCCCAAGGTGATCGAGGGGGTGTGCGATCGCCACCGTTCTCACAATGTGACTCAGCCGGTGCTGGCCGACATTCTCGCCGCCGACCAGTGGGCCAGGGCCGAGGCCACCAGCGTCAGCGAGTCGTTGACCTCAGCCACTGTCGTTTCGATGGGATAGGAGGGCACCCGTGGAGCTGCTGATTGTACTGGGGGCGATCGTAATTGCGATCGTGGTGTTTGGCTGGGTGTTTAAGCTGATCAAAAACACCATTCAAACAGTGCTGCTGGTGGCCTTTTTGCTGCTGGCTCTCTACTTCCTGTTTGGCATCGGCCCCGATGCCATTTGGAATCAGATTCAACTCTGGCTCAGTGGCGGCCGAGATTGATAGGACAGGCCAGTCAAGCAATTCAAGCTTGGCGAGCTGCTAACCACCGGGCTAGCGATCGCTGACTTTCGCTACTGCGCCTTCCAGCCAGCAATCCCTCGGTACCAATATGTTCATCTAGCTGCGGCCATTCAATGGCATAGCCATCACCTAGCAGTTGCCAGTCGTTTCTTTCTTGGGAAGACCCATGCAGCAACCGAGGGTACCAGTCTAGGGGAATCGCTAGGCTGCGACCATCGGCCAACTCAACCACCAGTTTTTCATGGTCTATGACTACGGCAGTAGCCAGTGGTTCAGTTTCAAGAACTAAAGTAGTCATGCCATGCCTCTAGAAGAATGTCTTGGTTTTCCTCGACAATTTCGGCAATCTTGTTGAGTTCGTAGTCTTTGAAACCACGATTTTTCTCTAATGTAACTGGGCTTAGCCAAAACTTGGCGATTTGGCGATCGCGCTTAACGTGGATGTGAGCAGGTTCACCTCGATCGGAACTGAAGAAGATAAAGCTGTAAGGCCCGACCTGAAGCACGGTAGGCATCGGCAATACTTTGGCTGAGAGAGATTTCTAAAGCTAGGCAAAACCCTAGTTTAGGAAGCCTAAGTAGTCAACAGGGCGCGATTAAGCAAACACTACAGTGCGGTTGCCGTAGACCAGAGTGCGGTTTTGCAGGTGCAGCCGCACGGCGCGGGCCAGCACAATGCGCTCCACATCTTTGCCCTTGCGAATTAGCTCCTTCACATCGTCGCGGTGGCTGATGCGCACCACATCTTGCTCGATGATCGGGCCTTCGTCGAGGTCGGAGGTGACGTAGTGGGCAGTGGCTCCGATGATTTTCACCCCCCGCCGAAAGGCGCGTTGGTAAGGGTTGGCTCCCATAAAGGCGGGCAAAAACGAGTGGTGAATGTTGATGACGCGATCGTACTGGTTGAGGAAATCGGAGCTGAGCACCTGCATGTATTTGGCCAGCACCACTAGGTCAATGTTGTATTCCTTGAGCAGTTCTAGCTGGCGCTGTTCTTGCTCAGCCTTGGTGTCTTTGGTCATGGGCAAGTGCTCAAAGGCAATGCCAAACTGGTCGGCGACGGGTTTGAGGTGGGGATGATTGCTGACGATCAGCGGAATTTCGGCCTTGAACTCGCCAGCTTTGTGTCGCCAGAGCAGGTCGAGCAGGCAGTGATCTTGGTGGCTGACCCAAATCGACAGACGGGGCACGGCGTCGGAGAAGTGGAGCTGCCAAGTAGCGCCGAGGGGTTGGGCGATCGCCCCAAACGCTGCCCCAATGATTTCCCTCGGCAGATTAAACCCCTCTAGCTCCCACTCTAGGCGCGACAAAAACAACCCCGCCTCAGGGTCGCGGTGCTGGTCGGCGTGGAGAATGTTGCCGCCATTGGCGTAGATGAAGTTAGCAATCTTAGCCACTAAACCCTTTTGGTCTGGGCAAGAAAACAGCAAAATAGCGGTGGGAGAAGACATTGAGGGGTGGATGAGTGGGCGGGTGGATGGGTAGTTAGGTTATGGAAGCCCAAGGTCAGTGGGTGTGTTGCTTTGGGAAGTTTGTGGGGCAGGCGTAGCGTGGGCACTGCCCAGCAGCATTAAGTCAACGCGATTCAACGCTTGATCGACCGCGCGAAAGCAACGGTGGGCTTAGCCTAGCACCCGTAATGCCAATCAGTTAGTAGCTTCAGGCGCAGGGCTGCCAGTTGGCGCAGGCGCAGTCTCGTTTGTCGAGGGTGCTGGAGTGGGGGTTGGCGCAGGTGTCGGAGTGGGGGCTGGAGCGGGCGCCGGGGCTGCCGCTGGTGTGCTGCTCTCTGGGGTTGAACTGGCCCCCGGATTTGGAGTTGGGGTTTCTCCCGGCATCTTCCACTCCGCCAGGGGGCGATTGATGCCGTTGGCCACATCGCGAGTGACGACGAGCACGGAGTATTCTGACTCCCCGGCGGGGGGCCAGGGATCGGGGTCTACTACTGCATAGTTGGCGCTGCCACTGAAGTCTGGGCCACCCAAAATCAGCTCGTGCTCGGTGCCGTCTTTGAGAGTGACGGTGACGACGCCTAGGGGAGCGTTAAAGCCAAAGTCGGTGGCCTGGTCGGCTCGCATAGTAACGGTTTGCAGGGGCGAGTCGGTATTCAGGCGGCTGAGGAGGAAAGCGATCGCCCCCGGTTCAGCCAGAGCCTGGTCGGGCGCTGTCATCTGCCAGGTCTCGTCGTCGCCCTGCTCAAAGACCAGGGTTTCATTGCCGCGATCGACGGTGAGGGTGGCGACGTCGGCTTCTTCAAAGGTGAGAATGGGCGCGGTGGACTCGGTTTGGGCTGTGGAGTCGGGGGACTGCGATCGCTGGGACTCAGCAATCAGCACCCCTGCCCCCAGCAGAAAGGCCACCCCTACCAGTATTACCGTACTGCGCTTAAACTTCATACCCACTCACCAAAACTCCCAGGTCATAGGATAGATCCTGCTGTGCTGATCCATCCTACGACCTGGGGTGCTGGTTGTATTGAGGTTATCTGTCACTAGCCCACGTTGTTCATATTGGATGCGCGCTCTGCAAACCGAGCACATCCAACATGATTTAGGCTGCGGCGAGGGCAGGGGCCGGGGCGGGAGCTGTTGAGGTGGAGAGCTGAGCCAAAATGCCGTTGACGTTGGTTTTGGCATCGCCAAACAGCATCAGCGTGTTGTCGTTAAAGAACAGCGGATTCTCGACTCCGGCATAGCCCGACGACATGCCGCGCTTGAGCACTACTACGGTATCGGCTTCCCAAACTTCCATCACGGGCATGCCGGCGATCGGGCTATTGGGGTCATTTTTGGCGCTGGGGTTAACGGTGTCGTTGGCACCGACCACCAGCACCACATCGGTGTGGGACAAGTCGTCATTGATTTCGTCCATCTCCAGCACGATATCGTAGGGCACGTTGGCCTCGGCCAGTAGTACGTTCATGTGGCCGGGCATGCGGCCCGCCACGGGGTGGATGCCGAACCGCACCTGTTTGCCCTGGGCGCGGAGCAGGCGGGTGATCTCCGCCACGGGGTGCTGGGCTTGGGCCACGGCCATGCCGTAGCCGGGGACAATGACTACGCTCTGGGCGTTGGCCAGCAGTTCGACGACTTCGCCGGTGGTGGTGCTAGTGGCACTGCCCTCTAGGGCAGCCGCCTTGCCGGAGCTAGCGGTTTCTCCAAAGCCGCCCAGCAGCACGTTGACGAAGGAGCGGTTCATGCCTTTGCACATGATGTAGCTGAGAATGGCGCCGCTGCTGCCGACCAGCGCCCCAGTAATGATCAGCAGGTCATTGTTGAGCATAAAGCCCGCTGCCGCTGAGGCCAGACCCGAATAGCTGTTGAGCAGTGAAATCACTACCGCCATATCGGCCCCGCCGATCGCCATCACGATTACGATGCCAAAGATGCCTGCAATCGCCGTCATCGCCGCTAAAATCCACATTCCTGGGCTGCCGGTAGCGGTGAGAAAGGGTGCGACGAGGACTGCGATCGCCCCCAGCATTCCCAGCGTGAATACGTGGCGCGCGGGCAGCAGCACCGCCCGGCTGGGCACCCAGCCTCGCAGCTTAGCCACCGCAATCATCGACCCGGTAAAGGTGACGATGCCAATGAACACGCCAATATAGATTTCCACCCGGTGAACGGTAATATCCGTGCCCGTGAGCGCGGCACTGGGCTGGAGGTATTCGGCAAAGCCGACTAGAACAGCGGCCAGGCCCACAAAGCTGTTGAGCAGCGCCACCATTTCGGGCATATCGGTCATCGCTACGCGGGCAGCGGCTAGCACACCCACCAGCACACCGAGGCCGATGGAGCCAATCTGGACGGGGTAGCCCTGGCAAATCAGCGCCGTGGCCCCAAAGGCGATCGCCATGCCGAGAATGCCCAGCAGGTTGCCCCGCTTAGCGGTTTCTGGCTGCGACAGCCCCGCCAGACTGAGGATGAAGAGAGCGCTGGCGACGATGTAAGCAGTGGTTACGAGGTTGTTTTCCATATCCTTTGGGAATGCGTGGGTAGGCAATTTTGCCTTTTGAATTCAAAGTTCAAAAGCAAAGTTCAAAAAGAATTACTTGTGAAACATGTTCAGCATGCGCTGCGACACCATAAAGCCCCCGGCGATGTTAACGGTGCCAAGGAAGAGGGCGATCGCCCCTAATATCGTCATTGGTGAGGCGATGTTATTAGAAATTTGCAGCATGCCGCCGATGATGATGATGCCGCTGATGGCGTTGGTGACGCTCATCAGGGGAGTATGTAGGCTGGGCGACACGTCCCAAATCACTTTCCACCCAAGGAAGCTGGCGAGGACAAAGACCGTCAGGTGGGTCATAAACGAGGCGGGAGCCCAAAGGCCGATAGCCACACAGGCCAGGCCAATTAGCACGGGCCAGAGCAGCTGACTAAACCAGGACTTAGCAGCGGGAATTTCCTCAGCGGTGGGGGAGGTCGGGGAGGTGGGGGAGACGCTGGGAGCGGGGGCTTCTACCTTGGGAGGGGGCCAGGTCACTTGGCCGTTGTGAATCACGGTGGTGGCGCGAATCACCTGGTCTTCCATGTTGACGGTGAAATTTTCGGCTCCGCCCAAGTCGCTGAGCAGGTGCACCAGGTTATTGCCGTAGAGCTGGCTGGCCTGGGAGGCCATGCGGCTGGGCAGGTCGGTCAGGCCAATGATGGTGACGCCGTTGTGGGTAATCACCTGGCCGGGCTCGGTGACTTCGCAGTTGCCCCCCTGCTCGGCAGCTAGGTCTACGACTACCGAGCCGGGCTTCATGCTCTCGACCATCTCCTGGGTGATCAGCAGCGGCGCTGGTTTGCCGGGGATCAGCGCCGTGGTGATGATGATGTCGACATCTTTGGCCTGTTGAGCAAACAGGGCCATTTCGGCGGCGATAAAGGCTGGGCTCATCACCTTGGCGTAGCCGCCCTCGCCGCTGCCGTCTTCTTCGAAGTGCAGCTCGAGAAACTCTGCGCCCAGGCTTTGCACCTGCTCTTTGACCACCAGGCGGGTGTCAAAGGCTTTAACGATCGCCCCCAAACTCTTGGCAGCCCCGATCGCGGCCAGCCCAGCCACGCCAACCCCAATCACCATCACCTTGGCCGGGGGCATTTTGCCCGCGGCGGTGATCTGGCCGGTAAAGCAGCGGCCAAAGTGGCTGGCGGCCTCGATCACCGCTCGGTAGCCGCCGATGTTGGCCATCGAGCTGAGGGCATCGAGCTTTTGGGCTCGAGAAATGCGGGGGACCGAATCCATCGCTAGGACAGTGCCGCCCTGGTCGGCTAGCTGGGTCAGCAGCTCGGGGTTTTGGGCGGGCCAGATAAAGCTGACTAGGGTTTGCTCGGGCTTGAGCAGGGTGGCCTCGTGGCGATCGAGGGCGGGATGGTGCTGGGGCGATCGCACCTTCAGCACGACATCGGCGGCTTCCCACAGGCTGATGGCATCGGCCACTACCGTGCAGCCAGCGGCTTCGTAGGCGCTGTCAGTAAAGCTGGCCCCGGCTCCGGCCTGGGTTTCAACCAAGACCTCAAAGCCTAGCTTTTGCAGTTTTTTAGCGGTTTCGGGGGTGGCGGCGACCCGCTGTTCGCCCGCAAACACCTCCTTCGGAATGCCTACCTTAAGCCCTAGAGGGGCAGCATCTAAGGGAGCGGCTACAGAATTGTCTTTGGGTGCTGCAATGGTCATAGGGAGTTACGAGGGGAATGGCCTTAAACAACAAAAACGCAGGCAGGAAACGGGAGAATGACGATAAAAAAAGATCCCAACCCTAGCGCTAGTGAAACGGGATCAGAGGTAGTCAAATTTTGCGTCAGGCTCAGAGAGCGCGAGGCGATGAAGTTGTTCCTCGGAGGGGCAAGCGCGCAGTCGATGTAAACAGGCTCTAGGTAGTAGCAAAGGGGCAGTTCCGTGACATAACCCCCAGCTTCAAAGGAATTACAAGGAGCGTCAATTTAGTCTAAACGGCCTGGTTCTACCTATATTTTCTACAAAATTGCCCTATCCTGCCGACTACTACAATCTCCCCTACTGTCCTAGATGGTCTAGATATTCAGATTGTTTTTTGATTTCAACAAAATGAAACACTTTAGGGCAGAGTGCCTTGGCTAAGTAGAGCAGAGTAGCTGGCAGAATACTCGGCCCATTGTCTGGCATGGTAAAAGTACTGCCTGCCCTTAGGGTTAAAACTTCAAAAATATTTTATGTCTGACAATGTTATGGGAGCTGGTTGTCAGCAATAGAAAACAACGTCTTTTTTTGTTACAAAACTGGTCGTTCCAAACCAATTCTAAAAATTCTGCACTAAAGCTTCTACGAGTTCTAAAAACCCGGCCACCTCGGTGGCTTGGGTGACGTAGGCGGGGTGATAGGTAAGCCGAGGCCAGTATTCGACCACATTGGCCACCCCCACCGACTGGGGAAACAGGGCTGGGTTAAACATGCTCTCGTCGTTGGGACTGTCGCCCACGGTCAAGACCTCAGCGGCGGCGATCGGTGCGAAGTAGCGCTCAAGCACCCGTTGCAAGCCCGCCGCCTTAGACTGGCCCAGCGTAAACAGGTGGCACTGCACGGTGCTGTAGGTAAACCCCCAGGCCAGCGATTGGCACAGCTCTGCCATTTCATCTAAATCGGCCTGGGTTAGGCCCTCAATGTCAAACGTCCAGTCGGTGAGACGAAAGCGATTGTCGTCTGACTCGCGCAGCTTAGGCCACCGCCACTGCAGTTGAGTAAAGGCCTTTTGCAGCAGCTGGCGGTGGGCAACCAGGTTGGGAATTTCAACTAATGGCTCTGGCGGACCGTTGTGAGGAAAGTAGATGCCGCCGTTTTCGGCCATGGCCCCAACTACGGGGAGATAGTGGGCGAGGCCATTCACCCATCCTGCCGATCGCCCGGTGACAATCATCACCGGCAGACCTAAACCCTGGAGCTGTTCTAGCCCTTGTAGTAGGGCGGGGGTAAACTTGCCCTGGCGGGTGAGGGTGCCATCCATGTCGGTGGCTAGCAGCTGGGGTCGGGGTGAAAACCCGTGGCTGGGTAATGGTTGAACTTCGCCCATCGAGTTTACACTTTGTGGTTACTGTGGACAGGTCATTGTGGCTTAATGCACGCTATGAGCACGTTAGCACCCGATCAGCGCAACTATTACTATCTATTGGAAGGGGAGCGAGCGGGGGTGCACAAGCCCATTTTGGCTGCCCTCTACGCCGTGCACAATCAGCCCCAGCTCACCGACGGCGAAACCGGCCTGGGCATTGCTCCGGTGAACCAGGTGGACATGGGTGAGGTCGATACCTTCGCAGCCCAGGTCCATTACGCGGCCAATACCTTGCGCAGTCTTACCAACGGCCTCATTGAGCAGGGCTGGAGCGGGGCCGACATTTGGGATGTCAGCGTGGGGCGCTACAGCGATCGCTTTCTGCAAGCGGTAGCGAACGGCTTTACGCCAGCAGAGGGCGATCGCGATGCCGCCCAGCTTGAGCCCAGCGATGCCGCCGCCCTGCTCCAGGCTTACCTCGAAGACATCAGCACCGGCTACAGCGGGGCGCAGCTGCCCCAGAATGTGAGCCAGCTCGACTCGGCCCTGCTGGCCTTTGCTGAACGGGTGCCGCCCAACTATGGACGGCTCGACTTTCAGCGGCAGGCCATGGTTGAGGCGGTGCGGCTGTGGCGACAGCTCAACACGGCGGCGGCGGTGTACGACGTGTTGAACGTGCCGGTAGTTGGCCAGGTGCCCGATGAAGCGGCTTTGGACAATGCGCTGGTGGCCTTTATGCAGTCGGTGGGCCGCTACTACGCGGGCTATCCCAACCAGCGCGAGGCACTGATTCGCCTGGTGCAGCTGTGGCGGGCGATGGATGCGCGGGAAGAGGCGATCGCCTGGCTGCTCACCAACGATCCCTTTGCCCATGAAACGAACCTAGAGACCCTTGACTCAGCGCTGCTCGCCTTTGTGCAAAAAATACCCAGTCTCTACAACGGTCAAGGCGATCTGCGTTTTGCGCTAACCGACGGCTATCGCCGCTGGTTTAACCTCGACTCACGTACCACCGCTATTCAGCAGCTGGGAGTCAATCCCGATGACCTGGCGCAAAACACCGACAACCCAGCGGCCCTGGTCACGACCGCCCGCACCCTCGATCGCGCCCTGCTCGACTTTGCGGCCAATATCCCCACCACCTACACCCCCACCGAAGACCAGCGGGAGGCGTTAATTCGTCTAGTACAGCTGTGGCGGCGGCTAGAGGGGCGGATTCCCGCGATTCAGTCGCTGTTTGAGGATCTGCGGCGGCTGGAGCGCGCCGCCCCCTCGTCACCCGAGGCCATGCCCGCCCCGGTGCCTGCCCCGCCGCCACCGCGCCCTGCTCAGTGGACGCCCAACAATATTCAGCTGGACGCCAGCATTGTGCCTAACGGCAACTTTACCTGGTCGGAAGCCACCCGTGGCGGTGTCCGCATGCCTTCTAACCAGGCCACGGTAGAGGCCATCGTGCGTATCGCCGTTCTGGCCCAGCAGGCCCGCGATCGCATTGGCCGCCCCTTCTTAATTACCAGCTGGTATCGCCCCGCTGAGATCGACAGTCGGGTAGGTGGTGCCTCCGACAGTCGCCACATCGTGGGCGACGCCATCGACTTCTATTGCATGGGGCTCACGGGCAACCAGATCTATTGGGCGCTGGATCCTTGGTGGCCAGGGGGGCTGGGGCGTTACAGCCAGTTCCCGGCGCTGGTGCATTTGGATGCGCGCGGGTCTAAGGTGCGGTGGACGCGTTAGGGGAGTGGATGGGTGAGGGGGTAGGGGGTGGATGGGTTGTAGGGGCAGACTCGCTTTGCTTTCAAGAATTTTAGATCGGCGATTTTGGCAAGGTAGCGTGGGGCTTCAAAATTTACCTGGGCTAGTGCAAGGAGATTTGTGTGACCCACGGTTTAGGGAAGATGGCGGCTATGACAGCTAGCGATCGCGCTGCGACGGGAGCGGAATTGTGGGCCTGGCGCGAAAAGGCGTTGGCAGAGGCTCAGGCGGCGGGAGTTGACGCTGACGAAGTGGACTGGCTGCTGATGGCGGTGGCGGATGTGGAGCGGCTGTCGCTGCGGTTGGGCACGGTGCACCAGCGATCGCAGATCACTCTCCGCTATTCTCTAGCCGAATTGGAGCGTCGCTGGCAGCAGCGCCTTACGGAGCGAACCCCCGTGCAATACCTGGTGGGCGAAACTCCCTGGCGCGACCTAATGTTGACCGTGTCTCCGGCGGTGCTTATCCCTCGCCCTGAGACCGAGCTAATAATTGATCTGGCCGAGGCTGCGATTGCCCGTAGCCCCCTCAGAGATCAGCTGGCCCAAGGCATTTGGGTCGATATGGGAACCGGCAGTGGTGCGATTGCTTTGGGTCTCGCCCAAACCTTTCCGTCGGCTCGCATCTTGGCGGTAGATTTTAGTGCTGAAGCGCTGGCGATCGCTCAGGGCAACGCAGACCGCGCAGGCTTACAGAATTGCATCGCGTTCTACAACGGATCTTGGTTTGAACCGTTAACGTCCTACCGAGGCCAGCTCAGCGCTATTGTGTCTAACCCGCCCTATATTCCCTCGGCGCTGCTGCCGACGCTTCAACCCGAGGTGATCAACCACGAACCCGCCAGTGCCTTGGATGGCGGCGATGATGGCCTGGATGATCTCCGCCTGCTTGCCGCCCAGGCTCCCAAATATTTGGTGCCGGGGGGGCTTTGGCTAGTAGAAATGATGACGGGGCAGGGAGAGGCTGTAGCCTCCTTGCTAGAAGCGCAGGGAGGCTACCGCGACATTCAAATATGTCTGGATTTGGCGGGGCGCGATCGCTTTGTGCAGGCGATCTACGCCCCCAAACTCTAGCGATTGAGGAAGTTGCGCTGGTATTCCCAGAAGCGCTGCCACCAGTCGGCAGGCTCATCTTTGGGGCCGTCGTGCTCGGTGGGGCGTTGGCCTCTGGCCGGTCCTTGACCATCGCTGGGGCCATCCACCACCAGACTGCCTACGTAGTCGGCTTCGGCATAGACGCGGTCGATCTGCTCGCGAATTTCGGCCATGTCAGCCTCCGACACCACGCCGTTGCTGGTGGCTTTGTAGAACTGCACCGTGACCCGAATCGGGTAGTCTGGGTCGCGCTCAATGGCGAGGTTGTCAATCTCGGTAAACGGCCCTTCCACCGCGCCATGGCCGATGACGGCGGCTTCTACATCGCTGGGGCCACGGGATTCCATCAGGGGGGCGGCGGCCATAGGGGCGGGGGCCATACTGTCAAAGGATGATTGCCTCATTGGTGCCCGCTGTTTGAGTGGTACCTGAATCAGCAGCACCATATTTAGCCCCTCGGTATCATCCTCAGCGACTTCTCCAGGTCGCCCGTCTGGATTCTCCACTGCTTGAAAATCGCTCAGGCGTTGCCCCGTAAAGCTAGCCCGTTCGCCATTTTTGTTGAAAAAGAGGCGCTGACCCCACGTCTGCCCAGCCTCAAAGCCATCGCGCTGGTTGTCGATCACGGTGACGCTGGTGCCTTCGCGGGTGGCGAGAATGGTTAGCACCGCCGGGTCGCCGGGGCGCGACTGATAGTTAAACAGCACCGGGTTAAATGTGGCCATACCCTCTTGGGGAATCGGCAAAAAACAGGCCTGGGCACTGACCAGCACATGGCTATCACGCCTAGGGGCAAGGAGCGATCGCCCTCGCCCGCTCCAAGAATCTGGAGTGCTGAGATAGCTCCGCAGATCGCCGAGTACCTCGCTCAGTGCCACCCGACGCAGGTCTTCGCCGTTCTCGTTGCCCACCTGTAGAAAGAAGCTCTCTAGGGGAATGTCGGCGCTGATATCTGCAAAGTTGGGATGGCGAATCACCGGCATCAGGTGCAGCTGGTGCTGCCCGCTAACGGGATCCTGCTGCACCTGAATGGTCATGTCGCTGATATTGGGGCCAACGGAGGAGCCGTAAAAGCGCCCGGTGTCTTCCCAGGTGACATTGAGAACGTTTAGGTTGAGCGCTTCGGCCAGCTGGCGAGCGACGGGGTCGCTTACCATCGCCTGAGTGCGCTCGATTACCTGGAGGTAGCGGTCATAGGCCTGGCGCTGCACGATCGGTGGCATAGAACTTTCTGTAGGGGTGGCGTTGGGGCTGGCGTCGGAATTGGCATTGGGGTTGGGGGCAATCGGATCCCAGGCCTGAGTTGGGTCGGCAAGGGCCATGGGCAAAGCTCCTGCCGCAATTGCGCCCAGTAACCAAACATTCCAGCGGTGTTCCATCCTCAGGCCCTCGCAAAGCTATGCCCCTAACCTACGCGACGGCGGTGGCTAGCTCAGGATGGTTACAAAAACTGAAACTGCCGCCTGCTGCAACTCATTCACCCTCGCCAAACGCTATTCCAAAGCGCGAGGATCTTTCTCCAACCATCCTACTGTCCTCCCTTTGTCTCCCAACAGGGAGACTCCCGTGGCGATCGCCCAACATTGCTCACGATATCTATCTGATGACCTAATCAAACTTGAACCCCTGAGGGAAGTGCAATAGTTTTAAGTTGCTTAACCTTTACTGAAAGAAAGATTGATGTAAATCAATAGAGGAAGTAAGCATGGTAGATAAAACTACAGAGAGAGAAATTCAAGGGCTTGACCCGACTGAAACAGAAGATTCTAGGTTGGCGATCGCCGATAAAGATCGGTCTTTTTTAGAGTATGTGATGGTTGAAGGGGGCTTTGCTGAGCCCTACGATGCTAGAGACTTTACTGAAGTTGTTTTTCGCGTCATGCGCGATCTAATGACTACCGAATCAGCCGATCGGGTTGCCGACGAACTGCATGAAGAAGCCATGCCAACCGCTGAAAAAGCGTTGCAAATGGAGGTAACTGACCTCTGGAAAGACAGCAACCCCCTCGTCGGATTTTTGAGCCGGGTGCGTCCGCCTTGGCAGGGGCCAGGAATTTTCAAAATTGACTCCGATCGCTTCTTCTTCCGGGTAGCGAATGAAGGTGGTTTGCGACGCGACCCTACTAACAAAGACGCCGAGCGTAAGAAGGCTGTGAAAGCCGTTTTTACCGCCACTAAGAGAGAGCTATCCGAAGAGCGCATTCAGGAAATTGCCACCTGGCTACCTGAAAATGGCGTTAGAGAACTCTGGGAGCAAGCGTAAAAATTATCCGAAATATGACCTTGAGGTGCGGTGTTGCAGAGGCAATGGCGCACCTTTCTTGCGATCGTCCCCTTAACACACAGCCTAGCCAAGGCTGTCATCTTTCCTAGTCGATTCGCACCACTAGACCATCAGAGACAACGTTAATCTGAATAGCAGCTAGGGCGGGAGCGATCGCATCGGCCAACCCCAAATCTTCGGCTCGGTTTGTTGTCGTCACCGCAATTACTCTAATCCCGGCCGCTCTGGCCGCCTCTACCCCAGCGGGGGCATCTTCAATCACCAGGCAATTTGTTGGGGCAACGCCCAATCGCTCAGCCGCTAATAAATAGGGATCGGGTGCAGGCTTTCCCCGCTGTACATCGTCGGCGGTTACCATTACCGAGGGCTCTGGCAGGCCCAGATAGGGAAAGCGCAGGGATACGGTGCGGCGGGTGCCGCTGGTGGCGACTCCCCAGCGATCGCGCGGCAGCTCAGCTAAAAGCTCTTTTGCGCCTGGGTAGAGGATCAGCCCATTGGTGTCGTCCGCCTCAGCGGTTTCCTTAATGTGGGCTTCCTTAGCAGCATCCACATGGGGCGCAACCTGGCGAATAGTTGCTATCGTAGGGCGACCGTGGTGAATGCGGAGGATCGCCTCAAAATCAACCCCGTGGCGATCGGCCCAGGCCTGCCAGTGGCGCTCTGCTACTGGGTCTGAGTTAATCAGCACCCCATCGACGTCAAAGATAATCGCCTGGCAGAGAAAGTCCATCGTTGGGTGGCATAAACGCTATGGCCATTGTAGTTTTCCAAAGTTAAGCCTTGGGTGGTCGAGGGAACGCATCTTGGCATTAGCTAAACTTAAACTGCCTTAGACAAACACCGATTTCCCCCCATACTTTTATCCATTAAGGAAAGTACGAGGGGAACCGATTAACTAAGGCTATTGGCTAGCCTATCTTTGTTCTGTATCAGAACTGATTTGAACATTCCTGATTTGTAGGCTTGAGTGTGAGGGCGATCGCGGAGTCTCCTAAGAGCACCCTTTCAGCTTTCTTAAATCAGGTTTCTACTGTTCAATGTTGATGCTAAAGGCGCTTAATCCTTGAGCGGTGATGAAAAAGCATAGACGCCTTCGGTAGGGCCACCAACGGCCTTCCATGCCGAAAGTCCACCCTGTAGCACAGCTACACTGGCGTAGCCTGCCTGACGGAGCTGGCTAGCAGCATCGTCAGCGCTATCGCCATAGACATAGATATCGCGCTTATGCTCTAGGGCATTCTCAGCATTATCTAAAACATGGTCGATGGGCATGGGCACAGCGCCAGTAATCCGCTCGTTGTTGAAGTCTTCGCGACTGCGCACGTCAATAATAGTCAGCGCTGGCTCGCCCCACTGTAGACGCTTGAGCAGTTCTTCGGCAGGTGCTTGGTTGGCCGACATAGCGGGGGGCTTGGGCAAAGGCTTGGTCACTGTAGCCTTTGCCGATTCAACTTGGTCAGAAACTTGGTGGGACGCATCATCAGCTTTGCGAGCAAATTCTTCGGTTCGCTCAGGAACTTGGCTAACGACATTCCCTGCTGGCTCAGTCAAGTTTTGAGCCTGCTCGGCGGCCTGATTAGTGACATTATCGACTTGCTCAGGAAAATTAGTCATAGATTACCTCTATCAGCATCAATGGCCTTAATTTACTAGCTGGGCATCAAAATCTCATCCATCAGCGGGCATAATCCAGCAAAGGGCCATAACTACCGACAGATGTCTATTCTTTTCTAAATAAAAAATCAGATCAAGGCGAAATTATGGTCGGAATAGCTCTCTTGGATTCGTTGTCAGAGAGGCTGTTGTCTATGTTCCAACTACCACAATAAATCTAAAATTGCTTGTGCTCTTGCTCTAGACGTTAGTGAATTTTCTGTGCCTAACGAAGTAGAAGACTTGCTTCGATATCTTGCCTAGGAGAGAGTTTTGAAGCGCCATAGGGCTGTGATCTTAAACTGTGGAAGAGGTTGTTTTCTAGAACGAACGAGTAACGTCTGGTGCCGCTTTATGGGCCTGCTGTTTCCTAGAGGTTGGGAGCAAAGGGTAGGTGCTCTCCAAGGATTGATTGCAGGCTATGCCATTGTTTTAATGACGCGCTAAGGCGATCGCCATCGCCCAAGGTAGGTATCCAAGAGACTAGTCACTTCCTTGAACCCTTCGTAGACTACTTGTAGGATCGCCAGAGAGCGAGGGGAACTCCAGCTTTAAGCGGACGAGGTTCAGCCCGTCTATACCAATTTGCCGAAAAGCGAGCCACACAGGGATGTTCTCAAGCGCTCTTTCCTACCTCCCTTGGAAGGGCGCAGGGATGCGAGAGGATCCACGGTCTGCGTCGCTATTTCGTGAACTGGGTGTCCTCACATTCCGGTAAATTGTTGCCCAGTCGAAGTTGCCGCAACCTTTAAAGCCGCCAAAATCCTGTAAAATCCATCGAAAAATTATTTATCTTTGCGAACCATTGCGAAGAATAAAGTTTAATAAATTTGGCTTACCGCTTTCCGGGATCTTCTTAACTCTGCTGACCAGCCTGGGCTTACTATGGCTTTTAAATCTTTCTTTCCGTCGTTCCAGTTTCCCTAAAGCGTGGTTGTGTTCCTATGGTGACAGACTGCTCGGTATCGACCAGCCTGAAAGTTGGCCGTCTAGACAAAATTGGCGCTCCCGATAAGGCCGAAGTGCTCTCCCTGTCTGAGGTTTGGGCAAAGAAGTATGTCAAAGACCTGCATCGTCAGGATCAGGTGCTCCTGAACTTAGATAAGTCCCAATCTAGACCGGATGTCGCTCAAAAACTCGTCGATATCCTGCGCTCTGTCAGTGCCCGAGCCTGGAACAAAACGGAAACGCTGCTGTCTCGCGAAGTTCGTCGCCACCAAATTAGCCCTAGCTTAATTGACCCCTGGACCATTTCCAAAGATGTGCATTCGGTCTACGAAGAGGCTCTGGCGGCCTACGCCAAGGGCGTGACGCCCCAGCGATTTTCGGTTGCGGCCTCTAAGCAGTTGGGCGCTATTCGCCAAACCCATACGGCGGTAGACCCTAGGGTGATTGGGTTTGTCAGCATGCAGTTTCACTACTGCGGTCAAATGCTTTCGGCGGAAGCCCCCGAGGCCGAGCAGTCGACCCTGCAAAGCTACTTCAAAGTGGTTGACGATCTGTTGTATATGCCGCTGCACCGGGCCTACGCCGCTGCCGCCAACTACGACTACCATCACCCGCGTTTAGAGACGGTGCGGCTGGCGCTGCCGGCCACCAACCGCATTGCCAAGAGCATTGTGAATCAAGTGATTACGCTGTGCCCTGATTATGCGACCTATACCGGCCCCCTCAGTGCGGCCGCAGTGCGCACCTCCAGCATTCGCGATGTGGAGATGTTTCAGATTTATCTCTGGACCTGCATGCTAGAGAACAACATCTCAGCGATCGCCCAAGAGCTGTTCCCGCTCTGCGTCATGCTGTATCCCAGGCTAAAGGTAAATTGGGGCCTGGTGCGGCTGATGGTCAACCTGCTTGACCAAGAGCTTTCGGCCTGTGTGGGGTCGATCAATGTCAAATACTATGAGCCCCACTACACCGCCATGCTCAAGATGTTTTCGCCCTCAACCTTTCCAGAACCCGCCTAGGGGAACGCAGCGGAAATACGGCTAAAGAACAAAGATAGAAGGCCGGACTGGATCTGGCGTTTTGAGCCGCCTAACCTAGATCCCACCTGCTGGGGGATGACCCTGTAGGGGCGTACAGCGTGCGTTCCTACAGGATTCATACTGTCCTTCAGTAATGCCTGCAAGTCATTCGCACTGCAAGACCTCTTGGTAGTCCTCGGCTTTGAGCTTGCGTTCCATCAGGGCGGCGACGGCCTCTGTGGCTGAGATGTCACCCTTGAGCAGCAAGTACACCTGCTGGGAAATCGGCGCTGAGAGCTGTTCTCGCTGGGCAATGTCGTGGAGCACGTAGGCGGTGTTGACGCCCTCGGCGGTGCTGCCCAACTCTTCTAAAACTTGCTCTAAAGATTTCCCCTGGGCGAGGCCGTAGCCCACCCGGTAGTTGCGGCTGAGGGCGCTGGTGCAGGTGGCCAGCATGTCCCCCAAGCCCGAGAGACCCAAAAAGGTTTCGGGATGTCCGCCCAGGTGGGTGCCAATGCGCATGACCTCGGGCAGGGCGCGGGTGATCAGGGCCGATCGCGCGTTAGAGCCCAGATTGAGCCCTTCGCAGACACCGACTGCGATCGCCACCACATTCTTTAGCGTGCCGCCCAATTCAGCTCCCAGAGGGTCGGTGCTGGTGTAGGTGCGAAAGTGGTCTGAGGCAAACACATGCTGTACGGCCTCGGCGGCGGTTTCGTTGACACAGGCAATCACCGTGGCAGCAGGCAGCCCGGCCTCAATCTCCTTAGAAAGGTTAGGACCAGAGAGCACGGCCACCGCGTGGTTGGGAAACGCCTGCTGAAAAATTACCGATGGCGTCAAGGTAGTTTCCGGGTCAAAGCCCTTGGTAGCCGTCATCAGCACTGTGGTTTCAGGAATAGCCAGCGATTTGAGCTGAGTGACCAGGTCTAGCACTCCCTTCATGGAGATGGCCGACAAAATTACATCTGCCCCAACGACGGCATTTCTTAGAGAAACGCTGCCCGATCGCGACCAAAGGCGCACGGTGTGGTGGTTGGTGGCGGCAATGTGAGCCAGCGCACTGCCCCAGGCGCCGGATCCCAAAATGGCGAGGGTGACCGGGCGGTTTTTGTAGGTAGCAATAATTTGCTGGGAGGCTGGGGCGACGAGCATGGGGAGTGGGGGTGATGGAGTGGTGGGGTGATGGAGTGGTGGAGTAATGGGATGGGTGGAATAGATTCACTCCCTCGCTCCCCTAGCCCATCACTCCCCAACTCTGATTATGCGGTTTGCAGCGACGCCCTCTCCTCACCCAGCGCATAGTCGGGAATGCAGTTGGCGGCCATGAACTGGTGGTAGGCGCGAATGTCGCGATCGCACAGGTCTTCGCTCCACCCACAATACTCCTGTAGCACCTGGGCCACCACGGGCAACGCCGCAAAGCCATAGTTGTGGTGCATGGCCACGGTGGTGCGGCGGCGCAAAATATCCATGAAGGTGTGGGCCATCTCGGCCTGTACCGCAAACACAATCTGAGCTTGAATGTCGGAGGAGTAGTCGACGATGGGCTGGGCTAGGGTCGGGTGGCGATCGACTAGAGCGAGCAGGTCACCCGTGCGAGCGCCGTAGATGTTGATCAGGTGGTTGAGGTTGGGGATGCGGTGGTGGTAGCGATCGCGCCACTCGCCCAACCTGGGGTCGTCGAGCTGCATAGCTCCGGGTAAGGGGCGATCGTGGGTCGGGCAGGCGGGCCGCGTCTCACCTCGTTGGCGAAAGGCGGCATCCACTAGCTCTTCGCCCACCTGGCGATGGGTGGTGAGCTTGCCGCCAATCAGCGAAATTAGGTTCTTCGCCCCCTCCTGGCCATGGTCATGCAAAATGTGGGCGCGGGTAATGCTGCCGGTCTTTTTGCCCTCGGCGTAGGGTAAAGGCCGTACCCCGGCGTAGGTAAAGCGCACATCTTCCCGAGTTAGGTGGGCGGCGGGCAGCACGGCGTTAGTTTCCTTTAGCAGGTAGTCGATCTCGGCATCGTCGGCCTTGACCTGGTTGAGGGAGCCCGCATAGTGCTCATCGGTGGTGCCAATCAGGTACTGGCCCAGCCAGGGCAGAATGAAAAAGGGCCGTCCGTCAGACTTGGCTTCTACATAAAGGGCCGCATCGGGCGCGCCGGGGAAGGCATCGACAATAATGTGGCTACCCTTGGTGCCGCCAATCTTGCGATTCTGACTGACCGGCGACTGGCTGAGGCCGCACACCTCGTCCACCCAGGGGCCAGAGGTGTTGATGACCACCGTGCGATCGTGGGTCGTTACCTCAAAGGGTTGACCGCTGAGCAGATCGCGGCAGGTCAGACTGGTAATCCGCTGCTTGCTGAGGTGAATGTCTTCGACCTGGGCATAGTTGAGCACCGTGGCTCCGGCCTGCTCGGCGTCGAGAATATTTTCTAAGCACAGCCGCTCAGCATGCTCGGCCTGGCCGTCGTAATACTGGGCCGCCCCCGCCAGCCCATCTGCATCGATGGCGCGAAAGAGCTGCTGGGTGCTGCTGCGCGACAGCATGCGGTGGTTGGGCAGCGACTTGTCGTAGCTGAGCAGGTCGTAGAACACCATCCCTGCTTGAACAATGCGGTAGCTGCGCGAGCCGCTGCGATAAATGGGAATCGTCAACGGCAACGGTTTGACCAGGTGAGGGGCATTGCGCAGCAGCACCTCGCGCTCGTGGAGCGACTCACGTACCAGGTTGAACTCAAAGTATTCCAAATATCGCAGCCCGCCGTGGATGAGGCGGCTCGACCAGCTAGTGGTGCCGCCGCCAAAGTCGCCTTTCTCAAGCAGGATGGTGCGCAACCCGCGCAGGGAAGCATCGCGTGCCGTGGCTGCACCGTTGATGCCGCCGCCAATCACGATTAAGTCGAAGGGCTGATTGGTGAGGGTTTGCAGGTCGCGCATGAACTCTGGGGCGGTGGGGTTTGCGATCGCGGCTGACTGTTTTTCTAGCTTGAGCTTTTGGCGGTAAAGGATTTCTGCATCGGCTATACAGCCACTCAGGCCGGCCGGCTGTGAATGTAGCCAGTCTAGATATTTGGCCATAAGCCAACAACTGCCCAGGGGCATAGGCCTATATCTAGGGAAAGATGCAGGGTGGGATTCTATGATCTTTGTGAGTATTGCTCTGACGTTTGAAGACGCCAATTGGTCAATCAGCAGCGGCTTACGGATTAGCACCCTTGGTCAATTAATTCCCTTAACCCCTATCGAATAGGGGCTAGCGGGGTTCTGGCCCTCCCAAAGCTTGAGCAGATGGAGAGCAAAGATGCGATTTTTCGCCAAGCGGGGAGATACGCAGAAGAGAAGGGGCTTGGTAGGCTAGATCCACTACCGCTCCTAGCTTTTCGCCCATGCAAGTTCTTTCTCCTCAGACCTCTGCCTCGGAACCGGGTTTAGAGCCATCTCGGCAGACCGTGGTGCTCAACGTCAGCGGCATGAAATGCGCCGGGTGTGTGCGGGCCGTTGAGAATCGCTTGGCTCAGGTGGATGGGGTGCGATCGGCCACGGTGAACCTGGTGACCGAGGTAGCGGTGGTCGAAACTGACGCTGGCGTAGTGAGTGCCGACCAGCTGGCAGACCAGGTGACACAGGCGGGCTTTGCGGCGACGCCTCGCACCACCGATGGTGACGGTGACGACCTCACCGCTTGGGTAGAAGCCAAGCGAGCAGAGCAACAGCAGCAGGGGCAGCGGCTGGGGGTAGCGATCGCCCTGCTCATTCTCTCCACCATTGGCCACCTCAATCACTTCGGCTGGCTGACTATTCCTGTGCTCAGCGACCTGTGGTTTCACGCGATCTTGGCTACGGTGACGCTGGCGTTTCCGGCGCGGGAAATTCTTGTGGACGGCTGGGCTGGGCTGCGGCGGCTGGCTCCCAACATGAATACGCTGGTGGCCTTGGGCAGCGTGAGCGCCTACCTAGCTAGCGTGGTGGCGTTGGTGTTCCCTGGCTTGGGCTGGGAGTGCTTTTTTGAAGAGCCGGTGATGCTGCTGGCGTTTATTTTGCTGGGCCGCACCCTTGAGCAGCGGGCCAGATATCGGGCGGCAGATGCGCTGCGATCGCTGGTCGAACTCCAGCCCGCTGTGGCCCGGCTGATCTCCAACCCCGCCACCGCTGGCGTCGCCCAAACCGGCGTCGAGGTGCCCGCCCGCTGCGTGCAGGTAGGCGAGTGGGTGCAGGTGCTGCCCGGCGAAAAGATCTCCGCCGATGGCACGGTAGTCTCAGGCCAAACCACCGTGGATGAGGCAATGCTGACCGGCGAATCGATGCCGGTGCTGAAGCAGCCCGGCGATGGAGTAACGGCGGGCACGGTGAACCAAAGCGGCGCGATCGCCCTCCAGGTCACCAGCACCGGTCAAGACACCGTGCTGGCCCAAATGATTCGCCTGGTAGAAACGGCCCAGAGCCGCAAGGCCCCAATTCAGCGGCTGGCCGACCTGATCTCGGGCTACTTCACCTACGGGGTGATGTCTCTGGCTACGCTCACGTTCCTGTTTTGGTACTTCATCGGCCTGCACCACTGGCCCCAGGTGATGCACTCGGCCCTGGGCATGGCCCACATGGGTCATACCATGACCTACACCTCCTCGACCCTGCTGGTGAGTCTGAAGCTGGCGATCGCGGTTATGGTCGTCGCCTGCCCCTGCGCCCTGGGCCTGGCCACCCCTACCGCCATTCTGGTCGGCTCTGGCCTGGGGGCTGAGCGCGGTCTGCTAATTCGCGGCGGCGATAGCCTCGAAACCATCCACCACCTCGACACGGTTGTATTCGACAAAACCGGCACCCTCACCCTAGGCCAGCCTCAGGTGACAGCGATTCACGTGATTGCAGAGGGCCTAAGTGAGGCCGATATTGTGCAGCTCGCCGCCACCGTCGAAAGCGGCACCCGCCACCCTCTGGCCGAGGCCATTCACCAGGCTGCAACAGTCCGAGAATTGGAGCTACTGCAAGCTGACGAGTTTGATACCCAACCAGGCCTCGGCGTTGCTGCTCAAATCACTTGGCAAGACATTGTGCAGCCCTGCGCTCTAGGTAACCAAAAGTGGATGATTCAACGAGAGCTGGTGCTAGATGCCAAGGTGCAAGATCGAGCAAAGGCTTTGGCGGAAGCTGGGCAGACCGTCGTTTACGTAGCTCTGGGCGATCGCGTAGTAGGGCTGGTGGCGATCGCAGACCAGCTGCGCCCCGATGCCGTCAGCGTGGTTGAAGCTCTGCAAAAACAGGACCTCCAAGTGCGGGTACTGACGGGCGATCGAAAGGAGGTGGCAGGGGCGATCGCGGCCCAGCTCAACCTCGCTCCCAGCCAGGTCACCGCCGAAGTCTCCCCCCAGGGCAAAGTTGATGCGATCCGCCAGCTACAGGCCGAGGGGCACACTGTTGCGCTGATGGGCGACGGCATCAACGACGCCCCTGCCCTAGTCCAGGCCGATGTTGGCATCAGCCTTCACTCCGGCACCGACATCGCCATGGAAACCGCCGACGTAATTCTCATGGGTGACCACCTCTCGGGCCTGCTCGAGACCCTCACCCTCAGCCGCGCCACCTTCAACAAAATTCGCCAAAACTTGGCCTGGGCCTTTGCCTACAACCTGGTGGCTATCCCCCTAGCCGCTGGGGTGCTGCTGCCCACCGCCGGAGTCAGCCTCAGCCCCGCCGCTGCAGGCGGCATGATGGCATTTAGCTCCGTGGCGGTGGTGGTTAATTCGTTACTATTGCGTCGGCTCTCGTCAGATGCATTGTCAGCCAAAAAATAAAAAATCTGACTTAGCAAAGCTTACTATAATATGCAACTATTTTTTAGGAAATAACAGCACATGTCAACTGACATCTTTATTTCATATTCTCGTCGAGATAAAGCTTTTGTCCGTGCGTTATTCTCTGCATTAAACAAGCTTAACCGTACTATTTGGGTGGACTGGGAGGACATTGCTCCGGCAGTAGATTGGAGGAAAAATATTTATAAAGGCATTGAGCACGGGAATAAATTTATTTTCGTAATTAGTCCAGATTCTGTTGCCTCGTCCTACTGTCTTGATGAAGTTAATTATGCAATTAAGCATGGCAAGCAACTTGTTCCTGTTTTATGCCGCGAAACTAGTTCAACGCAATTACCTTTAGAGTTGGCAAAATTTCAAATTATTTCATTTTGTGGTGATATTAGTTTTGAATCTGCTCTAGAGAAATTGCTGGAAGCGATCGATACAGATTTAGAACATGCACAGGTATACACGCGATTAAAGCTCCGAGCAGAGGAATGGGGAAGAAATAATCAGCATGAGAGCTTTCTGCTTCGAGGGACAGAATTAGCAACTGCTGAACAGTGGTTGCTTGACAGCACAAGCAAAAAACCTAAGCCATCTGAAATTCATAAGGATTATATTACCGCTAGTCAAGATATGCAGCGAAAAGAAAATAATCGCTGGAAGGAATTGTATGACGAAGCACAAAAGCGACGTACAGAAGCTGAAAAAAGTGAAATTAGGGCACTTTGCAAATCTTCAGAGGCTTTGTTTGAATCGGGCCAATATTTTGATGCCCTATTTGAGGGCTTCAAAGCAGGTGCCGACTTTAAAGGCTTTGAATGGTCAGAGTCTGAGCCTAAAATTTACAATCAGCTTGTGTCAGTTCTTCAGCAAGCCAACTATAGCGTGAGAGAGTGTAATCGCCTGGTAGGGCATGCTACTGCTGTATCGGGATTAAGCTTTAGTCTAGATGGAAAGCTAGCGTCGGGTGACAATGACGGAATTATAAATATTTGGAATGTGGACGGTTCTCTAATTCAAACTATTGAAGCTCATGCGGATTGCATCAATTCAATCGCTTTTCATCCTAATAGTCAGCTTTTAGCCTCTTCTAGCGAAGACTGTACAGTAAAGCTTTGGAAAGTAGATGGCACATTAATTGATACCTTTACTGAGCATAGCTCTGATGTTGGAGGTGTTTGCTTCAGTCCTGATGGAACTATGATTGCTTCAATCGACGATGATGGAGTAATTAAACTTTGGCAGTTAGATGGCACTGTTCTTCAAAGCTTTAAGGGACACGAATTTGGAAATGACATTTGTTTTAGTCCCGATGGCAAATTACTAGCTTCTGGTGTAAGCCGTCCTTCAGATACAACTCTTAAATTATGGGATTTAGATGGCAATCTAAAAAAGGAATTAGAGCTTGAGCGGGGAGTACAAAGACTTAGCTTCCATCCAGAAGGTAAAATTCTCGCTGCGGTAGGTGGCAGCAATGCAGTATTGATTCAAATAGACGACTTATCCATTACTGAACTTCCCACAGAGAAATGGCAGATTGCTTCAGATATTTGCTTTAGCTTAGATGGCTCTGCCGCTGCTTATAGTGATAGCGATGGCAATCTAAAACTCTGGAAAAATAATACAGTAACAAGAGTATTTCGACAGAACTGCAGCATCAACTCTACTTGTTTTAGTCCAGATGGAAGTCTACTAGTCTCTGCAGGCATTGACGGAATATTGCGGCTTTGGCGTCTAGACGGCAATGGTTTAACTAAAATTTTTGATGGATACGAAGGACAAAGTTTTTATGGGTTGAGTTTTAATCCTGATGGCAATACTGTCGCAACTGGCGATAACGAAGGAACTGTAAGGCTTTGGAATCGAAACGGAGATCCACTTAAAATTTTCGATGGACAGCAAGGGATCGTTGAAAAAGTTCAATTTAGCCCTGATGGGCAAAAACTAGCTTCGACTAGTGCTAGCGATGGAACTATCTTCATTAGAAAACTTGATGGGATCTTAGTCTCTAAAATTGACACCGAAGGTAGAACTTGGGACATAAGTTTCAGCCCAAATGGTGAGTTTATTGCTTCTGTAGGTGCTGACAATGTTATTAAGATCTGGCGGATTGACGGCACCCTAGTCAAAACGTTTCAGGGAGATGAAAATCAGTATAACTATAGCGTTTGCTTTAGCTCTAATGGACGCAATATTGCTGCAGGTACGAGTAGTCGAAAGATTCATCTCTGGGATATCAACGGAACTCTTCTTAAAACCGTAAAGGGCCACGCACGTGCTGTGATGAGCGTAAACTTTAGCGCAGATGGACAATATCTTGTGTCTGGTTGTCGAGATAACACCGTCAAATTATGGAGCCAGGATGGTGAGTTAATAAAAACATTTCGAGGACATAGCAATTTTGTTTATTGCGCCAGATTTAGTCCTGATAGTCAAGTCATCGCCTCTGCTAGCTTTGATAAAACCGTTAAGCTTTGGAGATTGGACGGCAGCTTAATTGCTACCCTCAGAGGGCACAATGATGCAGTTATGCACGTAGAGTTTAGTCCTGATTCGCAGACTTTGATATCAGTTGGCAGAGATAATAAGATTATCGCATGGGAATGGAATTTGGGTTTAGATAGACTTTTAGAATACAGCCGTGATTGGCTTCAATATTATTTTCAGTCAAATCCTCAAGAAAATTTAGAAGCTACCTCAAAAGATACGCTGCTTCAACGTTGACACTATCTTCCTGGATTCTCCTGCATCTTCTCAGCAAGGGGCGCAGAAGCGTCGTCGTGAGTATTCACGCGGAGCGTAAGAACAATAGGGTACCCAGCTTAGCTACACAATGGAGGCTGTCATGGTTATAGCGCTTAGCAAACCATCGTTTTTGATCCATGGGATTCAGCTTGAGAAGGTTGGAAGCTGGAACTTGTTTAAATTCAGCGAGCATCTCAGTTACGAATGGAGCAACTTCTAGAAAAGAAAAAAGTAGATTAGCTCACGGTTGATGAAACTGTTGAGCTAAAGGCGATTGGATAGCTAGATCGCATTTTCACTCATATGAACGCCATGCAGTTGGCCTAATATGCCAATTCGTAATGCAGCTAAGCAAATTCATTCAAAATCGGGCTGGCTATATGTGCGAGTATTGCCACTCTCCAGAACGGTTGAGTGTCAATCGGTTCACCATCGAACACGTCATCCCTAATCGCCGGGTAGCTCCGATGACTTGGCCAGCCTTACTCTCGCCTGTCGCTGATGCGGTGAGACGGTTTTGGATTAAAACTGAAATACATTCACCAGCAGATGATCCACGTCAAAACAAAGATTGATAGTAGATTGTGAAGCTTGGATTATTAGCACTCTTAGCATTGAAGCCATGGCCTAGCGGTTACCTTTCACCGCAGCAGCTGGTCGATCATGCGGTTAGCCTGCGACTCATAGCTACCGCCAAACAGGGTGAAGTGGTTGAGAACGTGATACAGGTTGTAGAGCGTTTTGCGGGTCTTATAGCCCTGGCCTAGGGGATAGACCGCATTGTACGCCTCATAAAACGCAGCGGGAAAGCGGCCAAATAGCTCGGTCATAGCGATGTCTACCTCGCGATCGCCAAAATACGTCGCCGGGTCCAAAATCACTGGCTCTCCGTCTTTCGTCACCGCCGCATTGCCCGACCACAGATCGCCATGCACCAGGGCCGGAACCGGGTCATGGCCCGCCAACAAATCCGGTAAAGCCATCAGCAACTCGTGCTGACGCGGAAACCGACCCCCGCGACGACCCGCTAGGCGAAACTGGTGGCGCAACCGGTGCTCGCGATAAAACTCCAACCAGGTCGCCGTCCGAGGGTTGGGCTGCGGGGTGGCACCAATGGTGTTGCTCTGGTGCCAGCCAAAACCTTTCTCGCTGGTCACCCGGTGCATCGCCGCCAGGGCCTCGCCCATACGGCTCCAGGCGTCGCCGCCACCGCTGCCCAGCTCTAGCCACTCCATGGCGATGTAGGCCGACCCATCCACCGTGCCCCAGCAGATTGGCTTGGGCACCCGAATGGTCTGGCTGTCATACATATCCTTCAGGCCCAGGGCCTCGGCCTCAAACATCGTCACCTGCGACGCCTGATTGAGCTTGAGAAAATATGATTGGTTACCGTCACTCACTTGATAGGCCTGGTTGATGCAACCGCCCCCCACCGATCGCCGGTCGGCAATGGTAAAGGCAGTGCCGGTCTTAGCGCCAATGTGCTGGGCGATCGCAGTCCACATAGCTGCCCGTCCTAAGCCGCCGGCTGTAGGGCAACCACCCCATAGGCCTCGCTGGAGAGATAGCGCTGGGCCGACTGCAACACGTCCTTGACGCCCAGATTTTGAATATAGGCCGGGTAGTTGAGCCCTTCAGTGATGTCGCCCGTTAGGGTCTGGTAGTAACCGTAAAGCCCGGCGCGATCGCTCGGCGTTTCGTTGGCAAAGATAAACCGGTTGGCTACCTGGGTTTGCACGCGGCTCAGTTCTGTGGGGCTGACAGGCTCCTCCATCACGGTGGCAATGTGCTGGGCGATCGCCCCCTCCACCTGATCTAAATCTTCGGCGGGCAGCTGGGCCGACACCATAAACGCCCCCTGGTGGGCCATGGTCATGTTGGTACAGCTAATGCTGGTCACCAGCTTGCGCTCTTCCCGCAGATCGCGCACCAGGCGTGAGGTTAGCCCCCGCCCCAAAATTGAGGCCAAGATATCGAGGCCGTAGGTGTCCTCTAGGTGAGTCACCCCTGGCACTCGCCAGGCCATCACCAGACGTGCCTGAGCCATGGCCGGATCGGCGTGGGTTGCCCGCCGCACGGTCGTAAAGGGGGGCTCTAGGTCGTCGGGCAGTAGCGGCTTGAACCGTTCAATAGTGCTGGCGGTGTCTGGCGGTGTGGGGCGCTGGGCCATGGCTTGCTCAAAGCCCTCAGCCACCGTGGCAATCAGGGTTTCTACCGGCAGGTTGCCCACCGCTACCGCCGTCATGCTCTGGGGCTGATACCAAGTGCTGTGGAACTCTCGCATTTGTGCCGGGGTGAGCCCCTCGACCACGGTGGTCGGCCCTAGCACCGGGCGACGGTAGGGCAGCCGGTCAAACACCAGCTCCATGGTGCGGGAATAGGTACGGCGGCGGGGGTTATCGTCTGCGCGGCGAATTTCTTCCAAAATCACCGGACGCTCGCGCTCAAAATCATGGTCGCTGAGGCGCGGAGCCATCACCATCTGAATTTGCAGCGGGGCCAGGGCGGCGAAGTCTTGGGGCGCTGTGGTGATGTAGTACTTGGTGTAGTCTTGGCTGGTGGCAGCGTTGGTCAAGGCCCCGCGCTCTTCCACTTGGCGCTCAAACTCACCGCAGCGCAGCTGCTGAGTGCCCTTAAAGATCATGTGCTCTAGAAAGTGGGCCATGCCGTTGATGGCGTCGCTTTCTACCGCTGAGCCTACCCGCAGCCACAGGCTCAGGTTGACAACCTCTAAGGGCATTTGCTCAGCAATGACCGTAAGGCCGTTGGGTAAGCGACGAATGGTGGGTGAAACCAGGCGGGAGGGCAAATCTGCGGTTGCTGAGAGCAAAGCCATGGAGATAATAAGCCACCAGAAAAGACATTAAGCTTTGAATATCTTAACGACTGAATCGTCTGCCTGGAAAAAACCTTCTGCTGGGTTTGTCAAGGCGGTGTTGACTTAGCCTTGCCAGGGGCAAATCGCAACCTCACCTTAGAAGAGTAGACAAAAATTACTGGTCATCCTGCGGGGTAGCAGTTGAAACCTTGGTTAGGGACGAACTTTGGCTGTGCCAAATCGAACTGCCAGGGCGTAGCTCTCGCCGATCGCGCGGCTGGCTATGGCGATTGGCCGGGCTATAGGGGTTAAATCTATGCTCCACGGTGGGCAAAATGGTAGAACCTGGCCAAAACTCAATGGCCCATTATTCCGAAAGTATTGTAAATTCCTGGTATGCGGACTGCTCCGGGGAGGTCATATGGGAACCTGGATTAAAGAAACAGACATTGCAATTTACCTGATGCAGGGAGGCTACTGGATCTCTCGCATCACGAAATATCCGTCGAGCAATAATCCCAAGGAGCAGGTAGTCAACGTTGGCAGCGTCAAGACATGGTTTCAGCGGGATGATTATCCACGTGCCATGACGGTGTCTATCGGCACTGGGGGGCCTGAGCCCCAGCCCATGCCGCCCGCGCCACCCCCACCGCCCCCACCGCCTCCGGGCAACACCATCAACGCCGCTGGGCTAGCGATTGTTAAGGGGTTTGAGGGCCTGAGCCTCAGCGCCTACCCCGACCCCGGCACCGGTGGTGAACCCTGGACCATTGGCTATGGCCATACCTCCTCCGCGGGGGCACCGCAGGTCTACCGCGGGCTTACCATTACCCGGGCCGAGGCCGAAGAGATTCTCAAGCGCGACCTCAAAAAGTATGAAAAGGCCGTCTCCGATGCTGTGACTCGCACCCTGACCAGCGACCAGTTTTCGGCGCTGGTGTCGTTTACCTTCAACGTCGGCCCCAGCAATTTGCAGTCGTCTACCTTGCTGAAGAAGCTCAACGCCGGAGACGTGGCCGGGGCGTCGGAGGAGTTCGCCAAGTGGATCTATGCTGGGGGCAACGTGATGCCTGGCCTACAGCGCCGCCGCAAGGCTGAGCGAGCCCTGTTTCGCAGTGAAAACTGGCAGCAGTTTCTTTAGCCTGTTTATGGGCGGCCTGCTCCAACTTATGTATAAAGACGGCGAGGCTATAGCCCTCGGTGCGATCGCGCTGAGGGCTTCGCTATGCTGGTGGGTGCCTAGCCCTGCAGCTACCAGAGTTACCTGGGGGTAATTACCATAGAACACATTAAGACCTATGAACGGTCACCCCGTATACGGTTGCGGGGTGGGAAGAATGAGTTGGGAATGCCTCTGGTTTGTGTAGCCCCCACAGGCTGCCTCGCCCCTAGAAACGTCTTGTATGACCGATGATTGGACTTCTTTGCCTGATTCCGATCCTGTAGTGGGTGCTCCCAATGCCCGGACAGGCGATGACCAAACCGGCGATTTACAGATGTCGGAGCAGCATTTTTGGGCGGTGATCGAAGCGATGGCCATGGCGGGGCTAGTGGTCGATGCCAGTGGCCAAATTTTGCTTTGTAACGATTACCTGCTCAATCTCACCGGCTGGCAACGCCACGAAGTTGTGGGTGGCAACTGGTTTGAGCTGTTTATCCCCGCTGGCGATCGCCAGGCGCTGAGTGAGCTATTACGAGCCGCCGTGGGCCAGAGCCAAGGGGCTGTTCGCCATGAGACTGAAATTCTCACCCGCAGCGGCGATCGCCGCCTGATCGCTTGGAACACCACCGTTTTGACCAGCGCCCGCGGCCTGGTGCAGCGGTTCACCAGCATTGGGCCAGACGTGACCCATCAGCGCCAGGCTGACCAGCGCTTGCAACGCCGCCTACAGCCGGTGCTGGCTAACCTGCCGGGGGTTGTGTTGCGCTACGTGCAGCACCCCTCCGGGGCCGACGACATCACCTACGTCAGCCCCGGCTGTGTCGACATGTGGGAGCTAGAGCTCGAGCAGCTGCGCGGCCAGCCCCAGCGGCTCTGGCTGTCTATTCATCCCGACGATCGCAGCACTGTGCAGGAGCTGCTCCAGCGTTCTGGCGCTACCCTCACTCCCTGGTTCTGCGAATGGCGGCTGCTCACTCCCTCGGGGCGGCAGACCTGGCTCCAGGGCATGGGTTGCCCAGAAAGCTTTGCCAACGGCGACATTGCTTGGGATATTGTTGTGCTCGATATCAGCGATCGCAAACATACTGAGCAGGCCCTAGTCAGCGCTAACCAGCAGATGCAGGCGTTTATCGACAACTCTCCGGCTCTGGTCAGCATCTTTGATGCCACTGGACGCTATCGGCGAGTCAATCAGGCCACCGCTGCCCAGTTTGGCTTGCATCCTGAGGATGTGGTGGGGCGTTCCTTTGCCGATCTGCTGCCGCCTTCGGTGTTGAGCGTTTTTATGGAGCGGGTGCAGCACATCGTCACCACCCAGACCTCCCTAACCGTAGAAGATACGCTGCATCTTCAGGGGGAGCAGCGGGTGTTTAGCTCGGTACTGTTCCCCGTGAGCCTGGAGGCCGATGGCACCCCCATTTTGGGGTCAGTGGCCACCGATATCACTCCCCTTGCCAAGGCCCAGGAGGCGCTGCGCCGCCAGGCCGAAGAAGAGCATCTGATTCGCACCATTACCCAACACATTCACCAATCTCTAGATGTCGAGCAGATCTTGCAGACCACCGTTACCGAGGTGCGGCAGTTTTTGCAGACCGACCGAGTGCTCATCTACCGCTTTAATCCCGACCTCAGCGGCACTATGGCGGTTGAAGCGGTGCTGCCCCCTTGGGATGCAACCCTTGGCCTCACCGTAGAAGACACCTGTTTCTTAACCAAGCCAGGCTTGGCCCACCGCTACCGTCGAGGCCGCACCCACCATATCGACAATTTGGCTGAGGCCACCATCGACCCCTGCTACCGCGCGTTGCTGAAGCGCTTTCAGGTGCAGGCCAATCTGGTTGTGCCGATCAACTGTGGCAGCCATCTCTGGGGATTGCTGTGCGCTCACCACTGCCGCGGCCCGCGGCAGTGGCAGCCCAAGGAGCGCGCCCTGTTATCTCAGCTGGCTGATCAAGTGGCGATCGCCCTCCAGCAGAGCCAGCTGCTGGCTCAGACCAGCGCCCTGGCCCAGCAGGAAAAGTTGCTCAACAACATCATCAGCGCCATTAGCGACAGTCTGGAGCTGGAGACGCTGCTCCAGCGGGCGGCGACTGAAATGCTACACACCTTCGCCGCCAGTCGCGGCCTGGTGATTCTCTGTCAGGCGACCGACCAGGTGTTGGTGCACACCAACACGGCCAGCATGCCCGGTTTCGATAGTTTACAGGGGCAGGTAGTTCCCATTGAGGGCAACCCCCATGCCCAGCGGGTGTTGGCTGAGGAGCTGCCGGTGGTCGTAGACGATGTCAGGGCTGACCCGATGCTGCTGCCCAACCTGGCCCTGGCTCAAGAGCTGAATATCGGGGCGATTCTGGCAGTCTCCATTCGCTACCGGGGCGAGGTCAAAGGCATCTTGAGTGTCCATCAATGCCCTGGCCCCCGCTGCTGGAGCGAGGCCGAAATCAAACTCATTAAGCGGTTGGCCGACCATTTGGCGATCGCCATTCACCAGGCCGAGCTCTATGCCCAGGCCCAGATCGAGTTGACCGAGCGCAAGCGCCTGGAGGCCCAGCTGCGCTACGATGCCTCCCACGATCGCCTCACCGGGCTGCCCAACCGGACGCTGTTCCTAGAACGGCTGGCTCAGGCGCTTGAGCACCTGCACCACCACTGCACCAACCATTGTTCTTCAGTGGGCGCTACCTTTGATGGCGCGCCCGACCTCTGCTGCGATTCCGGGACGGATACTTGTTTCGAGTCGGTTCCAGAACGCTGCGCGAATCGCCAGTTTGCCCTGCTGTTTCTCGACCTCGATCGCTTCAAAGTGATCAACGACAGTCTGGGTCACGCCATGGGCGATCAACTGCTTCAGGTGGTGGCCCAACGACTGCAAACCTGCCTGCGCCCAGCAGATGTGGCCGCCCGTTTGGGGGGCGACGAATTTGTGGTGCTGCTGTCTAATATCAGCGATGCCGCTGTTGCCGTCACCATGGCCCAGCGCATTCATGCCATTCTCGAAAGCCCGGTGCTGCTCCAGGGGCATGAGGTCTTTGTCCACGCCAGCATTGGTATCGCCCTCAGCGCCACCACCTACACCGACCCCAACCAAATGCTGCGCGATGCCGATATCGCCATGTATAAAGCCAAGGGCAGCAACCGCGAATACGCTATTTTTGACGCTCCCATGCACACCCTGGTGATGCAGCAGATGGAGCTTGAGAACGACCTGCGCCGAGCCCTAGAGCGGGGTGAACTGCGGCTTTACTATCAGCCCATCGTCAATTTGGCCACCGGCACGGTGCAGGGATTTGAGGCTTTGGTGCGGTGGCAGCATCCCCGCCGGGGGCTGGTGCCTCCCCTCGACTTTATCCCCGTTGCCGAAAACACTGGATTAATTACTGCCCTCGACCTGTGGACCCTAAACGAGGCCTGCCGTCAGCTGAGCTATTGGCATCGAGAGCTGCCCCACAGTCAACCTCTCACCGTCAGCGTCAATCTCTCCGGTAAGCAATTTGTGCGCCCTGACCTGATTCAGCAAATAGACGCTGCCCTGAGCCGCAATCACCTGCAGGGACAGCACCTGAAGGTTGAAATCACTGAAAGCGTGCTGATTCAAAATGCTCAGATGGCCATCGATCTGCTCAAACAGCTGCGCCAGCGCCGCATCCAGATCTGTATGGATGACTTTGGTACCGGCTACTCATCCCTCAGCTACCTGCATCGATTTCCCATCGACGTGCTCAAAATTGACAAGTCGTTTATTACCCACCTGCATCGCTCTGACCCCAGCACGGACGACTACGAAATTGTCAAAGCCATCATCAGCTTGGCCACCAACCTCAATTTGACGGTGGTGGCCGAGGGCATTGAAACCGCCGAGCAGGCGGCTTACCTTCAGGCCCACCAGTGTCAGGGAGGGCAGGGCTATTACTTCTCTTCGCCCCTCTCAGTGAAGGATGCAACGGCATTCATTGCCCAACTGCCCGCTCCCAACCTCGACCCTGCTAAAACGGAAACGGCTTGTAAGGAATCCACTGGGCCCACAGCTTAGCCAGGGTGCCGTTCATAATTAGCTGATTGATCGCCTGATTGAGGGCCTCCAGCAGTTCCCGGTTGCCTGGCAACACCCCAACGCCAAAGGGGTGTTGGGTGGGAATTTGAAAAGCTACTCGCAGACTAGTAGTGTCGGCCTCGGCGGTAAGTAGCAGCAGGGCATCGCCCACCAGGGCATCGATCGCGCCCTGGCCCAGGGCCGTCAGCAAGGTAGGTCGGGTGTGGTCGGCCCCTTCGAACGGCACCCATTCTAGGTCAGGCAAAGCTTCAGTGAGAATGAGTGGGCTGCTGCCCGCCAGGGAGCCGAGCCGCTTGCCCGATAGGTCTTCCATCGTCTGGATAGGGCTGTCTTCGCGCACTAGCACGGCCTCGTCAAAGCGACCGTAGGGGCGGGTAAAGTCGGCCCAGGCGCGGCGATCTTGGGTAATAGCCTGGCTAAACCACACCACGTCGTAATCGCCAGTGCTAAGGGTGGGGTAAAACTCTTCGGGTGGGCAGTCAAACCACACCGGCACCAACCCCAGGGCCTCGCTCACCGCCCGCGCCACAGCCGGTTCGTAGCCCTGGCGATCGCCATCTTGCACAAAACTCATCGGCCGGGCATCGAAATCGTTAGCAATGATGGAAAGCTGCCCAGGGCGAACGGTGGTAAAGTCCATGACCAGATAAAAGGAACGTAGGGCTATTGTGACACCAAACCCAGTCACCCCATGGGGGCGATCGCCCCTCAGCACCGGGCGGCTTGAAATCGCTCTCTATTCGTGGAATGGTGAAGGGAGTACTGCACGCCTGCGCGAGAGTTACATGACTGTTGGTAATCCTGCTTCTGATCCGGCCTTTGAATCCCTGCGCCAGTTTCGACCCCTGCTGCTGAAGGCCCACAAAATTTTGATGGATGCTGAGAAAGACCGCTACGAGGCCAACCACGGTGCGATCGCCAACAAGGGCGACTACCTGCGTCTGGTGCTCAACCACGAGCAATTTAGCTGGCTGCGGCCTATCTCTCAACTGATTGTGCAAATCGACGAGGTGTTGATGTCAAAGCAGCCCCAGCCCCTAGATCGCGCCCCCGAATTGCTCAACCAGGCCCGTCACCTGCTCTATGACACCGAAATTGGCCAGGCGTTTCAGGACCGCACTCAATCAGTCGCCCGCCGTGACCCCGAAATGGCTGCTATAGCCCAGCGTCTGGATGAACTCATGCAGCCCTACGGCCCCCAGTCAGGGAATAGCTCGACCTGATCGGCAGCAGCCACGTGTAAGCGCCCATCCTGTGCAAAGATAATAGGGCTACAAAAAAGCAAGTTCCCACCTGGTCACCAGGCGCTAGGGAGGATTGAGTAAGAGCGAGTGTGTGCTATGAATGTTGGCGAACGCGTCCGAATCAAAGAATCGGTTATTTTTTATCACCACCCGCTGCACCGCAACGAAGCCTTCGATGCTAAAGGTTTAGAGGGAGTCGTTGTGACTATTCTCACCGACTACAAGGGTCGCCCCATCAGCCCTAACTTTCCGGTTCAGGTGGAGTTTGAGGTCGAGGGGGCTAAGCGGCCCATGCGCGCTCACCTCAAGCAAGATGAGTTAGAACTGCTCTAATCCTGGGCGCGAATCGCTCAAAAAGTTGATTGGGTTAGGCTCTGTTGCTCTCTTAGATAGAGCGACGGCTGAACCAGGTCAAAAGGTTTGTCTCTGTCCGCATCTGCTCCAGATCGCGGCGGTTTTCGGCGGCTACTTGGTCATACCACTGATAGTAAGCTTCCAGGTTGGCCCGGTGCTCAACCTCCAGGCGGAAATCTTGGGCGGCCTGCTGGAGTTCCAGGTACTCGATAATCTCCTGGAGCGTAGCCAGCGATCGCGGCGATAGGTATTCAAACATAGCGGCCCGGCGTGACACAGGGTTATCATAGCCTGCCCGCCTGGGCTGAGTAGGTGGACTCTGGATAGAGATAGCGCTCCAGAGAGAAAAATATGGTCAGCGAGTCACCCAATTCCGCTACCCTCTGACTCCCTAACTCTCTCCAGCCCCCCGCAGCCCGGCTATGGCCAGACAGGCCCAGCCCACCATCAAAGCTGCGCCGCCAATCGGGGCCACGGCCCCTAGCATAGTTTGACCCGTCAGTGCCAGGCCCCTAGCATAGTTTGACCCGTCAGTGCCAAGACATAGAGGCTGCCCGAAAATACGACCGTACCGGCGATCAAGGCCCACCCTGAGACGGCAAGCCATCCTGGGGCCGCTAGCCCTTGGTGCCGCACTAGGACCAGCAGCAGCAGAGCCAGGGCGTGGTACATCTGATAGCGGGCTGCGGTCTCAAACACCGCCAGCAGTCGATCGCTGAGCTGAGGTTTAAGGGCGTGGGTGGCAAAGGCTCCTGCGGCTACGGCGGTGCCGCCCAGCACCGCTGCGATCGCGATCCATAGCCGCTCTAGAGTCATGGCTGTCTCGTTCCTGCCTATAGCGGCCTACTGGTCTTTGACGGCTTCTAGCATGCGCGAGAAGTAAAACTGGGTCTTGGTCAAGGTGCGCCGCTCGATGCGCCAGCCTTCGGCCTCCAGCGCCTTCACAATGTCGGCCTCCCGGTGCAGATATGCACGAGTGGTTTTGCTCGGCCCCGGGAAGAATTCGCCCACCTTCTTCAGCGCGCTATAGAACAGCGTCTTGGGCGCAAAGCTCATAATCAGGCGCGACTCGGCTAGCGAACCGAGATGGCTGATCATGCCCTGCACTTTGTCCTGAGGATAGTGAATCAGCACGTCTAAGCAAATCACTGTGTGGTAGCGACCGGCCAACTCCTCCAGGTCTTTGACCTCAAAGGTAGGCAAATTTTTGCCCTCTAAAGCTACCTCCGCTCTTTGGCGGGCCTCCTCGACCATTTTGGCGGAGATGTCGCTGGCATAGACCTGCGCACCTGCCTGAGCCAGGGGAATCGTTAGACTGCCTACGCCGCAGCCCGCATCGCAGCAGCTGAGCCCAGCCAGATTGCCATCGGCCTCTAGCCAGCCCATCAGCGTGTCTACGGTCTGCTGATGACCCTTGCGAATGTCGAGCTGAACTTTATTGACTTCGCCATCGCCGTAGATGCGCTGCCAGCGGTCAAAGCCAGTGGCATTGAAGTATTCGCGAACTACGGTTTTGTCGTCAGTGGCAGTCATAGGGAGGGCTTCAGGGTTTGCTAATTTCTGTAAAATTCTATGATGTTTTGCTGCGCCAAAACGGCCCGCAACGAAACTCAACCTTCCCCCAGGCTTCTGGGGCCATCGCCTGAAACCTGCCAGTGGCATGATGGGTAGGCACTTTTCGACGGCAGCGAAGGCGATGACTAACTCTGAGATTGGCTCTGACAACAGCCCTGAAATTGGCATCATTATGGGCAGCGATTCAGACCTGCCCACCATGGCTGCCGCCATTGAGATCTGTACCGAGTTTGGGGTCGCTCACGAAGTGGCCATTGTGTCGGCCCACCGTACCCCCGAGCGCATGGTTACCTATGCTCAAACTGCCCGCGATCGCGGCCTCAAGGTGATCATTGCCGGAGCTGGAGGGGCCGCTCACCTGCCCGGCATGGTCGCTGCCCTCACCCCACTACCAGTAATCGGCGTCCCCGTAGTCAGCCGCACTATGCAAGGGCTCGATTCGCTCTACTCCATTGTGCAAATGCCAGCAGGCATTCCGGTAGCCACAGTTGCCATTGGCAATGCCATGAATGCTGGGCTGCTGGCGGTGCAGATTTTGGCTACCGATCGCCCTACCCTACTCGACCAGGTCGCCCAATATCGCCGCGCTCTTGAAGCTTCAGTGCTCGCCAAACAGCAAAAACTCGATCAGCTTGGACCCCAAAGCTACTTAGCGAATCAAGTTTAGAAGACACCAGCACCTTTTTTGACTGCAATGTTCCTTAAAACGTCTTTAACAAACAAATTAATTTGCAGTTAATTAACCCCGTGTTTTAAGGATTACATAAGGGATGTAGCAGCCTTGTGTGGTGTTGTGTATCGCCTGATACAGATTGCTTGCCTCAGAATTGATGGAATCAACTTGTTCTATTTACACGCAAATTCCTCTGCCCTTAATCTCAAAAATGTTTAGGCAGATCGGTGTGGGTTTCTAAAGGTATTTCTCGGTTGAGGTAGCCGCCGTTAGAAACTTGCAACTTTGTATGTGGTTCGCAGAATGCATCTATTCTGTGGGCCTTAGCTCCCATGCGGATCTTCTCACTGCTATGCGGCTGAGAGCACAGATCCGAAAAGCGGTAGGCCGTGTTCACTGTCTGATTGTGTTGAAGGAACGTCTGTTGAGATGTCTAATCTAGTGTTGCGTAATCGTTCTAAGTTCCGGAGGCGGTCTAAGCCGAGCTTTTGGAATGCCAATGTGCCGCCCTTTGACCAGGTGTTTAAGCGTCTATTCGCCCGGGTTGGCGGCTGGGCTTGGATAGCCTGTATCCCATTGGCGTTGATTATTCTGGCCACCTGGGGAGTCGCAGCTCACGCTCAGGAAGAGTTGACTGCTGCCGATGTGCAAGTCACCCTCAATAACATTTGGGTGCTGGTCTGTTCGTTCTTGGTCATTTTCATGAACGCCGGCTTCGCCATGGTGGAGACTGGCTTTTGCCGGCAAAAGAATGCTGTCAACGTGTTGACCAAAAACCTGATTGTGTTTGCGCTAGCCACCCTAGCCTTTTGGTTCATCGGCTTTTCGCTGATGTTTGGTGCAAATGGCAACGGCTGGGTAGGCTGGGGGAGCTTCTTCCTCGGTGGTGCCCCTGAGCTGTACGGTTTAGGTCCCGATGGCATAAACCTCACCAAGGATACGTTCTTCCTGTTCCAGGTTGCCTTCGCTGGCACTGCTGCCACCATCGTGTCTGGGGCAGTGGCCGAGCGCATCAAGTTTGTTGACTTTCTCATCTTCAGCGTTTTGCTGACCGCTATTGCCTACCCCATCACTGGCCACTGGCTCTGGGGTGGTGGCTGGCTGGCTGATCTTGGTTTCCACGACTTTGCCGGGTCTACAATTGTGCACTCTGTTGGCGGGTGGGCAGCTCTTATGGGAGCGGCTTTTCTTGGCCCCCGCATGGGTAAGTACAACTCTGATGGGCAGGTTAATGCTCTGCCTGGCCACAATTTGAGCATTGCGACCCTGGGCTGCCTCATCCTCTGGTTAGGCTGGTTTGGGTTCAACCCTGGTTCTCAGCTCGCAGCCGATTCAAACGTAGCCTATATTGCGGTTACCACCAACCTGGGTGCTGCTGCCGGTGGTGTAGCCGCTACGTTTGTCTCCTGGGCAATGAGCGGCAAGCCCGACCTGTCGATGACTATCAACGGCATTCTGGCTGGTCTGGTATCGGTTACCGCTGGCTGCTTTGTCTTTGGTTATGCAGGTGCTTTCGTGGTCGGTTTGATTGGCGGCATCCTGGTGGTGTTCGCGGTCGGCTTCTTTGACAGCATTAAGATCGACGACCCTGTGGGTGCTACCTCGGTGCACCTGGTCTGCGGCATCTGGGGCACCCTAGCCGTAGGTTTGTTTGCCAACCCCAATAACTTTACCCAAGGGGGTGAGGGTATTTCTGGGCTGTTCTACGGTGGCGGCTTAGGTCAGCTAGGGCTTCAAATTCTGGGCATCTTGACCGTTGGTTTGTTTACGGTAGTGCTGTCCACCATATTCTGGCTGGTGGTTAAGTCTGTGCTGGGCCTGCGGGTCAGCGCCGAAGAAGAGATGAAAGGGCTGGACATTGGCGAGCACGGCATGGAAGCCTACAGTGGCTTTCTCAAAGACACCAGCGATATGACTGGTGTGATGTAGCTTTCTCCAAAGCGTTAGTTCTTGCTGTGGGTTAGAACCATAGTATTTAGGCCACCTGCGCAAGCTTGCGCAGGTGTTTTTTTATTGCTGATCCGCCGGATAGAACAGGCATTCTGCCCTGACAAAGGCTGTTTTTGGCAAATGGTTACAATATATCTATCGAGAAAGGGGGTAGCTGGTAGGCTAGGTGAGAGTAACTGCTGCCGATGCGACCGGGTCTCCTGGGGGTTCTCTAGAGAGCGCCAGGGCAGAACCTTTGAATCGACGGTTCCCTGAACTGAACCATGAGCCATTCCACCTCTGTAGTGGAAGAATTGCTGACCGCAATTCCCCAGCTGAGACCTAGCCTCTACTTCAAGACTTCTCTAACCGCGTTGTCCCACGCGATGGAAGATCACGTGCTGGCGGGGACGGCGAAGTTTTTAGTGATTGCTAGCTTTCAGCAGGAGCGGTTTTATTTGCAGGAGGCTAACCGCTATCTGCGCATCGCTGAGCTGACCGATCAGGTCTATGTGTTGTCGGCCCTGGGCACCAGTTTTGCCAGTCGCTCTGAGAACTACGAAACGATCGCCTTTGACACCGACGATGCCCTTACCCAGGAGTGGCATCTGATTGTGGTGGGGGCTGACTACAGCGCCTGCTTGATCTGTCGAGAGCGATCGCCCGTACCGGCCATAGATGGCCCCCATCTCGACCAAACTCGCCGGTTTGAGGGAGTTTGGACCCAAGACCGCTACGTCAGTCAGCGGGCAGCAGACATGCTGCTCGATCGCATTGCCGGATACCGCCCTGACTTGGCTGACAAAATTGCGATCGCCCGCCAGCGTTACATCAATCCATCCCTGATGCCTACCGAACGCCTTGACGGCAGCGGTGGGCCTGATCCTTTTACCCAGCGACTGGTCACCTACCTCCAGGCAGGGCAGTACAAGCTGCTCAAAGCCTACAAGGCTATTACCGCTCAAGAGCGACGGGAGCGCTTGGTTAACTCCATTACCTCGGTGGTGCGGCAGTCTCTTAACGCCGACGAAATTTTTGCCAAAGCGGCCCAGGAGTTGGGCCAAGCGCTACACGTGTGTCGCTGCCTAATCTATCCCTGTAGCGCCACCGACGCCACGGTAGTGATTGCGCACCAGCACCTCAACAGCAAGGTCGAGTCGCTGCTGGGCGAGACCTGGCCGCTGGCCACCAATCCCCTATTTGACTACATTCAAGACACCAAAGAAATTGTCGCCATTGCCGACACCCAAGACCGCGAGTCGCCCTTTCGTTATGAGCTAGAGGCCATTCGCCCCCTGATTGAGCGGTGGCAGATTCAGTCATGGCTGATTGTGCCCCTGACATACCAAGATCGCCTAGTGGGCCTGATCGAGCTGCACCACTGCCTACCCCAGCCCTACGTATGGAGCGAAGACGACACGGCCTTGGTAGATGCGATTGCCACCCAGCTCAGCGTCGCCATTATTCAGGCTGAGGCCTACGCTAACCTACAGGATCTCAACCAGCAGCTCGAAGCCCTCGATCGCACTCGGGCCAATTTAATTGCCATTACTGGGCACGAGCTACGCACCCCGCTCTCAACTATTCAGGTCTGCCTCGAAAGCCTGGCCACTGAACCCGACATGCCCAACGAGCTGCGTCAGATTATGCTGCAATCGGCCCTAGAAGATGCCGAGCGCATGCGCAAGCTGGTACAAGACTTTCTCACCCTGTCACGGCTTGAGAGCGGTCGAGTCGAGTGGAACCTAGAGTCGCTCTCCATTCAGGAATGCGTCGATTTGGCCCTCAGCAGCATCCACGGTAGCCAAGACAGCGCCGCAACCCCCACCATCAAGGTCAAAATTCCCAAGCAGGTGCCCCTGGTGCGCGCCGACGGTGAGTGGCTGGTCGAGGTGCTGGCTAAACTGCTTGACAACGCCCAAAAATTTACCCCTACCACCGGCAAAATCATTATTCAGGTGACCCGCTCTAGCCCTACCCACCTGCAAGTTACCGTCGCCGACACCGGACGCGGCATTGAGCCCAGCCGCCTAAATGTGGTGTTCGATCGCTTTTATCAAGAAGAAGGGGCGCTGCGGCGGACTACCGGCGGTACGGGGCTAGGACTGGCCATGTGCCGTCAGATTGTGGAGGGGTTGGGGGGCACAATCTGGGCCGAATCAGAGGGTAAAAACAAGGGCAGCCAATTTCACTTCACTGTTCCCATTGCCCAGGGTAAGCTCGACAGCCGCAGCAACCGCTCCACCGGAACGGCCAAAAAACAGCCCGCTACCCTACCGGGCAATCCCTCTGTGCTGCTCGATGACTAGAGCTGAGGGGCGTCTTGGTGCCCTGCTGTTGAGCTACTAAGGCAGCTGAGGAAGGGCAAGGCGTGGCATGATGGCCGTATCTGATCAGCAGAATTAGAGCCTAGGTATGGGCGACTCTCCACAATCTAATCCCTCCAATGACAGCCCGTCGTGGGCCGCTCCGATGCTAGAGGCCTGGCAGCTGTTGCGCGATCGCATCGGTCAGCTCCGGCCTGATCAGCAGCTCAGCCGCTGGTTCAATATTGACGATGACAAAGTGGTCGAAATTTTGGCGGCGGTGCGCGAGCAGTTGCCCACCACTGAGGCCCTGCTGATTGGCAAACCTCAAGCGGGCAAAAGCTCCATCGTGCGGGGGTTAACTGGAGTTTCAGCCGATATCATCGGTCAGGGTTTCAAGCCCCACACCCAAAACACCCAGCGCTACGCCTACCCCTCTGAAGATCTGCCCCTGCTGCTCTTTACCGATACCGTAGGGCTAGGGGATGTAACCCAGGCCACCGAGGCCATCATTGCTGAGCTGGTTGACGATCTCAACAGTGAGACCCGCACGGCCCGCATTTTGGTTTTGACGGTCAAAATCAACGATTTCGCCACCGACACCCTGCGCCAAATTGCCGTCCGTTTGCGTCAGCAGTTTCCCACCGTGCCCTGCCTGCTGGTGGTCACCTCCAGCCATGAGGTCTATCCCTCAGACCAGGACAATCACCCGCCTTACCCTCCCGAGATGGAGGCCGTGCAGCGTCCTTTTCAGGCTGTGCAAGCTAATTTTGAGGGATTGGTCGATCGCACCGTGCTGATCGACTTCACCCTTGACGAAGACGGCTTCGACCCTGTGTTCTACGGCCTCGACGCGATGCGCGATGCCCTGGCCGACCTGCTACCTGAGGCCGAGGCCCAGGCGCTTTACCAACTGCTGGACGAGCAGGCCGAGGCCACCAACCAATTGGGTAACCTCTACCGCGATGTGGGGCGGCACTACATGTCAGCCTTTGCCGTTATGGCAGCCACCCTGGCGGCGGTACCTCTACCCTTTGCCACTATGCCGGTGCTGACGGCGCTTCAGGTTTCCATGGTGGTGCTGTTGGGTAAGCTCTATGGCCAAACTCTGAGCCCTTCACAAGCTGGAGGGCTAATTAGTGCGATCGCAGGTGGCTTTTTTGCCCAAGCCGTCGGGCGCGAGCTAGTCAAATTCATCCCCGGCTTTGGCAGCGTAATCGCTGCCTCCTGGGCAGCTGCCTACACCTGGGCTCTAGGCGAAGGAGCCTGCGTCTACTTCGGTGACCTAATGGGGGGGAAAAAGCCCGACCCTAAAAAGATTCAGGCTGCCATGAAAGAAGCCTTCGCCACGGCCAAAGATCGCTTCAAAGACAGCGCTTCAGAAATCAGCCCATCTGACCCTAAGGAAGTTTAGGGCTGGGTTTTATCTGCTCGACCGTCCTCACGGCGCTGGCGCAGAGCTGCCAAACCCATGCCCACTAGTCCAGGCAGCAGCGCCGGGGTCGGTACAGGGGTTGGTTCTACCTCCAAATTGACTTTAAAACCCAGCTGTCCAGGAATTAGGGTGAGGTTGGGCTGATTTCCTGGGGCAAAGCCCACTGGAAAAACCACATCGATCCAGTTGCCTGCCACTCGTGTAATCACCGGTTTGTTACCAAAAGCCAAGCTGCCTGCGAGAGGCGTAACCGTAAAGCCAGTCACGCTGTTCTGGCCTGGCAGACCAAAACTGGGCGCCTTAAATCTGTAGATGTCATCCCCAGAAGTGACATTGCTAAATAGAGAATTTAGGGTAAACGAGATCGAGTTGTTACCTAAATTAATATCCCAAATGCCACCAAATCGGCTTAATTCAGGGTTAGTGGTATCTGAGCTAACTACTACATCGATAGGCCCCTGCTCAATAGGCACACTTCCTCCGTAGGGAATCTTTGTTGATGTCCCAGGGAATACGAGAAAGTTCTCGACAGTAACTTTGCTATTCAGTGAGAATGCTTGAGCAGAATCTGTCCACGAGATACCTAGAGTCAAAGCGACACCGACCCCAAGGCCGACGCCTATGAGTCTCTCCTTCATCTGCTTCTCCAGAATGGGGGCTTTAAACAACTACGAGAGGCAGATGCACAATCCGGGTGACTCGCGGGCAAACTTGCGGCTTTATGCGCGGTTCACACTTCGCTCACGTTCTAGCAAAAAATACGGAGATGGGGCTCAGATCGAGTCAGAAAGTTTACTGAGTCTTGACAAACCCATCAGTGTTTGGGTGCAATCGCCCTCAGGTTGAAACCATGGCGGTAAAACCAACTTCTCAAAAATTTAGCTGGGCAATCTGACACAAAATCTCTCAGTCGTGTCAACCGATACAGTGTATCAACCGAGTTGCCTTCAACCTATAGACAGAAAATGTCAGGAAGGCCTGTGAGTGCTGCTCCCGCCGGTGTGGAAAGCCCCAGCGTTGATTTGCCCAACCAAACTCGGCTGCTGCTCGATTTGCAGCGGGTTAATAAAATTGCCCAACGGTTGTCGGGGTGCCTTGAGGTAGAAACCATTGCCCGATTCATTACCAATGGGTTGGTCGATCAGTTTGGCTGTGCCTTTGCTCGGATCTGGGTGGTAGAACCGGAGCAAACCGCCCTCCGACTGGTGGCATCTTCGGGACTATATACCCATACCAACGGCTCCTTTGCGCGGGTGCCCATGGGGGCCTACAAAGTCGGCAAAATTGCCCAAAACCGGGTTCCCTTTCTCAGCAATCGCCTGGCCGAAGAAGCCTGGGTTAAGGATCGAGACTGGGCGATCGCCAACAATATTCAGGGGTTTGCAGGCTATCCGCTGATGACCGACGATCGCGTCATTGGGGTGCTGGCCACCTTTAGCCGTAGCCCCATGGCCGCAGAGTTTTTAGAGGTCTTGCAGGTGCTCTGCATGACCGCCACCATTGCCCTCGACGCAGCGCTGAGCGTTGAGACCAAACGAATGGGCTCAGCGGCTGTCTTGGCCCAGCGCTCGGCTTTATCTGACCAGCTGGCAACAATTTTGAAGACCACCACAATGGCGCTGGTGGGTACCGAAATGGCGCTGCCAGCTTCTACGGGCCACCTATTTGTACAGCTAGCTGAGCTACTAGACGAATTTAACTGTGATTATGCTCGGCTGGTCTACGGTGCGACCGACGTAGCGCTAGAAGCGATCGTAGCGATACCGACTGCCGATGGAGCTCAAGCTGCTGCCGATGCGGTGGCTCAGTGGCGATCGCGCTGTCACCAACTGCGGTTTATGGCCACCTGCCTGGGGGGCAGCCTACAAACCCAGCCCGGCCCCCAGCAGCAGATGGTGCAAATTACTCTGCAAACTCCCTACACCAATGGGCGATTAGGGGCAAAGGTCAGTATTCAGTGCTCCACGGCCCTGGTACAGGTAGCCTTAACCTGCATGGCCTACAAGGCTTGGCTGACGGTGTGCGACCCCTTTGATCCAGAGGCCGTCGTGATTACCGACAGCGAACCCACCGCCCAAGAGGCGACCTGCACTATTTGGGTGCGGGTTAAGGCGTTGCCTCCACCGTCGGCTCAGGCCGTGATCGATTGGACAATAGATGTTGAGCAACTGCGACAGGTTGTTCAGCGAGTTAGCCAGGGGCAATCAGTAGAAGCAACCTCCAGCGACCCTAGCTACCCGCGTCCGTCCGAGCGAGAGCGAGAGATTATGGCGCTGCTGGCACAGGGGCTGCGCGATCGCGACATTGCCGCCCGCCTCTACATCAGCGAGAGCACGGTAAAGTTTCACATCAACAATAGCCTGACTAAGCTGCAGGCAAAAAACCGTTATCAGGCCGTCTACCAAGCCGCAATTCAGGGGTGGATTTAAATCCAAAGGGCTCTGAAGCCTACGCCTCAAGGATTTCAGCGGCTGCGAAATGGGTACAGTAACTCTACACGCGAGCGAGATACCTAGCTTTAGGAGCAAGACCCCGATGGATGATCTGATTAGCCTGCTCGTTCAAGTTCTCATTGCTATGGCCTGCGCCTTTGCCGCAAACATCTTAGTGCCTAGACAAGTGCCCGGCAAACTGTTGGGCCTAGTACTAATTGGCCTGATCGGCGTATTTGTCGGGCAATGGGTCGCCGACTACCTGCTTCAGCAATACAGCTTTAGCCTACCGTGGCTGACCTGGAGCTTCCAGGGCGTACCGCTGGTGCCATCGATCATCGGTTCGACCATTGTGCTTTATATAGTCACAGCGTTTTTAAGTTGGGGCCGCTACGGCAATCGGTAGGGCTAGCGATCGCTGTAGCGCTCTTCCGCCCACGGTTCGCCCCGCTCGTGGTAGCCGTTACGCTCCCAAAAACCCAGGGCCGGGGCCGCAAGAAACTCTACGCCGTTGACCCATTTGGCGCTTTTCCAGGCATAGAGGTGGGGTACCACTAGGCGCATAGGGCCGCCATGCTCGGCGGGCAAAGGCTCACCTTCTAGGGTGTGGGCAAAAAAGTTTTCGGGTAGAACAAAGTCGGCCAGGGTAAGGTTGGTGGTATAGCCGCCGTAGCAGTGCAGCATGACGTGGGTTGCCTCGGGCTCGATCGCCAACTGCTCCATCAAGTCGGTGACGTGCACGCCCCGCCAGGTTACATCCAGCTTTGACCAGGTCGTCACGCAGTGAAAGTCAGCGGTGAACTCCGCCTGGGGCAGTGACATCATTTCGTCCCAGGTAAAGGTTTTAGCCTGGGCCAAGCCTGTGATGCTCAAGGTCCAGTCGGCTTGAGCAACGTGGGGCGTCTCGCCGTAGGTGAGCACCGGAAAACCCTTAGCCAAATGCTGACCGGGGGGAACGCGATCGGCTAGCTCCGCGCCTGGTTTGTGGAAAAACTTGCCGGCCATGGTGCCTCGCAAATTAGGGCACCTCTATTGTTACCCAGATCTGAGTTCCTAGGCAGCGCGATCGCGAATTAGGCGCTTCAACCAGTGGCGCGATCGCACATCAACGTAAGCTTTGCAGCTAGAGCACTGGCGAATACCGCGCACCCCAATGCGCAGCAGATGTCGATTGTTGCAGTGAGGACAGGGGTGTTGCTGAGCCATAACTTATTTAGGAAGAACTGCACCAAAGTTGGTTTGTTGGGTCACTGACGTTGGCTAGGAGAGGTGCTCTGGTCACAGACCGGCCCGATCGCCCTATCGTTATTGTGATGGTTTGCCCTTGTGTCTCAGAGTGCCCAGAGACAGAGCCTAAATTGTCTATGGGTCTACCTTTACAACCGCATTGCCACAAAAAAATGCTGCACCCCAGTCATAAGACCAGAGTGCAGCGACTAATTGACTCAATAACCCGTCTGGGGCTAGTCGATTTGAGAGGACAGAACAGTGGGCAATTCAGCCACTGTCACCTGAGGAGCCACCAGCACATGGGCGTAGAGCGGCGAAGTTGGAGCAGATGCTAGCAGGGTATGCTGTACGCGACTAGCCACCTCAACAGTTTTGGCGTCGTAAACCTGAGTGGCCAGCTTTGGATAGAGGCCAATCCCAATGATCGGTACCAGCAGACAGGCCGCTACAAAGGCCTCCCGGGGGCGAATATCAATGATGTTGGGTACCTTAGCCACTACCTTACCCGCGTCACCGTAGAAAATGCGGCGCAGCATAGAGAGTAGATAAATGGGCGACAGCACCACCCCAACAGCAGCACCAATAATAATTACGGTCTTGAAGGTCGTGCTGTAGACATCGCTAGTGGCCATACCGAGGAACACCGCGATCTCGCTGACAAACCCGCTCATGCCGGGCAGGGCCAGCGATGCCATAGAAGCAGCGGTAAAGAAGGCGAAGCTGGTGGGCATCTTGCGAGCGATGCCACCCATCTCATCCATATCGAGGGTGTGGGTGCGCTCGTAGGTCACCCCAGACAAAAAGAACATCACCGCCGCGATCAGCCCGTGGGAAATCATTTGCAGCATAGCGCCGCTCATACCCAGGGTGGTGAAGGCCGAGCAGCCAATCAGCACAAAGCCCATGTGGGCCACTGATGAGTAGGCCATGCGGCGCTTGAGGTTGTCTTGGCCAAAGGCGGTCATCGACGCATAGATGACGTTGACCACGCCGAGAATCGCCAGGAAAGGCGCGAAATAGAGATGGGCATCGGGCAGCATCTCAATGTTCATGCGAATCAGGCCATAGCCCGCCATCTTGAGCAGGACCCCGGCCAAGATCATTGACACGGCGGCGGGGGCTTCGCTGTGGGCGTCGGGTAGCCAGGTGTGCAGCGGAAAAATCGGTAACTTAACTGCAAAGGCTACTAAGAAAGCTGCGTAGACTAGGAGTTGGAATGTGAGGCTGTAGTCTTTCTGGGCCAGTTCCGTCAGGTTAAAGGTAACGGTATCGCCGTAGAACGCCATGGCTAGGGCTGCTACCAGAATGAAGACAGAACCGATGGCAGTGTAGAGAATAAATTTAGTGGCGGCGTAGAGGCGCTTTTTACCGCCCCAGATGGAAATTAGCAGGTAAACCGGCACCAGCTCTAATTCCCACATTAAGAAGAACATCACCAAGTCCTGGGCCAAAAAGACCCCAACCTGGGCGCTATACATCACCAGCAGCAGGCTGAAGTAGAGGCGAGGACGGTGGGTAATATTCCACGAAGCCAAAATAGCCAGGGTCGTCACCAGACCACTCAGCACCACCAGCGGCATTGCTAGGCCATCGGCTCCAAGTGACCAGGTGATGCCCACCTGAGGTACCCAGTCATAGCTTTCTACCAGCTGTAGACCGGGCTGGTTGAGATTGTAGAAGTTAATAAACGTGTAGAGAATTAGCGAAAACTCGATGAAGCCAATGCCCAGGGCGTACCAGCGGAGAGTTTGCCCATTGCGATTGGGCAGGACCGGTATCGGCAAAATCGCCAGTAAAGGCAATAAAACTAGGGTCGTTAGCCACGGAAATTGCTCGGTTAGCATGACAATTCGCGTGAGTAGTACTACAGAAACAGCCAGCGCATTCAGATTCCGGTTTTAGTGTCTGATTCGAGGCGGACACACCCCCTTGGGCGTAGTCATCTAGATAAGACGAGCTACAAATGCTGTTCGCGGCGGCCTACCCTAGGCAGGAGGTCGGAGGACTTCAGCGAGCGAGCCGTAGCCTAAAAGGCACGACGAAGTAACAAACCGGACTGCAAGATCGATAGAGAGATATACCTATCTTTGCGCCCGTCCCTAGTATAGGAAACTTAATAAACATTTGATAAGTAATTTCCGCCCAAAATCGCAAAATATTGATGTCTGAGGGCCAGCTATGAAGGCTACGCAAGCATCTCAGGCGCTTTTCGCACTTGAATTAATTAGAGCGAGCACTCACATTTAGATACGTCAATACCTAAAACGTTACATTTGCCCGCGCTTATCTAAATCGCAGATGGATTGGTGTTTCCTGATGGCCGGGATTCTTGTGGCATCAAGAAGTCTTGATTTATTGAGCCGTCGGTCGGGACGCGACTCAGCACTTTGCAATGTGTTGGGGAGCTGGCAGTCCAATGTAGCTAGATAGGGCTTACCTGGGCTCCAGTAATTTCTAGGCTAAGCACATGGGTTGTGGTTGACTGCCCAGCATTGGCCCATGCTGCAGTCATAGCGTCGCCCACCGCAGCGCTTTGGTCGACAGGTGTGAGGGCTAGCAGCGTGGGGCCAGCACCACTAATGACAAGGCCGTAGGCTCCGGCCTCGGCAGCGGCGGTTGAGACAGCCTCATAGCCGGGAATTAGAGACTGTCGATAGGGCTGGTGGATGCGATCGCCCAAGGCCACCCGCAGCCAGTCGCCCCGACCGCTCTCTAACCCTCGCAGCAGTAATCCGAGGTGAGCAGTATTGAAAATAGCGTCGGCCCGGCTATAGCTGGCTGGCAAGACCTTACGGGCGGCAGCGGTGGAAAGCTCAAAGTCGGGCACAATCACCACCGGCACAATATCAGAGTGCCAAGGAATGGGGCATAGGGTAGCGGTACCGTCAGCATTGCCGACAGCTAGCTGGCAGCCCCCTACTAGGGCAGGTACGACATTGTCGGGGTGGCCCTCTAGGGCGATCGCCATCTCCACTACCGCCGAACGATTAAGGGGCCGTTCGCACAGCGCATTCGCCCCCAGCAGCCCGCCCACAATGGCGGTAGACGAGCTACCCAACCCACGCGCTAGGGGAACGGCCAGATCAATCTCAATCTCCACCGCGGGCACTGCCAACCCCTGCTGCTTATAAAAGTGGGCAAAGGCTTTGTAAACCAAGTTAGACTCGTCCGTCGCCACCCGGTCGGCCTCTAGTCCGCTCACTGCGATCGCTACTGTTCCCGCCGCCTGATCGAGGGCCGTAAAGCGAAAGCGGTTATAGAGCGTCAGCGCGGCTCCCAAACAGTCGAAGCCAGGGCCAATGTTGGCAGTGGTGGCGGGCACAGTAACAGAGATGGGCGTTGACACCACAAAAGCCTCCGGCGGGCGTGGAACATTTAGGCCAAGGATACTATCACTTTTTGGGAAGCCTCTGTCAGACTGAAAGTAAGGCCGGGGGGCGAATAGGTCCTGAATATGGGAAATCCAAGATTTTTGTTATGAACGCAAACTCAGTCATTCAAAATGGTGTACTGGCTCTAGGGCTTGGTCTTGGGATTTTGGCGGCGATCGCCCCTGCCCAGGCGGAACCCGTAGATGCTGTTGTCGAACCCGTTGCTCAAGGTACTGAACAGCTGGTCTTACCCTTTACCGACGTGTCGCCCGACCACTGGGCCTACGAGGCTCTGCTGAATCTGGCCGGGACTTATGGCTGCGTCAGCGGCTACCCCGACGGCACCTTTCGGGGCGAAGACACCGTCACCCGCTACGAGTTCGCTGCCGGTATGGACTCCTGCCTGAGCGTACTGACTAATCTAGCGCAGCAACAGCAGCAGACCCGCGATCAAGAGGTGCGATCGCTGATCGACGCCATGGAGCAATCGCTCAGCGACCTGCGCGAGCTTGAGGCTGACTTGCCTGAAGCAACCTAGGGCTAGAAGTCTTCGCGGGCGGCGATCGCCCCCGCCACCCGCTCCACCACCTCAGCCATGGGCAGAGCACCTAGCTCTCCCTGGGCGCGGGTGCGAATGTTGAGGGCATTGGCCTCCAACTCCTTCGCACCGACTACGGCCATGATCGGGATCTTGGCCTTTTCGGCATTGCGCACCATCTTGCCGAGGCGATCGCCGCTGGCATCAACCTCCACCCGAACACCCCTAGCTAAGAGCTGATCAGCAACGGATTGAGCAAAACCCAGCTGTTCCTCCGTGACAGGCAGCAGGCGCATCTGCACCGGAGCCAGCCACAGCGGAAAGTCGCCCGCATATTCCTCAATCAAAATGCCAATCAGCCGCTCTAGCGAACCAAAGGGAGCGCGGTGAATCATCACTGGGCGCTGGCGCGAGCCGTCTTCGGCTACGTATTCCAGGTCAAAGCGCTCGGGTAGATTGTAGTCAACCTGCACCGTGCCCAACTGCCACTCCCGCTCTAGGGCATCTCGAAAGATGAAGTCGAGCTTAGGGCCGTAAAAAGCTGCCTCTCCCGGCGCCTCGAAATAGTCCATCCCAAGCGTCTGAACAGCCCGGCGAATGGCATTTTGAGAGGTTCCCCACACCTCGTCACCCCCGATGTATTTGGTCGACTCAGGGTCACGGAAGCTGAGTCGTGCCTTGAAGTTTTTCAGCTTCAGGCTGCGAAACACCGAGAGAATCAGATCTACCACCTTGAGGAACTCGTCGTCGAGCTGCTCAGGGCGCACAAACAGGTGGGAGTCGTCTACCGTAAAGCCCCGCACTCGGGTGAGCCCGCCCAGTTCTCCCGATTGCTCATAGCGATACACTGTGCCAAACTCCGCTAGACGCAGGGGCAGCTCTCGATACGATCGCAATTCACTCTTATAGATCTGAATATGGAAGGGACAGTTCATGGGCTTCATCACAAAGCCCTCCTCAGCTAGGCGAGCCGCATCATCGTCCGCCATCAGCGGAAACATGTCTTCCCGGTAGTTCTGCCAGTGCCCCGAGGTTTTGAATAGGTCTACCCGGGCGATATGGGGGGTAACTACGCCTAGATATCCCCGCTTAGTTTGCTCCTCTTTCAGGAAGGTTTCCAGCGTAGAGCGCAGCACTGTGCCCTTAGGTGTCCACAGGGGCAGACCTGGCCCAACGTCGTCAGCAAAAATAAACAGCCCTAGCTCTTTGCCCAGTTTGCGGTGGTCGCGGCGCTTAGCCTCTTCCCGGCGGCGCTTGTACTCCTGAAGCTGCTCAGGAGTTTCCCAAGCGGTGCCATAGATGCGCTGAAGCTGGGCTCGGTTTTCATCGCCGCGCCAGTAGGCTCCCGCCACACTTTCTAACTCAAAAGCCTTGGGGTTCAAGTCGGTAGTGCTAGCCACGTGGGGCCCCGCGCAGAGATCCCACCACTGGTCACCCAGATGGTAAAGCGTAATCGGATCTTTTAGATCTTGTAGAATTTCGAGTTTGTAGGGTTCGCCCAAGGCCTCAATGCGGCGCTGGGCTTCTTCGCGGGTGACGGTTTCCTGAGTTACTGGCAGCCCTTTGTTGATGATCTTGATCATCTCTTTCTTGATTGCTTTCAGGTCTTGGTCAGTGAAGGGCTCAGGGCTATCAAAGTCATAGTAGAAGCCGTAGTCGATCGAGGGGCCGATGGTCACCTGCGTCTTAGGAAACAACGTCTGTACCGCCATGGCCATAACGTGGGAAAAGGTGTGGCGGATGCGCTGAAGCGCCTCTGACTCGCTGGTGCGGGGCAGAAGCATGGGTACAGTAGACTCGGGTGCAGACAAATCAGTTTGAGCCATTGGTCAACGCTGAAGGCAAAAAAGAATGTAGCCTCTAGTTTAGCGACTATCGGGTAAACCCAAAGCTACAACCACTGAGGTACGGTTATCTCACCCCAACGGGAGACCAGCTGGCGTCGCCATCCATCTGCTTGGGGTTTATGATGAGGTGGTAAGGACACCAACTCTGGGGCATGGGCAAGGTTCTGTGACTCCCCAAGAGAGATTAAGCTTAAACGGAATTGCGTTCTTGCAGTCTTGTGTTATGCTGTGTTCCTGAATCTCGGGTTAATGCCTGCGCAAGTTTCAAGGGTGTGCAGATTTCCCCGGTTCAACGTTCTGAAGAGCTTTTTAAATCGAAAATATGACTGAAGCAATTGCCGACTTAGTTGTCGCTCACCCCATGGTGAAATTTCAGCGCCAAGTTGAGTCTTTAGTTAAGAAGTCCAAAGTTGTTCGCCCCAGCGATCCGATTTGGAAAATTGCTTTCTTGTTTGGGGATGACTGGACCCACTGGAAGCAAGAACTGGAAGAATTCGACTTTTCTACCCAAGACCCGATTGAGGATTTGCTGTCGGTGCAATCTTGGGAAGAGGATTAATGGGATAGCCGGTCGATGAAGGGTTGGTTAACTCGTCATCGACAGCATATCGGGCTGTAACTTAATACGTACAAGAATGGTCGTGATGTTGTCATGGCCATTTTTTTCGTTGGCTAAATCGATAAGCTGGATAGCGCCATTGTCTAAGTTAGTCCTTGAGCTTAGCAGGTTAGCAATATGGGTATCAGCGTGGCGCTCCAGTAAGTCATTGTCGCTGAGACCGTCGGAGCACAGAATCAGCAGCGTGTCTTCTGTAAGTTCGTGGTAGGCAATGCCGGGGACAAGGTCTTCTTGGCCCCTAGGACCCAGGGCCTGGGTCAGTTGGTAGGCATCAGGGCGGGCATAGGCTAGAGCTCGCTCTACGCCTCGATTAATTTCGCGTTGGCCGACCTCATGATCGAGGGTGAGCTGTCGCAGTCCTAGGCGCTTGTTGTAGCTGTATAGGCGGCTATCGCCCACATGAACGACGGCAATGTCGAGGTTGTGCAGCAGCACCATGACGAGGGTGGTGCCCATGCGCCCTACCCCAGATGTGGCGTTGGCTTGGTTGATGTCGAAGATAGTTTGGTTGGCGGTGATTACGGCCTGCGCCAGGGTGCTTTGGTCTGGCAGGCGATCGCTGCTCCAGTGCTGAGTCAAGTAATCGCGCAGCGTGCGCACGGCTAGCTGACTCGCCACTTCGCCTGAGGCGTGCCCACCCATGCCATCACAGAGAATGTAGAGCCCTTTAGACCGCAGAACGGTGCCCTGGGGACCGCTGACCTTTTGTAACTGTGTTTGGGTAAAGAACCAGTCTTCGTTGTGGTGGCGCTGCTGGCCGACGTGGCTCTGGCCGGCATCATCGAGGTGAGCCAGCTTCATGGGTAAGACCATGGTTGGCGTTTCTATGGGCCCACCGCCATCGTCGTCATCAGACAGTTCTTGGGTGTCAAAAACCGCATCGGCATCGAGATCGCAACCGGCGGCTGGTAGCTCGATGTCAGAGTCCAGGCCTGAATCTGTAATCGCTTCCTCAAGCTCTGGTTTGGGGGTCGAGTAGACCTCAACCGGCGGCGAATAGGCTTGGGCAGCTTCGGCCAAGGTGGTTTGTACCTGCTCGAGGTCACCTAGCTGCCCCTCAGCCAGATTGCTGATTAAAGTTTTTACCTTAGAAGGCAAACAGCATTGTCCGCCATTAAGCATGGTCAGCCACATCTGACCTAGTGCTTCTAAGCGCAAGAGAGGCAAGTTGGGCACCTGGTCGACTTGAGTCAGGCAGAGCAGATTATTTTCGTTGAGGGCGAGCCGCTGGGGAGTTAGGAGGGTAGCCTGCCCCTGCCATGGTGCTAATGCCTCCCACAGCAGCGTAGTCTCAAACAACCACTGGAGGTGCTGAAGGGGGTCGTTTATGGCCGCCCAGCCGGCTGTTAGCGATAGCCAAACGCTGCGGTCTTCAATCAGTAAAAGAGCCCGCTGAGGCGTTTGCCAAGCGTGGTGCAACTCAGGAACGGCCGGAAAATAGTCGGCTTGGAGGGCGAGGTATGGGTAGGCCTCGGGGGGAACTGTAACAGCTAGAGGATGGTCTACGGGATTGAGAGTTGGTGTTTCGAGCCAGTCTGCTTGAAGGGCTTGCAGGGGCGCGTCGGCCTCGGGCTGGCAATCGATAACAACTAGGGGGGTAGCACCAAACGATGTTTTGCTGTCTGACGGCGACATGAGCCGATAGCGGCGATCGCTATCGAGGTAACCATCTGGGTCAAGATCGCCAGGGGCGATCGCCCCTGCCCCTGCCCGAGGAATATCGATCACTCGCCAAAGCTGGAGTGGCTGGCCACACCGTTTGCAGGACCGCTGTGAATTGATATTGTCAAACTCACAAAAGGGGCAGGTTAGCATCCTAGCAATGATCCAAAGTTAGGCTAGCCAGCCAGCAAGTAGGGCATGCCCTATCGCCAGGCGTTTAAGTTGTGCGCGGCTCTGGGTGAATCAGCAGACTCTCAGCAACCGCTTAATGCACCTTCGAAGTAAAACGGCCTCACCGTTGCACGTTAAGTATCGCACGGGTCACCTCCAGGTCGCCCCTATTGCAAGCTCATGGTAACTTAATGCCCTTGTCCTGACCTGGTTGACCCATCGTTTCTTGACCCGGTCTCAGCCAAGTTGCGTAAGGTTGGCGATCGCCAGAGTCTAGATTTGCAGCAGCCCTCGCTGCTCAGCAGGGGTAGCATGCCGCCACTGGCCAGGCTGTAGATTGCCCAGGTGGAGATGGGCGATCGCCTGGCGCACCAGCCGCAGGGTGGGGTGACCCACAGCGGCGGTCATGCGGCGCACCTGACGGTTTTTGCCCTCCTGTAGGGTCATGGCTAGCCAGGCGGTGGGGATGCTTTGACGAAAGCGAATGGGCGGATCTCGTTCCGGCAGGAGGGGTTCGGTCGTGAGCAATTCGACCTGGCAGGGCTGGGTGCGGTAGCCCTTAATGGTGACCCCCTGCCGTAGCTGGGCGAGGGCGTTTGGAGCAGGCACCTGCTCGATCTGTACCCAATAGGTGCGGGGGTGGCCAAAGCGGGGCTCGCTCAGCCGATGCTGGACTCGGCCGTGGTCAGTCAGCAGCATCAGGCCTTCGCTATCGCGATCGAGCCGGCCGACGGGGTAAACGTCGGCAATGGGAATGAAGTCTTTCAGCGTGAGGCGGGGGGCCGAGTCAGAGGCGGGCGGGGTGCTCCCCGAGCTGAACTGACTGAGTACGTTGTAGGGCTTGTAAAACAGAATGTACTGATACCCCATGGTCCCGCTTATATCTATGTAATGGGCTGCAACATTTCATTGCAACTCTTGTGGAAATGTTGAGAAACTACAGCGGTCTAGGTGAGGCCGATATGCTGAACTCTAATAGGACTGATTCTGGCAGGACAACACCATGGATACCGGCAATAAGTATCGCTTCGCTTGCACGCTTACCTTTGGAGATATTTACGGGCAAGTTATTGCCTGGCTGGTGATTTTGTTCGTGAGTTTAGCGGCCTCCCTGGCGCTGATGGGGGCGCGGCAGCCAATTTTTGCGCTGGCTACCGTAGGGCTGATTCTGGTATTGTCGCTGCCGTTCTTGCTGTTTGCCTTTGTGACCACCCTGCTCAACCACATTGAGTTTGAGCCTGTCGACGCCAGCGCCGCCGCCTCAAGCCGTCCCGATCGAGGGGTTGCCTCTTCGACTCCGGCTAGGGCAATGAGCTAGGGCGTTGACTTGGTGGGCTCAGGTTCAGCGGGAGCGGGCTCGACAATGCCGCCGCTAGCCTCCGGTGCTGTCTGTCCCTGGGTCGCCATTTGACCAATTTGGTCTTTGTACTGTGCTGGAGCTAGGGTTGTGGCCTGGGCAAAAAGAGCCTGGGCCGTTTCAGTGTCGCCCTGATCTCGCAGCACCAGCGCCTTAGCTAAGACCGGGCGGAAGTCTTCGGGGGCAGCGGCAATGGTCTCGTCGTAGAGGGCGATCGCCTGGTCTGGGTTCTTGTTCTCGACATGCACCTGGGCCAGCAGCAGTTTCACCGATGTCGTGTCGAAACCGGCGGCGCCGCCCTCTGATTGCAGCTGGTTGGCGGTTTTAAGCGTATCTTGCAGCAGCCCGATCGCTGCCTGAGGCCGCTCCTGCTGCACTAGGAGCACCGTTAACCCTTGCAGGGCGTTCATGTTGCCGGGCTGCTGGTCGAGCACCTGACGATAGATCTGGGCCGCGCCTTCGAGATCGCCCATCTGCTGCTTGGTTTGGGCCAGGAGCACCGCGTAGTCAGGCACGCTAGGGTTGAGCTCGACGAGCTTTTCGAGGGGAGCTACCACTCCGTTGATGTCGCCGAGCTGAATGCGAGCGTCAACTAGCCCCTGGAGAGCGGTTTGATTGTCGGGCTCGCGCTCTAGCACCAGTTCATAGCCTTTTGCCTGGGCCTCCAGCTCGGCCTGCATGGCCACGGGGTCAGCGGCGGGGTCAGCGGCGGGGGTGCTGCTGGCTTTACGGCCGCTATTGCTGCCCAAAATTGGCAGCAGCGACAGCGATAAAAAGGCTGCTAAGGCCAGGGTTAAGACAGTGCCAACGAGCCAACGGTTGCGGTTTGCGGTCACGGGTGTACCTCTTCAAGGGAGCGGCGCGATCGCAGCCGAAGTGCGATCGCAATCAATCGTTTAAGTAAATGATCTTAGCGTTTTAGCCTAGGGCTGAATCTGCGCCCTAGCCTGGCAAGGCCATAGACAGGGCTACAGTAGCAAAGAAGTTGTCAAAAAGCTCAGAAACAATACGGATTGCTAACCGTTACCGATGGAAACTTAGGAGAGTTACTCAATTAAGGACACAGCTGCGGCAGTGCAGGCTGCCTTGGCAGTAGAGAATCACCTTAAAGGTAGCTTTTTGACTTGTTTGTAAAGCCTTGAGCGAATCGTGTTAACCGCTTAAATATTTGCCCTGACAATGCACATTAAAGGGTGAATGTTACGCTAGGCTTACAGGCTAAGTCATGCGCAGAGTTGCTGTTGCGCCGGGTGGCTAGTTTATGTTGAGAGGGAGATCGGTGGGTGTTATGGGTTCTGCAGAGCAAGACGCTTCTAATAAGAGCGACATTAACGCTAAGGATAGTCACGACAAGGGGACGGCACCCACTGCGGATCGGCCATCGCTACTGTCGCCGCCCCAGCGCCCGGTGCGTCCGGTGCGCCCCGCCGTCACTCCAGACACTTCTGTGGCTGTCAAGCCGTTGGTTAAGGCGGTTGACCATGCTGTAGTGGCGCCTAAGGCAACCGTAACAGAGAAAACCCCAGAGCCCGCCACTGAAATAGATCCTGCGGCCTATCGCTATCAGCCCATTGCTCCCCCCAGCGAACCGATGCAGTACCGGGCCATTGGTCTGGTGCGGGGCACTTACGAACCGAGCGAAGCCGACCAGCTCAACCGGGGCAACTTGATCACTGACGATGGCCACGTCATCGACTCGGTGCTGCTTGGTCGCATTACTAGTTTAGTAAAAAAGCACATTGACTTAACGGTGTCCCACCTATGGGTGGTTTACCCCCGCACCCGGCGCGAGCTTGATAATGATGACCAAGACCTACACTTGCAGATCGTTGGAGTTTGGGAGCCTGAAACTCTCGGATTACCTGGAGAATCCCCTGCCAGCGAAGACGAGGACGGTCCTGATGAAGCTGCCTCTGAAAAACTAGATTTGGCTGACCTGCCGCCGGTAGACGACAACTTCTTCTCGATTCGCGGCGAGGTCATCAAGTACACGCCTGAAGATAAATGTATTGCCGTCAAGATTTTGCAGGGGGCCAAGCGCACTCCCGGCGCGTCTAAACCGTTCAAACTACTGCTCCACGGCACCATTGAGGGCCGTACTGTGGGCTATTTTTGGGACTTTAAAGTCAAGCGCGAAGCCAAGGTGCTGGTGCTCAGCGAAGCCTCAGCGGTAGGCATCGTGCCGCCTAAGAAGCGGGCTAAGGGCAGTGGTGGTGGCCCGCCTCGGCGCGGCAGGCCCGGTGCTGGTCGCAGCGGGCCCGGCGGTAGCCGTCCACCCATGCCTAGCCGTCGGCCTACCGGTGTCAAGGGCAGCGATTCCGGAATGGATCGCCCCAAAAAGCGGGACGAAAATCTTGAAAGCAGTACCGAATAAAGCTGGTTAGCTGCCCAAGGCATCCTGGGGCAAAAAGGCACGGTCTTGAGGTGCCGCCGCCACTGGGGACGTGAGCTCAAACTGTCCAGCTTCAATCCAGGTCTTGAGCTCGTTGGCCACCTGGCGGGCCATGTAAATGCTGGCTAGCGGTGCCGTGCGCACCGGCTGACCTTCGATGGTAATGCTGCCCGACTTGAGCTGGGCATAGCTGACCAAGCCAAAGGTGGGCCGCACCCGTCGGGGAATGGAAAAGTCCATCACAGGGGCGACAATGTCAGCGTCCTGAACAGCACAGTGGGCCGCCACCTGCTCATTGAGAATGGGAATCGGTACCCCAACCCCGAGCATCAGCGAAGGGCCGTAGCCCTTAAAATAGCAGCCCCTCACCCAGTAGGGCTGCATCTGTTTGGCATCGCCGATCAGGGCCAGGGTGGCGGCGGGGCCGATAGGGGTGCGGTTGGGCAACCGGCGCTGCAGCGGAAAGTGCTGGGTGCCCTCCCAAGCGAGATAGCCAATACCGCCGCCGAAAAAGATGCGGGTACCGATGCCAATGGCCTCCAGGTCCGGATCATTCAGCAATGGCGATAGCGCTCCTGAGTTGGCATACACCGCATTGCCAAGACGGGGCTGCAGAGGACCCAGGTAGGTGGAAAGGGTGCGATCGCCCCCGTTCACCCCCACAATAAAATTTTGGTAGAGCCCCCTGGGGCTAAACAGGTAGAACTGGTTGATGCTGTCGCGGGTAATGGTGGTTTCGAGGGAGGTGCGGGGGTAGCAGTCGGTGCCGTGGCCCGTGGCTTGAAGCGGCACGCTGCGCCCGGCGATTAGATCGGCAATCACATGGCCGCCGCCATGCTCTCGCACGGTTTCGGCCTCGCCCAGATCGGCCCCGCGCCCGGCCACGGCTGGCTGGCTCGCCCCCAAGCAGACATCTACTGCCCCGAAGCCAGCGTAGGCGGGCACTCCATCTAGGTAACACTCCAGTAGCTTGATGGGCGGGTCGGTGTGACCCAAGTTGATCATGGCGCCCGATGACTCCATCGGCTCAAAGGTGCCAGCGACCACTACATCCACCGCTTTAGCAGCGGCGGCAATGCCTTGCTCCTTGGCCTGCACTTTGAAGGCTTCGGCGGTTTGCACAACCACCTGCCCGGCGCGAATTTTAGCGTTGATGCTGTCGATGGTGCGCATGGGCAAGCCTAGGAGTTAGAGGTGCGCCGCAGCCAGAAAAGGCCGCCCATCAATGCTGAGGGAGCCAGTAGCAGCGCTACGACCAAGCCTAGGGTAGGGTTGTTTTGAGCCACCTGAGATCCGGTCAACACCATAGGCAACCCATACTTAATCAGAGCGCTCAGGGCTGCCGAGAGCCCGATCACTTTAGCTACAAAGCTGATATCAGAACGATTCATGGGTTTAGGCGGGCGATCGCCGCACGTTGAGACAGCACCACTCCTGTCGCCGCCAGAGGGTGGCCACCACCCAGCCGTGCTGCTCCAAGGTGTCGGCCACCAGTTTCGACTGATCGAGCAAAATGCCGCTGAGAATGCCCCAGCCATCGGGAGTGACAATAGTGTGCATCTGGGGGATGAGGTCCATAATCACCTCCGCCAGAATATTGCAGACAATGCCGTCTACGGGAGCATCAATGGCTTGGGCAATGGTGTCTAAACTACCGTGCAGCAGCGGTAGCTGCTCCTCCGTTAGCCCGTTCAGGGTGCGGTTGCCGACAGCCGAATGAATTGCTAAGTCGTCGGTGTCGGCAGCGTAAGCCCGTCTAGCTCCTAACAGCAGCGCCCCAATCGAGAGAATGCCAGACCCGCAGCCAATATCGGCAATAGTAACGTCGGTTTTTTCATAGGTCAGCCGCATTTCGAGCGACTCTAGGCAGAGCTGAGTGGTGGGGTGGTTGCCGGTGCCAAAGGCCACGCCGGGGTCGAGGCGCAGCACCAGCCGCTGGTTGTCTGCCGGAGGCTCTAACCAAGCGGGGGTAATCAAGAAGCGATCGCCAATTGGCTCTGGCTTCCAGTGGTCTTTCCAGCTTTTAGACCAGTCTTCTTCGTCGATCAGCTGCCAGCTGATGCGGGGCAGCACCAGATTGTTGCAGAGAGCGTCTTGCTTAATTAACAGGGCCATGGCCGATAGGTCAAGCAGCTCTAGCCGATGCTGGGGAAAATAGGCCTGCACCACGCAGGATGATCCCCGCTGCTGGGTTGAGGTGCCCTGGCTGCCAAAGCTGTCAAACCGCCAAAAGACTGTGTCCTCCAAAGATGGATCGCACAGTACCTTCACTTCCCACCAGGTGTTAACCACGGCCATTCTAGGGGCTGCCTCGCAACTATCAAAATTGGGCTAACACTCTATCTCTACGATGCGCTCCTGATCGTGACCCTGTAGGATGGGCACTGCCCACTACCCACTTTCCGTCAAGGCCAAGCGCTGTTGCCCTTGCCTATCCTACAGGGTTCCTCAAACCTACAGGTTCACCGTATAGGCATCGCGAATGCCCGGCACCTTGAGAATCTCATCCAGAATGCCCTCCGGCAGGGGGTCATCAAGGCTGAGGGCCATGACCGCGTCACCGCGCACAATCTTGCGGCCCACCTGCATGCTGGCAATGTTGACGTTAAAGCTGCCCAGCAGCGAGCCAATTTTGCCGATAATGCCCGGCATATCGCGGTGCAGGGTAAACAGCATGTGCTGCGTCGGTGGCACGTTAATGGGGAACTCGTCGATGTCGGTGACGCGAATTTCGCTGCCCCCCAGCAGCACACCCGTGACGGAGTGCTCGCCTAGGCTGCCTTTGGCCGACAGGTTTAGCGAGCCCGTGTAGTCGCGAATGTCGGCATCGCGGGTCTCAATCACGTGAATGCCGCGCTCTTTCGCTTCGATGGAGGCGTTAACATAGTTGACCCGTTCCTGCAGCGCGTGGGACAGCAACCCCTTGAGCGCCGCCACCATAATCGGCTGGGTATCGCCCCCGGCAATGTCGCCCTGGAGGCGTACCGTCAGTTCTTGAACCCGGCCCCCGGCCAGCTGACCCACCAGGTTGCCCAAGGTTTCAGCCAGTTGCAGGTAGGGGCGTAGCTTTTGCATCACCTCGGGGCGCAGGCCGGGGATATTCACTGCCGATCGCGCCGGTAGCCCCAGCAGCACGTCGCGAATTTGCTCGGCCACATCGATGGCCACATTCACTTGGGCCTCTTCGGTGGAGGCTCCCAAGTGGGGGGTGAGAATAATGGCTTTATCTAGCTCTCGCAACTCTGAATCGCCCAGAGGCTCAGATTCATAGACATCCAGAGCGGCCCCACCGATGGTGCCTTCACGCAGAGCTTTAGCCAGCGCGGCTTCATCAATGATGCCGCCCCGGGCGCAGTTGATGATGCGCACCGTGGGCTTCATGGTCGCTAGGGCTTCTTCATTGACCAGGTGGGTGGTCTCGGGGGTCTTGGGCAGGTGCAGAGTGATGTAGTCGGCTTCGCGGAACAGCAGATCTAGCTCCACCAAGCGGCAGCCCAGCTGCTCAGCGCGCTCTGCAGAAATAAACGGGTCGTAGGCCAGCAGCTTCATGCCCATGGCCCGCGCTACGGTGGCCACGTGGGAGCCAATTTTGCCCAAGCCCACCACGCCAAGGGTTTTCTTATAAATTTCAACCCCGGTAAAGTCTTTGCGCTTCCATTCGCCAGATTTAACGGAGCGATCGGCGCTGGGAATGTAGCGCGACATCGACATCATCATGGCCAGGGCGTGCTCGGCGGCGGCAATGGTGTTGCCTTCTGGGGAGTTGACCACCACAATGCCCCGCCGGGTGGCCTCGGGCACATCGACGTTGTCGACCCCAACCCCAGCTCGACCAATAATTTTTAGGTTCTGCCCCGCATCAATGACGGCCTTGGTCACCTTGGTGCCAGAGCGAATCATCAGCGCGTCGTAGTCGCCGATGGCAGCTACCAGTTCCTCAGGGGAAAGGCTGGTGTTGACATCTACTTGAGCAACTTGGGAAAGAATATCGAGGCCCGCCTGGTCAACGGGGTCGGAAACTAGAACCTTGGGCATGGGTCAGCCATAAAAATGTCACAGGGATCTACTTTACTGCAAAGGCGGAGCGGGGCATTAGTGTGTGGTTACTTTTGGCGGTGTGTGGGTGGATGGGTAGGAGGGTGGATGGGTAGGCGGGTGGATGGGTGATGTAGGGTGCATCCGCGGAGCGATGCACCATTTAAGGAGTTTAATCTTGCAAGCTGCTCCGCAAGTTGAGGCTCAAATCATGTCCCTAGAACTTCAACTGTCAATCAAGTCATCGATCGCCCGAAAGCAGTCAGAGAGCACAACGTTAGAGAACAGAAAACCTTCGGGATCACTGAGCCGCAGACGCTGCAGGGTGTCCCAGGTGTCACCTTCTAGCATCACCCAGCCTTGAGCAATATGGGGATTGAGGGCTGAGCGAAGGGTGTTCCAAGTGGCGGGGTCGCAGAGCGATCGCACCTCATCTCCACTGATTCCCTCCTTTAATCGCAAGCCCAACATCAGTCGATCCAGCAGTTGCTCCAGGGTTGGTGTCGGAGGTTCGCTGTGGATTCCTCCAGCAGCCTGAAACTCTGTTACCCAGTCACCATAGGTGGCCAAGGTGCGAGGACGGCTAACGCGCTGAAGTTGGGTGTAGCTAGTCGCCCCGAGGCCAAAGCCGTAGTAGGGCTGATTGCGCCAATAGGTCAAATTATGCTGACATTGGTGCTTTGGCTGAGCGTAGTTAGAGACTTCGTAGTGCTCGTAGCCCTGGGCAGTGAGCAACGCTTGGGCGAGTCGATACATCGCCGCCGTTTGCTCATCTGTGGGCAGAGGCTGGTCGCCGGGCTGGTAGCGCTTGGCGAATACTGTCTGAGGTTCCACCGTCAGATCGTAGATCGACAGGTGATGGGGGTGGAGGGCTACCGCCTTAAACAAGCCAATTTCCCAATCAGTTAGGGTCTGATGGGGCAGTCCCGAAATCAAATCTAGGCTCCAGTTAGGCATAGCGACCTGATGCAGCCAATCGACGGCGCGATAGACATCAACAACGCGGTGGTATCGGCCGCAGCTTTCTAGCGTTGTGTCATCCAGTGCTTGCACGCCGAGACTGATGCGGGTGATGCCTGCGGCTAGGTAGCCCTGAAGATGCTCTAGATCAAAGGTGCCAGGGTCCATTTCCATGGAGATCTCGGCTGTGGGGTCAATGCCGAGGTGCTGGTCGAGCTGGGCGAGAATTTGTTCGAGCTGGGGGACAGAGACCAAAGAAGGGGTGCCGCCGCCGAAGAATACAGTCTGTAGGGGGTGCTCGTTGAGCTTTGGCGTGGCTGCAATCTCTTCGCACAGCTGGTCTACGTAGCTCTCGACTGTGCCGGAGGTCTCGCCCCGCTGGTGGTTGCCCAGCACTGAGATAGGGAAGTCACAGTAGAAGCAGCGACGGCGGCAAAAGGGAATGTGAATGTAGGCAGAGGCCGGGCTAGCAATCATGGGCATGGCTATCCCTGAAAAACGTTGGGCAAGGGACGCCGCTTAAATCAAGCTAACACTATCCCCTACTTTGAGTGTGTGGCCGCCCTGGCCGATGATGTTGGTATTGACCGCCAGCTTATAGAAGTGATTGAACCGCGATGAGGGAGCCCAGTCGGGCAGGGTGGCGGCCCGCTGTTGAGAGAAGGTTTTTTGAAAAGGGGCGGTGGCTGCCCCGGTTAAAGTGTCGCGGGTAGGAACGATGCAACGCTGGCAGGGGTTGATGCCCTCTAGCACCACATTGCCGATCGCAAAGCGTACAGGGGCTGAGTCGGGGCCGAAGAGCTGGTCTTCCCAGAAGGCAGGGACACCGTCGATTTCTAAGTTGGTGCGAAAGCGGCGGCGGGTTTCTTCAAGGGTGAGGTTGTGCCAGGCGGCGACGGTGGCTAGCGTGGCTGTGCTGACGATGGTTGGCCCAGCGGCGGCAGTATCGTCTGGAAAGCCTAGGTTGCGGTTTTCTCGCAGAGTGACAGGCTGCTGAAAGTAGTCGCTCAGCCAGGCTTCGAGCTGCGATTTCTGCTCCTGCATCCGAAACGTGGCCGACACGTTGTCCCCCTCGATCGCCAGCGTAATCACCTCGCTATTCTCAGTAAAGGTGGCGCGTAGGCGGTGGATGGCGGCGTTGCGCTTGCCGTTGATCAGCCGATTTTGGGCATCGAAGAGGGCGTAGGTGCGATCGCCCTCCAACGCTCCACTGGCCAATACCGTGGCCTGAGACACCGAAACCCCATCTAATGATTTGACGGGGAAACGATCAATGCGGGCGAGATGGCAGGTCATAGCTGAAGGTTGGTAGGCGGTTGAACCGGGCAATGCGGCCTACAAAAAAAACGGAACCCTGGGCTGGCCTCGATACGCGGCTACGGTCCAGAATTCCGGTTTAACAACTGCTCTAAACGAGTTCTCTAGAACCCCTGGCGGGAGACGAATTTCTCGATATCGGCCTGGGTTTGGTGCAGCAGATGGTGGCGGCTATCGCCGGTGTTGCTGAGGGAGGGCACCAAGTTGCGAGCCTGGAGCGTCATGTGGAGCTGGAGATGGGCGACGTATTCGGAAAAGTCTTCGCGGGTTTCGGTCAGGGCTGGAGCAAAGTTTTCTGACAGGGCCACGGAAACAACCTCTCTTCTATTAAACATCGATAACATATGCAACGATATCGAAACTAACATAGGCTCTGTACCCCTCACAGGCCGTGCAACGAAGCTTAACGGTGCGTAACATCTGACACAATCCATGCCCGGTTCTTCCCCCTCCGCTGATAGCCCGCCCCCCATCCCCGAGCGGTTGGCCAAGCACACGGTGCGCTACGCCGACCACCACTCGGTAAATTGGGATGACCTGACGCCGATGATGCGCCACTACGTGGAGATGAAGGAGCAGTATCCCCACGCTCTGGTGCTGTATCGGGTGGGCGACTTTTTTGAAACCTTTTTTCAAGATGCAATCGCGATCGCCCGCGAGCTAGAGCTGGTGCTGACCAGCAAAGAGGCGGGCAAGCAGATTGGCCGGGTGCCCCTGGCAGGCATTCCCCACCACGCCCTCGATCGCTATTGCACGCTGCTGGTTGAACGGGGCTATGCGATCGCCATCTGCGACCAAGTTGAGGATCCGGCGGTTGCTCAGGGATTGGTCAAGCGCGAAGTCACCCGCGTCATCACCCCCGGCACCGTGATCGAAGAGGGTATGCTGAGCGCCAGCCAAAACAACTTTTTGGCCTCTGTAGTGGTGGCTGGTCACCACTGGGGAATGGCCCATGCCGATGTCTCCACTGGAGAATTTCTCACTACCCAAGGGGAAGACCTCGATCAGCTCTGTCAGGAATTGCTCAGGCTTCAGCCCGCCGAGGTGCTTTTTCCGGTGGATGCGCCCAACTTGGGGGCAATGCTGCGTCCGGGAGATCAGTCTGACCAATTGCCGGACTGCCTGCCGCGTCAGTTTTGCTACACCCTGCGGCCCCAAGGTCCCTATAGCCAAAGCGAGGCGCGGCAGCGATTGCTCCAGCGGTTTCGGCTCAGGTCACTAGAAGGGCTGGGCTGCGACCACTTGCCCCTGGCGGTGCGGGCAGCGGGCGGCCTGCTGCACTACGTCGAAGAGACACAGAAGACCGTGCAGGCTCCGCTTCAGCCCCTCTGCACCTACACCCTAGCCGCCTACTTGGTGATCGATCACCAGACCCGCCGCAATCTAGAAATTACCCAGACGGCACGGGATGGCACCTACAACGGCTCTTTACTGTGGGCGCTCGATCGCACCGTTACGGCCATGGGCGGGCGCACCCTGCGCCGTTGGCTACTGCAACCGCTGCTGGACGTGAAGGGCATCCAACAGCGGCAGTCCACAATCGTGGAACTGTTGCAGGACGGCAACCTGCGGCAGATGCTCCAGCACAAGCTGAAGCAGATCTATGACTTAGAACGGCTAGCGGGTCGAGCTGGATCTGGCACCGCCAACGCCAGGGATCTCGTTGCCTTGGCGGATTCGTTTTTGCGGCTGCCTGACTTGGCAGCTTTGGCAGAAAAAGCGACCTCGCCTTACCTGCAAGCCTTGCAGTATGTGCCGCCGGAGCTAGAGCAACTGGGGCAGACGCTGCGATCGCACTTGGTCGAAACCCCGCCCCTCTACCTCACCGAAGGCCACCTAATTCGTGATGGCGTCAACGCTCAGCTTGACACCCTGCGCCAGCAAGCGGTGGACGACCAAAAGTGGATTGCGGAGCTAGAACCCGCCGAGCGCCAGCGTACCGGCATCTCCACCCTCAAAGTTGGCTTTAACAAAGCTTTTGGCTACTACATCAGCATTTCCCGCGCCCGCGCCGACCAAGCCCCCGACGATTACATCCGCAAGCAGACCCTCACCAACGAAGAGCGCTACATCACCCCCGAACTCAAGGAGCGCGAAACGCGAGTCTTCAACATTGAGTCTGAGATCAATGCCCTGGAGTACGAGATCTTCAACCGGCTGCGCGAGCAGGTGGGCGAGCAGGTCGAACTGATTCGCAAAGTAGCCTCAGCAGTAGCGGCCGCTGATGTGCTGTGCGGATTGGCAGAAGTGGCCATCTTCCAAGGCTACTGCTGCCCCGAGATGGATGAGTCGCGGGCGATCGCCGTCACCGAGGGCCGCCACCCCGTGGTCGAACAGCTGCTCCCGGCTGGGTTCTTTGTGCCCAACTCCAACTACATGGGCACGATCCCGACCGATCGCGACGCCGACCACCCCCAAGACCTGATCATTCTCACCGGCCCCAACGCCAGCGGCAAGAGCTGCTATCTGCGCCAGGTGGGGCTAATTCAGCTGATGGCCCAGATGGGCAGCTTTGTGCCCGCCAAGGGGGCGCGGCTGGGGGTGTGCGATCGCATTTTCACCCGCGTCGGTGCCGTTGACGACCTGGCTAGCGGCCAATCCACCTTCATGGTCGAGATGAACGAGACGGCGAACATTTTGAACCACGCCACGCCCAGATCCCTGGTGCTGCTCGATGAGATCGGCCGGGGCACCGCCACCTTTGATGGTCTCTCCATCGCCTGGGCGGTGGCCGAGCACCTGGCAGTCGAGATCGAGGCCCGCACCATTTTTGCCACCCATTACCACGAGCTGAATGAATTGGCGGCGCTGATTCCCAACGTAGCCAACTACCAGGTCACGGTCAAAGAAATGCCCGACCAAATTATCTTTTTGCACCAGGTGCAGCCCGGCGGAGCTGACAAATCCTACGGCATTGAGGCAGGGCGGCTGGCGGGGCTACCCACCTCTGTCATCCAACGCGCCCGCGACGTGATGCGCGAAATCGAGCGCAACAGCACGATCGCCGTAGGGTTACGGGGTGAAGCGCCTCAACCGAGTAAGCCCCGCCGCCGATCAAAAGATTTGGCAGGTGCTTATGACCCTTCAGAACAGCTCGATCTGTTTGGGAGACCTTGACTCTGACCTGGGCCACCAAAGCATGGATCGCTCGGCTCTAAACGTAAAACTTTTAACCTTAAGCTGAAAGGCTTCTCTGACAGATTTGCAAAAGCCGCCAGCAAAAATTGCACTTGCCACATAGCTAGTCATCCTGCTACTGAAGAAAACTAGATGCCTAACAGCCCTCGTCCTATTGATCAAAGTGACATCGAAGAATTCATTCTAAGTTACTCTGACTTTGCTTTTGAAATTCAAGTTAAGCAAGCACTTTCCGGGATCGGTATCATTCCACTTCACGGAGGCACTTATGAAGATCCAACAACACAGAAGACTAGAGAATATGACTTTCGATTTACTTACTGTCGAGACAATATCTGTTTGCACGCTGCGGTAGAGTGCAAAAATATTAGCGAGTTTAGTCCTGTATTAGTATCTTGTCTGCCTCGCTCCGAAATTGAATCAAACCTAAGAATATTCATTTGTGCTACCAAGAAATACATAACATCAAAAGTGACAAATCAAGTTCATGGCTTGTTAGGGAAATTTCATCCCTTTGATATTGCAAATCCTTCGCGATATCGAATTGATGAATTTTGCGGTAAATCTGTGAATCAAGTAATAAGAAAAGGTGATTCTTTTTTGGGGAAGGATTCAGAAATTTTCGATAAATGGTCTCAATCAATCTCAAGCTTAATCGCATATTCTCAGGAGCATCGTCAAATTAAGTCTTTTGAGAGTGAATATGAATTGCATATTTTCATGCCGTTTGTTGTTATTCCAGATGAGCGATTATGGATTATTGCTTATGACAATTGTGGGGACATAAAAATTCCAGTCAGGCAAGTAAACAATGTAAGCGTGTTTATGGATAAAAAGCATAAATCAACTAGCTCTTATGATTTGCCGTCGCTAAAGCTAAGCCACATCGAATTCATGACTGTCTCCGGATTTAAGTCATTTGCAAGAAGTCTAGTTGATGAAAATAATTACTTAAACGAGCTATGCCCAAAGCAATTAATTGATGAGCACTTTCAATAGTTCGGTGACAAGTATATGCATTTGAAACTAAGGCAACCCTACTGAGCACGATCCCTGTTTAGTAGCAAGCTCAACGTTGTCTGAACAATCGTCTTTCAATGTGGGCAAGCACAATCCATAGATTTTGATTTAGGAGAACTGCGTTCCTCACCCAAATCTATACTCACATACTAAGTCAGGGCGGTGCAATCAATAATTAACCGGGAAAACTATTGCATACTCTGAATGTCTTAGAACATTCAATGCCAACTGGTTAGCCAATCCCTCTATGTCAAAATCCGTTCATAGCCGCTCAATATTTCGCAACAAACAACACAACAGCACGCTTGTTGGCCGATTGCGCTACAGGTTTGACAACTTCATGGCCCGAGGGACCGTGGCGCTGGTCAGTGGCCTAGCGTTGCTATCCCTAGTATTTATTGTGCTGATGGCGATTTTGGTGAGCCTCTCGGGGCTTGCACCAGAGGGCAGCGATCGCCTCAATCTTCCCGAAGCTCTGTGGGGCGTGTTGATGCGGACCCTTGACTCAGGCGCAGTGGGGGGCGACACAGGCTGGGGGTTTCGCCTGCTCATGCTGTTTGTCACCTTTGGCGGCATCTTTGTCGTCAGTACGCTCATTGGTCTGCTCAGCAGCGGCATCGATGCCAAGCTAGAAGACCTGCGCAAAGGGCGATCGCGCGTCATTGAAACCGACCACATTGTGATTTTGGGTTGGTCGTTGCAAATTTTTACCCTTATTTCAGAGTTATCGCTGGCTAATGCAAACCGCTCAAACACCTGCATTGTCATCCTCAGCGAAAAAGATAAGATTGAAATGGAAACGGCCCTGGCTGAAGTGCTGGGGAAATTACCTCGGATTCGCTTAGTGTGCCGCACCGGCAGCCCTAGCAATATGGCCGATCTGGGCATTGTGAATATTCAAACAGCGCGTTCCATCGTGATCTTAAATTCAATTGCAGACCACGGAGATGCGCAGTTAGTCAAAACATTGTTGGCGATTACTACTATTCCTAGATCGCACCCCCAACCCTATCACCTAGTTGCTCAGGTACAAAGCCCAAAAACCCTAGATGTCCTCAAGCTAATTGCCCATGACGATATAGAGCCTTTACTAACTAACGACTTGATTTCACGTATCGTTGTGCAGACCTGTCGACAGTCGGGATTGTCAACAGTTTACATCGATTTACTGAACTTTAGCGGCGACGAAATTTACTTTCGAGAAGAGCCTGCGCTATGTGGTAAGACCTATGGTGAGGCGCTTTTGGCCTACAACAAATCAGCCGTAATTGGCATTCAAACCGTCAATGGCGATATTCAGCTCAACCCTGCCCATGAGCGGCGTTTACAGCCTTCAGAGCGCCTGATCGTCATTAGTGAAGATGACGATACAACTTACCTAAATCAATCAGCAGACGCTCCAATTGACTATCAAGCTATTCAACTAACTGAGCTCGCCCCAGCCGCCGCCGAGCACACGCTAATTTTGGGCTGGAACGATCGCATCGAGACGATCATTCAACTCTTAGATCAATACGTAGCCCCCGGTTCAAGCGTTATGGTTGTCGCAGAATTCCCTTCCGTAGAGGTGAATTTGTCAGAGACAACGCTGCACCTTCAACGACAAACGGTCAGCTATCAGCAAGGGGATCCTACCGATCGAGATGTGCTAGAAAACCTCAATCTAACGAAGTATAACCATGCCGTTGTGCTGTGTAATTCGACCCTCAATACCGATCAGGCCGATGCCCATACGCTGGTAACGCTCCTGCATTTGCGAGATATTTGCGATCGCCATCACCACGATTGCCAGATCGTCACCGAATTTTTAGATGTTCGCAATCAAACCCTGGCGCAGGTCGCCCGCCCAGATGATTTCGTCATTAGTGAGCAGCTCATTAGCCTCATGCTGGCGCAGGTTGCGGAACAGAAGAATATTAATGCGGTCTTGACCGATCTCTTTAGCCCAGAAGGGTCAGAGATTTACCTCAAACCAGCTGGTCACTATGTAGCCAGCGATCGCCCCGTCAATTTTTATACCGTAGTAGAAGCGGCCAGACAGCGGGGAGAATCAGCTATTGGATATCGGCGTAAAGCCAGTGCCAAAAACTTAGCCCAATCTTACGGAGTCGTGATCAATCCCCCTAAGGATCAGCCCGTTGAGTTTCAGCCCCAGGACATGATTATTCTGCTAGCAGAATCCTGATGGCGCTGAGAAGACTCACAATCTGCTAGTTCCAATACGCGCTTGCTAGCCCATAGGGCCAGCTAAAATCACCTTGGCCAGGGCGTCAATGACGGCCTCGGGCGGCTCTTGCTTAAGATCGCTGTACCACTGCTGGGTAGCCGCGGGCACATAGCCGTAGATGATGCTGGTGCGCTTGCGGGCCTTGAGCACTAGCTCGGCGGTGCGGTCTTTGCGGGCCGCCTCATAGCGCTTGAGGGCATCGGCCACGCCCATGTTGGTGGTGTGCAGGTAGCGGGTCAGCACTTCGGCATCTTCGATCGCCTGACAGCCGCCCTGGCCTAGGGTGGGGGTGGTGGCGTGGGCTGAGTCGCCTAGGAGGGCAATGCGTCCTTTCACCAAGCAATCTAGCGGGTCGATGTCGCCAATCTCTAGGCGATTGGTCTGCTCTGGGTCAAGGGCTTGAATGAGCTTTTGCACCGGCTCGGGCCAGCCCTGAAAGATTTTTGATAGTTCATCCTGGCGGTAGGTGGGCTCAACCTGGGTGCCCTCAGCCATCGGTGCCCCAAAGAAAAAGTAAAAGCGATCGCCCCCCACCGGCATCATCGAGGCGCGCTTGCTGTCGCCCACGTAGAGTACCCACAGGTTTGGGTCGCACAGTTCAGGGTCAGCCTTGACCAGGCCATTCCAGTTGACGTAGCGGGCATAGCGGCGATCGACCTGCCCTACCACATGGGTCCGCACCGCTGAATGAATGCCGTCGGCCCCCACTACCAAGTCGCCGCTCGCCCGCTCCCCATTCTCAAAAATGGCGGTGGCGCTGTGCTCATCTTGCTCAACGCCGGTGCAGAGCATGCCCAAGTGCACATCCTCGGGGCCAAAGGCTTCGAGCAGCATGGTTTGCAGATCGGTGCGGGCCACAGGGTAGGGGCGTTGGCCCACCCGCTCAAACAAGGGGCGCAGATCGACGTAGCTCAGGGATTCATCGGTGTGGCTGCGGTACTCCATGGCGTTCATCTCACCGCCAATGGCGGCCAGCTTTTCCCCTAGCCCTAGGCGGTTAAGCACCTTGACCCCGTTCGACCAGAGCGAGATACCAGCACCGGCGGGTCGCAGTTCTTGGGCGCGATCGTAAATTTCGACCTGGTACCCTGCCTGCCGCATGGCGATGCCCGTGGTCAATCCACCAATGCCGGCTCCAATAATCACCGCCTTCAGGTTGTACATAGGTCGCTCCTAACTGCTGGGATGGGCATGTTGCCAGGGCTGTGGCCTGCTGGCGCAGAGCCTTGGGTTTCACCGTCGATAATTCTCACTATAAAGAACGTTTCTGTATACAGTGCACAGCAAAAGGCGGCTAGGTTAACAACCGTGCTTAGGGTCGTCAACTGCTAAAACGGGCTGAGCAGTATTTGTACCCAATCTTTAAGAACCCGCTCAATAGTTTACTAACTTGTTACTTCTGATACATCAGAAATAGCTGGATTCTTTTTGGCCACAGAGAAGAGGTAACTGTCCAGATTTGGAATACCATCATGTGGCATCGTTTCTCTGTAGTGTTGGCTGCTGTTTTAGTTGGTGGCGTGGGTGGCTTGAGCTATGTGGCGCTGTCTCCGCAGACGGCTGCTGCTCCGTTAGCTCCCGTTGAGGCTGCTGAGGTTAACGCAGATACGGTTGCTAGCAGCTACGTTCAAGGTAAAAAACGGTCGGGCAGTGGGCGACGGCAGATGCGCGGCAGCTAAGGTTCTTCTTCCTGAATAGCTCGGAGCTTTTCTAGTTGATATTTGGCGTCGTCAAAGCAGCCCAGGCGGCTGACGTCGAGACAGGCGCTAGCCACGGTTTCTAAATCGGCGATCGCGCTCTCAATATCCCCCAGCTCCGCATGGAGCAACCCCCGGTCGTAATGGGCAAAGGGATGATCGGGATTGAGCTGAATCGTTTGATTGAAATCGGCCATGGCTCCGGTGTAGTCGCCCAGATCTTGGCGCGTCAAACCGCGATTGTAGTAAGGCTCCGGGCTGCCTGCATTGATTTGAATTGCGATCGTAAAGTCTTGAATCGCCCCCTGAAAATCGTTGAGTCGCCGCTTGACTAGCCCTCGGTTTTCGTAGGCCAGGCTGTTGTTAGGGCGCAGGTTGACGGCCTCGGTGCAGTCGTTGAGAGCAGCGGCGTGGTCTGCCAAATTGGAAAGCGATAGGCACCGATTGAGGTAGGCATCGGCCTTGCTTTCCGGATCCTTGGCCAGGTTAATGGCGGCGGTGTAGTCCTGCAGGGCTCCTTCCTCATCCCCCAGCTCGGCTCGAGCGTTTCCCCGGTTGATGTGGGCATCAACATAAGTGGTTTCGCGCTCTAGGGCATCGCCGTAGTCTGCGATCGCCCCCTGCAAATCTCCCAGGTGAAAGCGCAGGTTGCCCCGCTGAAAGTACCAGGTGGCCGTGTCGGGGTCGTTCTGAATGGCGTTGGTTAAGTCTTGCAGGGCCTCCTCCGACTGCCCGTTCTCCCACAGCAGAGTAGAGCGCTGGGCCAGGGCCTTGCCGTGGTCGGGCTTTAAATCTATAGCTTGGTTGAGGTAGTTGAGCGAGTCATTCTTTTGCCCTACCTGCTTGGCGGCCTCGGCCTGCTGCAGTAAGCCATTGACCGTCATGCGTTGGGGAATGCGCAGCAAAAACACTCCCGCCACCGTCAGCAGGGCGATCGCGATCCCAGCGCCTAGCCAAACCTTGGGGCGATGGCTAAGGCGGGCGGAACGGGGAGCTGTGGGCGGCATCGACGCTGACCGTTCTGAATCCATGGCGCCGTTCTCCGGGGGCGGGGGGCTAGTGGGCTCGGCTGCAGCCGCCGGGGCAGCGGGGCCCACTCGCTCGGCCAGGTCCAGCAAAACGTCCTTAGCCTGGTGATACTGCGTCTCGGGCTGGGGCGACACCATCTTGGTCAGAATGTCTTTGAGGGGGTTGCCCAGGGTTGAGCACTCGTCGAGTTGGAGCTTGATCTGGGCTAAGAAATCATCCTGGTTGAGGCGAGGGATAGCCTCGTTAGAGAGGCCCGTAGCCATTTGCATGGCAATCATGCCTAGGGCAAAGTGGTCGGTAGCAAAGCGGGTGTACTGGCGGTGTTTGACCTGGGGCAAGTAGGCTGACTCGGCGGTGAGAGTTGCGGAGTTGCCGTTGTCCAAGCTCGGTTCTGGAGTGCCCGCATCCTGAATCAGGCCAAAATCTACCAGCACTAGGTGACCGCGATCGCGGTGCCGAATCAGGTTGTTGGGGTGCAGGTTCTGGTGGGCAATGCCGTGGCGTTGGATCAGGTCTAAAATTTCCAGGCTCTCGACTAAAAAGCGCAGTACCTCGGCCTCTGATCTGGGTTTGCCCTCAGCCAGTTCAGCCATGAGGGAATGGCCTGCAACATAGTCGCGCACCCAGTAAAAGTCTTGCCCCTCCTGGACTGTAGAGAGGTTTTTGGCGATCGCCTCGTGATCGCCCATGCGCTTGAGCAGGTTAACCCGCTTGGCCAGCAAATCGTTGAGAAATTTTAGGGTAATGGTGTTGTGAGAGGGCAGCTGCAAATGCTTAACAATGCACTTTGCCTTTGCCGGATCGCCATGATCGGTCATCAGGTAGGTCTTGGTGTAGGCCTTAGTACTGACAACTCGAATGAACTGAAACCGTCCATCGATCAGTCTTTTCACAACCATTAGTTTTTGCTGAGGTAAATGCACCGGCTAGGGCGTTGCCCGCAACCCTAGGCCGTGGGTCATGCGTTAGCGTGCTGCCCGATCTCATCGGTGCTCTGAAGTGGACGCCTCAGAGAGCTTAAACCCCTATTTAAGGGCCAGCGGCTATCCCAAAAAGATAAGACAAGATATAGCGTCGATTTCAGGAAGAAAGCAGTGCGGGCTAATCTACCCCACAGCTGAAACTCAATCAGCGGATGGCTAAGATAATAAGGCGACCCATCAGCAGCAATACTACTATGTACTGTGTGATTTATGACGGTAACTGTAACCTCTGCGTCAGTCTAGTGCAGCTGCTGGAGTCGCTCGATCAGGGCACCCAGTTTCAGTACGTGCCCATGCAGGACGAGGCCACTCTAGCTCGCTACGGCATTACTTCTCAAGACTGCGAAGCCGGCATGATTGTGATTGATAAGCAGGCCCCTGAGCGCCGCTGGCAGGGCAGTGATGCCGCCGAAGAAATTGGCCGGCTGCTGCCTTTGAGCAACCCCTTTATCCAAGCCTATCGAGCGCTGCCTGGAGCCAAGGCGGTGGGCGACTCAATCTATGCCGTGGTGCGCGATCGCCGCTACGAGCTGTTTGGTAAACGCCAGGCGCGCTACGACTCGGTTTATCCCCTTTGCGACGGAGATGGGTGTATCTACAGATGAGGGGTTCGACCCCCCACGGTTACCTTGGATACATAAAGGCAGTGGCTCACACGGAATTGGGCGTGCTGCTCCCTCGTTGTTGACCCAAGGATGACCACTATGAGCCTGCGATCGCAACTTGCCCTAGCTACCCTCAGCATTTTGGCCACCGCTGCCCTAGCCGCCACCGCCGCAGACGCCCGCCCTGGACAAGGGCAAGGGCAGCGTCCTCAGCCCAACGTATCTGCAGTGCAAGAGGTGGTACCCCAGGTAGAATCCCCCGCCGTTACGGTAGAAACCTCCGAGGTCACGCTCGAAACTGTCGAGTCCGTTCTCGTCGAACCGCTTGAAGGTGAGACCCCTGAGTCTGAGACTGCTGTAGTCACCACCACCGCAGAAGATCAAAATTTACCTCCGGGTCTGCAACGCCAGGTCGATAGCGATCGCGGCCTGCCCCGCGGCCTTCAACGCCAGGCTGATAGTGACCGTGGCCTACCTCCCGGTCTGCAACGCAGCCGCTAAATCAAGACTGATAGGAACCGGGTGCCTGTTGAGTTGTCCAACGCCTGAATGGACGGTTCTCAGGCACCCGGTTCCTTTTGGGGCCTATTTCTACGGCAGCTGCCCCTACTCAGGGTTCACCCTTACCCGAGCAAACTTGAGGCCGCTGACTCCCTGGAGCGGTTCTACCGTGCCCTGCTCAATGTCGCCTGCCACAATGCCCTCGCGGTGGAGGTAGCGCAGGTAGCGCTCATACTCCTGCCACTCTTCGCTAGTCGAATAGACCACCGTCAGCATGCCGGGCTGGGTAATGCGATCGCCCTTTTCCGCATCGCGGGCCTTGTCAATGCGTTTTTTGACAATTTCGTAGCGGGTGTCGCGGGTGCCCCGCACATCAAACAGGCGCTCAGTCGATTCGTCGTGGACGATATCCACCGTGTAGCCCTGCACCAGCACCAGGTGAGTGATAGTCATGTCGGTGTCGTAGGCGGCTTTGAGCAAAAACCCCTTGCGAGCGCAGTCGCACACCGCCCGCAGCTGCTCGTAGCGCAGCGACTTCAGCTGAAACTCGGTGAAGTTGGGGTCGATGGCCCGACCGGTGTAGATCATGTGGTCAATGCCGTCGGTGGCCTCCAGATCGCAGTAGTGGGGGGTAATCGCCTGCATCGACTGCTGCCACTGGGTCCAGGTATCGCGCAGCAGCCCGTTGATGTGGCCAATGGTTTCGTCATACAGGGCGCGGGCGGCATAGACGCAGCCATGGTTGGGGTCGATGGCGGCTTTGTACTGAGCGATCGCGGCCTCGGCCTCGGGGCTGTGTTGGGCAAAGTAGGCAAAATGCACCTCCACTTCCCCTTGCAGATAGCGCAGCAACGTCACTTCAGAATCGACCGTTACCCCTTTCTCTAGCCAGGCAATGTGGTCGGCCAGATCGAGGGCCAGCTGCCCCACCAGAGCATTGTTGACGGCCCGGCCCGCCGCTTCCACTACGGCCAGGGCGAGGCGAAACTGGGTTAGCAGATCTTTTTGAATCGTCCGGTTGCGCTCGTCAGACGAGCCGCGAATATCAGAGATGCCGTAGAGCGGATAGACATTCTCAAAGACAATCTGGGCGGGGGGCAGCCCCAGGCTCAGGCGCTCGGCCTCTTGCTCAAACCGCCACCGCACCGAGGGGTGAATGTTGGTGAAGCGGTCTTGCACACTGTGGCGCATAGCCGCCGTCAGCGCTGGAATCAGCGTTGTGGCGCGACTGCAATCGGCCTGGTCAAAGGCGTAGGGTCTGGGACTGGTGAGACCGACGAGACCCACCATCTGGGCCGTGCTGTCGCCCAGTCGAGCGGTGCGCATCACTAACGGGATCAGCAGCAGCGATCGCACCCCCTGATTTAGCATCGCGGCCTCGCAGGCCGTAGTGCAGTCGAGGCTAAGGTCGGACACGTTGACCACCTCACGGCGATCGGTTGCCCGCAAAAAGACTGATCCCTGCAACTCTGCGATCGCGTAGTTGGCAGTCTGCCACTCGGGTTGATTGAGCTGGGTAAAGAGCTGGGCCTGGCTATTCTCGGCGCTCAGCAAAAAGCTGTCGGTAGCGCTAAACAGCTGCTTCATCAACTCGTTAGCCTGCTCAAAGCGGCGGGTTCCCAGCACTGACTCGTGACCCACCAGCAGTTCAATCAGCGCCTTGGAGGTCTCCTGCTCGGTGACGTCGATGCCCTCGATTAAAATCTGGCCGCTAGCGCTGTACTGGCCCGGCTTAAGGGCCGCAATCAGCTGTCTAAAGGCGGGTTCTTGGCTGAGCAGCTGAGTAGTTACCTGCTCGCGGCTGGGGGCCACAGGCCAGCAGTCTGCTAGGCAAGCCTGAAGCTCGGGGGCGATCGCCGTTATCTGCAAGCCCCCCGTTGCCGTGCGCAGCCGGAGCTCAATCTGGCGGGTTTCGCCGGTTTCAGAGTCGGCCAGCGACACCACCAGCGGCTCGTCGAGCAGCCGCTGTGAAACTAAGTCGTCTGACCCATAGGCATAGCGCAGCACCGCATTTAAGAAATGCCGTCGAAACTGCTCCCGTAGCCCCTTTTGATCCGCTGCTGAGAGCCGGTCAAAAAAGCTGAGGTCGAGGTGCCTCCCCTCAGAACAAATGCCCGACAGCCGGCAAAAGTATCGGTTGGCAAACAGCACCGGATAGGCTGGGGTGGGGGTGCCGATCGCCGTAGCTACATCCACCACCGCCATGGCAAAGTGGCTGTAGTTCTGAATCAGCTCTAGCCAGGGCAAGGTTGGTTGAGCCATCATTTGATCAGGGGTCTCACCCTCCTGGCCGCATTCATCGCGATCGCCCAGACTATATGAGATATCTATCAGTAGTCCCCCCTCAGGGGCAGCTATTCGATCAGTATCGATGCAGCGAGACGATTCGTTTGCCATAGTTGCTCTTGATGTACCCTTCAAAAGTCTTACAAAGCAACCCAGGAGAATTCCGCAGCAGCCCTGACATCTTTGCGGAATCCTAGGAGTTTTTAGAGATGGGATAAACCCTACCCTTGTGGCGCAACACCAGCCTAGTATTTGTGTCAGCTCACCTGGGCTGAGTTTTCCGTTTATGTTTATGGTACCCAATCGCGGTGCGTCATTCCCAGCTGGGCTAGCTGCGCTCCTGGTTAGGGCCTTCACCCCTTAGAATAGAATTTCCGCCCCAGGATTATTCTCTTCGTTAAACCATGTTTGAAGCCCTGTCCGATCGCCTTGAGTCTGCCTGGAAAAGCCTGCGTGGTCAGGACAAAATCAGCGAGTCCAACATCGACAGCGCCCTGCGCGAGGTGCGCCGCGCCCTGCTAGAGGCCGATGTCAACCTCCAGGTGATCAAAGACTTTATCGCCCAGGTCAAAGAAAACGCCTTGGGCATTGAGGTGGTCAAAGGGGTAAGCCCCGACCAGCAGTTCATCAAAGTGGTGAACGACGAACTCATCCGGCTCATGGGCGACACCAACGCCCCTCTGGCCGACTCCCCGACCAAGCCCACCGTGGTGCTGATGGCAGGCCTTCAGGGTACGGGTAAAACCACTGCCACTGCCAAGCTAGCCCTGCACCTGCGCAAAGAAAATCGCAGTACCCTGCTGGTGGCCACCGACGTCTATCGCCCTGCGGCGATCGATCAGCTGGTTACCCTCGGCAAGCAGATCGACGTGCCCGTGTTTGAGCTGGGCACCGATGCCAACCCAGTGGATATCGCTCGCCAGGGCATTGAGAAAGCCAAAGCCGATGGCGTTGACACCGTCATTGTCGACACCGCAGGTCGTTTGCAGATCGACCCCAAAATGATGGCCGAACTGGCCGACATCAAAACGGCCATTCAGCCCGACGAAGTGCTGCTGGTGGTCGACGCCATGACCGGCCAGGAAGCTGCCAACCTCACCCGCACCTTTCACGACGAGATCGGCATTACTGGGGCCATTCTCACTAAAATGGACGGCGATGCCCGCGGTGGTGCGGCCCTGTCGGTGCGGCAAATTTCGGGCCAGCCGATCAAGTTCATTGGTGTGGGCGAAAAGGTAGAGGCTCTGCAACCCTTCTACCCCGATCGCATGGCCTCCCGCATTCTCGGCATGGGTGACGTGCTCACCCTGGTCGAAAAAGCTCAGGAAGCTGTTGATATCGCCGATGCCGAAAAGCTGACGCAGAAAATTCTCGAAGCCGAGTTTGACTTCGACGACTTTCTCAAGCAGATGCGCTTTATGAAGAGCATGGGCTCGCTGGGCGGCATTATGAAGCTAATCCCAGGTATGGGCAAGCAGATTACTGGAGACATGCTGGAACAGGGTGAGGCTCAGCTCAAGCGCTGCGAAGCCATGATCAATTCCATGACCACCCAGGAGCGCAAGCAGCCCAACTTGCTCTCTAGCTCCCCCAGCCGCCGCCGCCGCATTGCTAAAGGCTCGGGCCATCAAGAAAAAGACGTGGGCAAGCTGGTCAGCGACTTCACCAAAATGCGCACCATGATGCAGCAGATGGGTCGGGGCGGCGGCTTCCCTGGTATGGGCGGTATGCCAGGCATGGGTGGCGGTATGCCGGGTATGGGCGGCGGTATGCCGGGGCTACCGGGCATGGGCGGTGGACCTCAGCCAGGATTCCGTGCCCCCAGCAACAAGAAGCAAAAAGCTCAGAAGAAAAAGAAGGGCTTTGGCCAGCTTTAGGCTGGTAGGGGGTCTGCGATCGCCGCCACAAATACAGATCTAGCCCATCCACCACCCCAGGTATTGGGGTGTAGATGGGCTAGATGTTAGATCAATAGATCGTTTCGTACTCCCCATTTTCAGCGATGTGGAGCTTCCAGTATTCTTCAGCGATCAGGTCGCTGCTGTACTTGGGGTCATTGCCGTTGACTGTGCCGCAGATGGTGACAGTACCGACTTTAATTGGCGAATCCTTCAGCGCAGCGTGGAGCGTGCTGGCCAGCACCCGAATGCCCGCTTTGCCTAGGGAAAGAGAAACAAAGTTGGGGTCGGGGTAGAGGGCGAACCCGCCGCCCGTGAACAGCAGCGTGCCTTTTTGCTCAGCCTCCATAGCGGGGAGGATGGCCTGGACGCAGGCGATCGCCCCCGCTACATTGGCTTTAAAGTCGTTGACCAAGGTGTCGTAGCTGGTTTGCAACACGCTTTCCATGCGGGGCACGGCGGCGTTGTAGATTAGTACCTCTGGCGTGCCCAACTGTGTTTGAATCGCGGCAAAAGCAGCGGTCAGCGCGGCATCATCCCCTGCGTCAGCTAAGAAATAGTGGGCGGTAATGCCTTCGGTTTCTAAGGTGGCTTGGTAGCCTTTCAGCTTGGCTTCGTTGCGGGCGACCATGGCGATCGCAAAACCTTCGCTAGCAAACTTGCGGGCGATCGCCATGCCGTTGCCTTCACCCATACCTACAATGACGCACAACTTTGCCATAACTTTTCTCCTGGTTGGGTGGGTAACTAAAGCTGGGGATAGAGCCAACTAGCTAGTAACTTGGTCAGTCTAGGCATGACCACATAGGTCATTAGCGCCGTTGTAATAAACACTAAAATTAGTAACTGCACCAGCGGAGGAAATGGTGCTAACCAGGCTTTAGGCAGCAACACCAGCACCTGGTTGATGGCAAAAATAGCCACTCCAGAAACCAGAACCATCTTGTAACGGGCGGGAGGCTTCACGCCTGGTTTCGCAGGTAGCGTAAACCAGGTTTCTAGGCCAGTAATAATTGAAAATGTGCCATCATCAACTGTGAGTTTTTTGGCTACGCTTAAAAACTTTTGGCGAGCGGTGGAGTTTTCCCAATGCTTCAAGTTTTCTAGCCGATCAAACTTGAAAATGATGCGATATTCCGACGGATTTTGTTCATTAGGTCGAAAGACCGAGGAGCCTAAATAACCTTCAAAGGTGCTGGCGGTGCCGATGATTTTCTCTAATAAAGTCTCAAACTCACGGTCTTTGCCGGGTCTGACGCTTTGCATTACATCCACTGTTACGGGAGGGTCACTAATCATGGTGTAGCTTCCAATTGGGATGCGCGCCGGTAACGCCTACCTCAAGCCGCACGATTTGGGCCGGCTCAACGCCTCCCGGTGGCGGTAAAAACATGCCCCCATTGTTGACAACGTACAAATCTGTGCCGTGAAAGGCTACAGCGGTGCAGCCAGTGACCCCCTGCTCAGACTGAGCGATAACTGTCGTTTGGCCATCGGGCTTGATGCGCAGCACGCTGTTGTAGACATGGGTTGCCCCATAGAGATTGCCGTAGGTATCAAAGGCAAAGTCATCAATGTTAGTGCCCGACACAAAAAGCTCGGGCTCTTGGGGTGCCAAATTATGGCTTAGAGGAATGCGCAGCAGCAGCTTTTGCTGCGTGTTAGATACGTATAAATTGTTTCCAAATCGCTTCAACCCGTTGGCGGCTGGGAAGGGATCGCTGCTGTCGCTACGGGCCAATAGCGGGTGCTCTAGCCAAATTTTAACGGCCTTAGTTGCTAATTCAAAGAGCCAAATTGCTCCTCGGTAGGAGTCGGCCATGAGGTATAAGTCGGGGGCAATGGCGGTGATGCCATTGAGAAAAGCCGCATCGGGGACAGTTTGCAGCGACTCAACTGTTCCCTGGGTTAGCGTTGCAATAAATGGCACACCCTCTGCAGTCCACCCGTTGACCAAAAGGTTGTCTGACCCGGTGATAACAATGCCCGTGACTTTGCCGTCAAGCTTGGCATATTGAGTGAGGTTGTGATGGGTGTCGAGCCTAAAAATTTCTCCAGCTTCGTGGCTAGTGACAAAGATATCGCCATTGGGGGCGATCGCCAGGTTTTCTAAAAATGTATTAACTGGAAAAGTCGCTAGAGATTGGGCTGGAACTAGCTCAACGGGTGTGTTGGCATAGAGATCTGGAAGGGCCATAGCTATAACGCAGAACGGAATACAGTCCGGGCATCAGATATCGTTGGGTTATGTTGGCGCATAACCAACAAATAGTCATGTATTCTATCCGACAAAGTTGAGCGGTTTTTAATTTAGGTAACTGCTATCCTCATAGAAAATGCCGTGGCATTCTTTAAACAGTTAGTTCAAAATTAAAGGCGCTAACACAGGAGCCATCAGCATTTCAAACTCTAAGTTTGTAGCGCTGACAATGTTTTCCACAATCTTGCCGTTGAGAATGCGCATGACGTGGGTTTCGTGAAAGGTAATGACGCGATCGCTCTTGGGAATGCCAAAATAGTCTTTCACATGCTGCTGAAATGACTTAAAGCGCACCATAACGCGATCGCCTGCCGCAAAACTGTCTTCAATAGTCAGTGGTTCCACATCGGGAAAGGCCGCGTAGAAATCAGAAAACACCTGTGTGTATTCTTCAATACCATTGATGGGGCCGCTGGGCTTCAAGCCAGTAGTCACCTGCACGTTTTCATCGAGCAGTTCCGCTGCGATGCTCAGATTGCCTTTCCCCAAAAATTGAGTGACAAATCGATGGGCAATTGCCAAATTTTGGGATTCTATATCACTCATGGTTTACTTTCTTTACGCCTTAAGCCCACGATAGAGGTAGGGCTAAAATAAATCAAATTGATAATTTAGATGTAATCCATCAACGAAAATGATTGAGCTAGGGGCTATCGACCTCAACCTGCTGGTGGCTTTTGAGGCGCTATATGATTCGAAAAGCGTTACAGCAGCGGCTCAACGCCTTCATGTAGGGCAACCTGCTATGAGCGCAAGCCTAGGCAGATTGCGATCGCTTTTTAATGACAACCTGTTCGTGCGGGTAGGGCGAGAAATGCGGCCTACCGCGAAGGCGAAGGCGATCGCCCCCCAGATCACTGCCGCCCTAGATACCATTCGAGCCACTTTAGCAGAACCGCAATCCTTCACCCCGCTCAGTTCGCAACGGGTGTTTACCCTCGCTACATCTGACTATTTTGCCAGCTTGATTTTGCCAAAAATGCTAGTCGCATTTAAGCAACAAGCACCGCACATTGACTTACGCTTGATTACCGTTGAAAAAGAGTCATTTGTAGAGTTGATTGAAGGTGAAATCATCGACTTGGCATTAGGGACTTTTGTGGATTTGCCCAGCCATGTTCTTGAAGAAAACCTGCTGATAGAGCGATTCCTTGGAGTCTGTCGATTAAATCATCCCGCCCTTGAAAATGACAAAGTTAGCCTAGATAAATTTGTTGCATTTCCCCACGCTCTCTTTACGTTGCGGCGGGATGCCGTCGGTATTGTTGACCAAATTCTGTCTGAGCAAGGTCTACAACGGCGCGTTGCGCTGACAGTGCCCTACTGGTTGGCATTACCAACGGCGATCGCTACTTCTGATCTCCTTGCAGCCATTCCTTCCTGCCTAAAACAGCACTTTCTCCAGTACTATCCCCTACAGGTCTTTGAACTACCCCTTGATGTGCCTCACTGGGTAATCTCGATGGCCTGGAGCAAACTCAGCGATCGCGATGCAGCCAATCTGTGGCTGCGGCAAACCATTCGAGACGTCTGTCAAAACATTGAGCTTGAATTGTATGGATCAAGGCATGCAAGTGGCGCTTAAAGAAGCGGTTGAACAAACGCTGGTTCAGGCTCAAATGCCGGGGGCGGCGATCGCCATTTGTATAGAAGGCAAGCCCTCGCTCGCTATGGGCGTAGGGCATCAAGACCTGAGCCAGACGATACCGCTCTCCACCGACGCCAGCTTCTATATCTACAGCGTGACTAAATCGCTCATTGCGGCGGCGGTTCTGCGTCAAGTTAGCGCAGGATGCCTCGGTCTGGACACACCCATTCAAGATTATTGGTCAGATTTTCCAGTTGCAACGCCCATTACCCTGCGTCAGATTCTCAGCCATAGCAGCGGCTTGCCCGATTACGGCGGTCTGCCGGCTTACAACGAAGCGGTAAAAACAACCCCCAGTGCTCCCTGGTCGCCCGAGGCCTTTCTTGAGGTGGCCTCTAATCGAGGATTGCTGTTTGACCCTGGCCAAGGCTGGTCCTATTCCAACATTGGCTATTTAGCGCTCAAGCTGTTGCTAGAGAAGGTCACCGAGCAATCTATGCAGGGCTATTTAGACGAGCTATTCTTTGTGCCCTTGGGCTTGAAGCGTACATTTGTCGCCGCTTCGCTAGACGATGTCACGGGTCTGACACCAGGCTATACGTCAATATTTGGCGACGAGCTTGAGGATATGTCGCAGCGGTACCATCCCGGTTGGGTTTCCCATGGGGTGGTGGTGTCTACGGCGGCAGAGCTGGCCACGATGATGCATGCTCTAATCACAGGTCATATTCTCGACCTCACGCTGGTAGAGCAGATGGCTCAGCCGATTCACAGCTTGGGGTCGCACCCACCCCTGCAAAATGTGGGCTGCGGGCTAGGACTGTTTGTGGATACCGCATCGCCCTATGGTCGAGTCGCGGGGCACAACGGTGGCGGGCCAGGCTACTCGATCGCAGCTTTTCACTTTTCGGCCCTAGCCGGTCGCTCCGCCACCATCGCTGCCGCCACCAATAAAGAAGGCGATAACGTGGGTGTAGATGTGGTCTACGCCCTGGCCCGCGTTCTAGCCCAAGCGTGACCCATTGCTACAAATCGTGCGCCGCTGGGAATTCGTTTGCCTAGGTGGGCAAGCTAACGCTGTGAACTCTAGGTCAGCCCTCGGATAGCTTATGAGCATCAAACGCGCCCCCCGCCGAAGTTTTCCTAAGATCAGCACGATGCCGCGCCCGGCCACTGAGGCCGCCCAGTATCTCGATATGTACAAGCTCACCGTCGAGAAGACGCGCCTTGAGCAGGAGCTAGAGTACATTGACGGTCGCCGTCAGCAGCTATGCGATCGCCTCGCTGAGATTGAGCAGGCAACCGCAGGGCTCGACGCCAAAGCCACCACTCTGCGCCAGCCCACCCAGCCTGCTGCTGCCCCCAGGCCCCAAGGGCTAAACTTTGCCCCTAGCACCAACGTGTATTTGCCCGAACGCAACAGCCGCCAGGCTCCGCAAGACTACAACACGCTGATGTTGGATTATTAGAGGGTGTAAGGGTTCAAGGTTTTGGGTATAAGGTCCCTCTTCGGCTCTGTACCTTGCACCGTGAACCCTGCACCCAAGCTCGCTAAAATGGGGCTATGAAGCAAGTTTTGCTGCTCCTCATCCATGGCTATCGACGGCTGCTGTCGCCGCTGTTTCCGCCCACTTGTCGGTTTAACCCGACCTGCTCTCAGTACGCGCTGACGGCGATCGAGCGGTTTGGCCCGGCGAAGGGGAGCTGGCTAGCGGCTCGACGGATTACGCGCTGTCACCCCTTTCATCCCGGCGGCTACGACCCGGTTCCTGAAGAGCCCGCCGCTGAATCGGATATCGCTCAAAAGTAGACGAGCAGGTTTGAGCGGGCCCAATGACGCGACTGGGGTTTAGTCCTCATGTGCCACAGAATCAGAAGGCGTTGAGCCCCGCTCTAGCCACTGCTGAAAGATTGCTTTGAACCGTTCTGCAATCGGGGCGTTGAGCCCTTTGCGAAGCAGATCGGGGTGGCGATCCCTGTCATGCCACAGGTCAGATAGTTCTGTCAGGGTCGGAAAGCCGGGGGAAGCATACTCCATGGTGACTGGATCGTTTACCTGTAGATCGCCGGTTGATAACACTCGGGTGTAGGCTCCCGGTCGCCGGGCCTGGATAAACTGCTGGACGAAAGTGGCGTCACTCATCCGGGCTGCGAGGGTGGAGCATGGAATGCGCGGGAAGGTGACTTCAAGCAAGACGGCGTTGATCGCGATGCGATCGCCAGCCCGGAGTGGTTGAGGCCCAAAGCTTGAGAGTGTGAGGTTTTCACCAAAAGTACCAAAGGGAATCGGGCGCTGTAGCTTAGCCTCCCACCAAGCGTAGTCTTCGGCGCTGTAGAGATAAACGGCCTGGTCTATGCCCCCGTGGTGAGCGGTATCGGCTATCGTATCTCCTACCAACCCTTGGGTACTGACGTGAACCTGCCCTGCGATCGGTGTCTTAAAAATGCCTGTGGTAGCGACCCGTTGCCCAATGGTTATAGTTTCGGGTCGACCGCTGTTGATAGATAAAATCTGCATCGGTACTACGCTACTGAGGGCTGGGCAGCAATAAGGTCTAGGGTAGCTCCATTCTTCTGAGCAGGGTGCATCCAAGCAGCGATGCACCACTGGACAATTTTTTAATGCAGGAAATGCCGTATGCCGGTCATGGCCATAATCAGGCCCAGCTCGTTGGCCGCTTTGATCGAGTCGTCGTCGCGGCGGCTGCCGCCGGGCTGCACCACAGCGCGAATGCCCGCAGCGGCGGCGGTGCGAACCGAGTCGTCGAAGGGAAAGAAGCCATCGCTGGCTAGCACCGCGCCCTGGGCTTTTGCACCGGCCTGGGCTAGGGCGATGCTGACAGAGCCGACGCGGTTCATCTGCCCAGCTCCAATGCCAAGGGTTTGCTGCTGGTGGGTGACCACGATCGCATTCGATTTCACATGCTTCACCACCCGCCAAGCAAACAGCATTTCGGCCAGCTCGGCCTCGGTGGGCTTGGCCTCCGTAACAATCTGCCAGGTAGCGGGGTCGTCGCGGTAGGTGTCGGGAGCCTGGAGCAAGAAGCCGCCTGCGATCGCATTCACCACCTGGGTTGGCCCGGTCAGTAGATCCTCTAGCACCAGCACTCGCAGGTTTTGCTTTTTGGCGAGGATGTCTTGGGCGGCGCGATCGCACCCCGGAGCCACAATGCACTCTAAAAACGTACCCGTCAGCTGCTCGGCGGTGTCGGCATCGATGGGGCGATTGAGCACCACAATGCCGCCAAAGGCCGAGACATCGTCGGCATCGTAGGCGCGGCGGTAGGCGCTAGCTAGCGTATCGCCCATCCCCACACCGCAGGGGTTGGTGTGCTTGAGCACGGCGGCGGCGGGGCGATCGCTGGGGAACTCGGCAATAATCCGCCGCGCTGCCTCGAGATCTACCAGATTGTTGTAGCTCAGCTCTTTGCCCTGGAGCTGCTCGGCCCCAGCCCACCCAGTGGGAGTGGAACCCGTGCGATACCAGGCAGCGGTCTGGTGAGGATTCTCGCCGTAGCGCAATGTCGCCTGCTGGCGACCCGTCATGGCCCACTGCTGAGGTAGGGTATCTGGTTCGCTAGTGGATGCGGTGAGGTAGGTAGCGATCGCCTGGTCGTAGCTGGCCGTGTGCCAAAACGCCGCCCGCGCACACTCTTGGCGAAACTCTAGCGGCACCTGGCCATCGCTAGCGCGTAGCGCCTCCAGATAAGGCTCATACTGCTCGGCACTGCATAGCACGGTCAGGTGGGCGTGGTTTTTGGCGGCCGCCCGCAGCATGGCTGGCCCGCCGATGTCGATATTCTCGATCGCATCGGCCATGGTCACGCCTTCTTTTGCGATCGTCTGCTCAAAAGGGTAGAGGTTCACCACCACCAGATCCAGCGGACGAATGCCGTTGTCAGCCAAATCCTTTTGGTCTTCGGCCAGGTCTTGCCGCGCCAAAATGCCGCCGTGGATTTTGGGGTGCAGCGTCTTGACCCGTCCGCCAAGGATTTCGGGTGAGCCGGTGTAGTCAGAGACTTTGGTGACGGGGAGGCCTGCCGCTGCGATCGCCTTCGCCGTACCGCCGCTGCTGACTAGGTTAAAGCCAAACTCTTCTACCAAAGTTTTGGCTAATTCCACCAGCCCGGTTTTATCCGATACGCTCAACAGTGCCAGGCGCGCCATAGCTCTCCATCCTCGATTTTGCAGACCCCTACTATACCGAAAAAGCCTACCCGCCCCTATGCCGCCCCCATCTTCCTCACCTCCCTCACTTCCCCGTCTCCCCCACCCCCTCCTATGGCACCATAGCAATGCTCCTCTCACCGCAGGATGGCACTCCATTGCTTAGCTCAAACCTCGGTGGGCCACTACTATGGGCATCAATGATCACTCAAGAGCCCACGCTCAACACCTCACGGCTGCGGCTGCGGCTTGGCAAACCCAGCGACATTGCCGAGATTTTGCGCTACTACCACGACAACAGCGACTATCTACAACCCTTTGAGCCCCAGCGGCCAGACGACTTTTACACCCCAGACTTCTGGCGAAATGTGCTGAATGCCCGCCGCAACGATTTCTACGCCGGTCAGGCGGTGAAGCTGTTTATCTTTTCTCGCACTGAGCCGAGCCAAGTGATGGGCACCATCAATCTCAACACCATCATTCGCGGCGCGTTTCAGGGGGCTACCTTGGGCTATGGTCTCTCTGCCGAGCATCAGGGCCAGGGCTATATGACCGAGGCTGGCAAAGCGATCGTTGCTTACGCCTTTGACAATCTCAATCTGCACCGGGTGATGGCCAACTATATGCCCCACAACCACCGCAGCGCCAGCGTGCTCAAGCGATTGGGCTTTCAGATCGAGGGCATTGCCCGCGACTACCTATTTATCAACGGCCAGTGGCAAGACCACGTGATGACCAGCTTGATCAACCCCAAATGGCAGATGCCAGAGCCTTAAACCTCTAGTGTTATCGATGCCACTATTGTATTTATCAGAAATGCATTACGCATTTTGAGGTATCGATTGGCCAAGGTCAGCCGCGCCCTGCAATGCTATATCACTCGCTAACAGCCTCACTCTGCCGCCAAAAACGCCAGATAGTCGCTAGTAAGTTCTTTCACCGCGGCCTCATAGAGCTGCTGCCCATGCTCGGGAGTAGCCAGCGCCGGGTTTGAGCCCATGCGGCCATCGGGGTAGCGCAGGCGAAAGTCCGTCGGGCTGTAGATCGCGTGGCCCGACGGAGCCACCTGCGGCTCCAGTGGTGCCTGCTTAATGAAATCGGGGTAAGCGTACTGAGTTAGGGCCACCTCGCTGGGTGTAGCGTGGGAGCCTTCTTGGTCGCCATAGAGTTCCTTCGCCAGGGTGTAGACCGATCGCGCCATAAACCAGTTGGCCGTCTTGCAGCGCACCCGCTCGGCATTAGGAATTTGCTCATGGGCTAGGGCAGTGTAGGCTTCAGCAAAGGCCGCCTTGAGGGTGGCAATATTGCCGCCGTGGCCGTTGACAAAAAAGAACCGAGTAAAGCCGTGGCGCACCAGGGGCGTAAGGTAGTCCAAAATGACGGCAATGAGCGTGCTGGGGCGCAGGGTCATAGAGCCGGGAAAGGCCGTGTGATGCAGCGCCATACCGACATTGATGGTGGGGCCAACCAGGGCGTTGGCGGCTTCTCCTACACCCTTGGCCACCACCTCGGCGCAGATGGCGTCCGTGCCAATCAGGCCAGTAGGGCCGTGCTGCTCCGTAGAGCCAATCGGCAAAATAATGCCCGACGATTGAGTCAGGTAGGCCTCAACTTCGGGCCAGGTGCAGAGGTGCAGCAGCATAGGGCAAGACCGAGAATAGGGCTAATTTCTCACTATAGCGCTCGGCCCCAGCCCCCTGTGGGCAAGCGAACGTAAGGCTTGTTACACTACAGTCTTCGCTTCACTGATATGAGAAGAATGAATGCCTCGGGGAATGTTAAGGTACAGAACCAGGATTAGCTACGACCCGTAGCTGCTGGTCATCTACCCAAACTGCTGATGCGTAGTTTAGCCAGAGCGAGTGCACAACCACGTGGCAAAGCAAGGCCTATGATGTAGGGCAACCTCGTTTCAGCTGGGTGAACGCTCCCCTCCGCTAGTGAAGCGATATGAGCGTTGATGTTACCTGTGAAGGAGCCGCGATTATGCTACACCGCAAGATCTATCAACTCTGTTGTGATGGTCAAGATGTGTGGATTTTTCTCCGGGATCAACAGCGTTGGATTGAGCGGGCGAAGATTTTAGACATTGAAGGCGATCTGGTCACCTTTCGCTACGAAACTGAGGAAGAAGACGAGATTTGCTCTTGGGAAGAAATGGTGCGCCTAGAGAGCATCGGCGCAGTCACCAAGCGCCTCGCCGCCGTCCCCCGAGGCGATGTCGAGATTAATGTCTCTGAAGATTGCCCAGAGACTGAGCAACTGAGTGACCCCTACCCAGAGTCAAACGCTGACTAGAGCCGCCATTGTTTGAAATTCTTAGGAGGATGACTGGGCAAAGGCCTAGTCATCCTCTTTTTGTAGCGAGAAATAAGCCGTGTCAGTATGCTTTAGTGCGTATTTCACCGTTGAACTTCCGAGTGAACCGCCTGAAAGGGTTAAGCAGGCTGTCGCCTTTGCCTAATTTGCTGGCCCGCTTGGGTCTGAGAACGTGTTGATATAGCCGTTTCCGGTGTAAACGCCGGGTGGCCTCGGGGCGGAAAAGGGAGCAGGTTCTGGTTGAAGAGTGGAGCTAGGGACATTGCTTGGCACACCAGACGTAGGCTGCGCCGTTACCTCCGCAGAGGGCGTGGCGGCTGGAGCCCCAAGGTTTAAGTTGAGCGCAGCTGGCGCTACTGGAGCCGCTGGGGCGACTGCTGCTGGGCTAGGCGCTAGCGTTGGCGGCAATGTATAACCTGTTGTCCCCGGCGGTGGCGACATCTGCGGGGTCGTGCGAATAAACCGCTGATCTACTCCAGGCAGGCTGCCTTCGACCATCCAGGGCGAGGGCGTGAGATTGTCGGTAGGGGCAGCTTCAGCTACCGGATTGCGCTCCTCAGATGCTGTCTCAGCGGCAGGAGCGGTGTCGGCACGGCGCTGATTAAGTGCTTGTTGCAAGGCGCTGGGTTGTGGTGCGCCCTCGCCAGACGCTGTCGGATCGGCTGACGAAGGGTCAAGCGATCGGGCGGTATCCAGATTGGCTTCGCCGCCGCTGGCTGAGGGGCTAAACCGAAAGCGGCTGCGCTCTAAATAGTTGGCAAAGGGGCTAGTGGGGGCCTGCTGCTCCTCTGTAGCGGTGGGCAGCGCCAGGGCATCGGTGTTGGGCGATCGCGCCTCCTCCCCCTCTAAAGCCGTAGCTGTAGTGGGCTGAATCTGGTCGAGTAACACGGCCAGATTGTCGATTTCGGCCAGGTCGGCCAAATCGTCGTTAGATAAGTTGCCCACGTTGGTGCTGGGGTCAACGGCGGCGCTGTCAACGGCGGGGTTGTACTGACTGCGCCACTCGGGGTTGCGCAAGTACTGGGGTACGGCCACGGCTAGCAGACCCAGCAGGCCAAGACCGCCCCACACAGTAGGGCGATTGAGCGATCGCCCCAAGGATTGCAGGCGTACCAAGCGATAGCGTAGTGCGGGGGGTAAGGTCATGGGTTAGCCCACGCAGACAGGGTAAATAGAACTACTGCCATTCTAGAACCTTCGCCATCCCATGCCGCCTCACATAGCATGGGATGCCTTTAGCACCAGCCAGTCGCCGTCTACCACAGCAACTAGCCCACCGGGGAAGGGATCGCTCTGGCTGCCCTGGGGGGCGGCGAGCAGGGCGACGAGTTTCTCGACATGCTCAAAGCTGATTTGGGCTAGAGTTACCTGCTGAAGCAGCCGCCGCAGCACCCGCCGCTGGAGGGCCAACGGCGCGGTTTTGAGGGGCGATCGCTGAATTTTCCACACTTCGCTATCCCCATCTGGGGATGAGACCGATGACCCATATAACTCGCCTGCCATCGCCTCTAGCAGCTCGACCTCAGCGGTGAGCAGCTCCGCTGTCTGGGCCAAAGTCACGTCTACCCCAGGGTTGAAGTGCTGTTGCAGGTAGGGCAATAGCTCTAGGCGAATGCGGTTGCGGGCATAGCCGGTGTCTTGGTTGGTGGCATCGGGCCAGATGGGCAGGTCAAACTGGCGGCAGAACTCTGCGGTCTGCTGGCGCGTCAGCCCGAGCAGGGGGCGCACCACGGCAACGGGGCTGTCTTGGGAGAGGGGCCGCTGCCAGGCCAGGGCCTGGAGACCATCGGTGCCGCTTCCCCGCAGCAGGTTGTAGAGCAGGGTTTCGGTGCGATCGCTTGCCGTATGCCCCGTTACCACGTGGCTACAGCGTGCTTGTCTGGCCAAATCTTCAAATACCCGATATCGCCAATGCCGAGCCTGGGCCTCGGTAGCATAGTCGGCATCGGCGGTAACCACCTCACAGGGAACGCCCCAGCCTTCGCAGAGCTGCCGCACAAAATTGGCGTTGGCCGCCGAGTCGGGCCGCCAGCGGTGATCGCAGTGCACCGCCCGCAGCTGCCAGCTCCACTTGGGCCGCAGATCGACCAGCAGTTTGAGCAGGCACACCGAATCTTGCCCACCCGACACCGCCAATAACCCTGTCGCCCCCCGAGGCAGCAGCGGACGAACTTTCAGCAGCCGATGCACCCCGGCGTGGGTCGTGCTCCACGGAACCCCGCCCATAGCTTTAAGGGAATTGAATGCGCTTTTCCCAGGCTACCTTACCCTAGGATTTCGCCGGGCTTTGTTTCCTTGTGGCAAAAAAGAAAGTAGAAGAGCGAAAAACGAAAAAATACTCGATGGGCCCTGAATCCTGGCGTTTTAGGCTGTCCTAGCCCAGGCTTCACCGGCTATGGCACTCTACCGCTAGCGGGCTGAATCTCAGAAAAATCTGTGGCACACTTGGGCAACGGCTCCTCCACAGTTTTAACGGCATGGCGATCTATGGCTCAACCCTACCAGGCCCTCATTGATGACATAGTGGCCGCTACCCTCAAGGGCAGAATTCAGTCAAAACAGCAGGTCTACCGCATGCTGCAAGCGGGCATCGAGCCAGGCGGTGGCGAACTGTTTGAGCGGGCCTTGGCCACGACGCTGGCAGCTCTAGAGCCCGACCTGGCCCCCGGCAGTGACGAATTTAAGCAGGCCAAAGCGCTGCGCCAACAGCGTGCCCTCCGCACTATTCAGGGTGAATGGGAGCGCTGGCAGGCCGACAACCAAGCCACGGCGGTGCTGACCGGCGTAGAAGCCGAAATTCTCAACGCACCGCCCGAAGACCGGCTGTCTCGCCTCCTCGCTGCCCTTGACCCCAACCGCGATCAGCCCCTCTCTCGAGAACAGCTGGGGCAGCTGGTGCGGGCGCTTAAGCAGGCTCCTGTGCCGTCCGAATCGGTCTCGGCTGCCGAGACTGCCCCTGCCCTGGCCACCCTAGCTGATGGGCTTGACCAGGGGCTGGCCGCTTGGCAGCAGCTCGAAGGCGACGTCGTGGGGTGGATCTATGCCCAGGGCCAGCAGCTGGGCTTTAGTGAGCCTGGCGAGCAGTCTGGCCCGTGGCAGTACTGGGGCAAAATTGTGAATAACCTGGCGCTAAAACGCCTGTTTGTTGATCTAGCTCAGCATCAAACGGTCACTGCCGCTGGCGTGACGGCTCCCCTAGCCGTGACCGACTGGATTGCCTGGGGGGTGGTTTTGCAGCGCCTGCAGCTGGCCCTGGTGAACTGGTTCGATCGCCAGCCCTACGACCCCCAATCTGGCAAGCGGCTGTCGATCGCGACCTTTCTCACCTTTGCCGTGGTCTGGGGGCAGATCTCTGACCGTCTGGGCCAGCAGGGGCAGCGCATTCTGTCGACGGGCTCGTTTCAGCTGGCGCTCCAGGGGCTGCGGCAGTTTGCTAACCAGAGCTATTTCCCACTCTACGGCGGTCTATTTACCGCTTTATCTGGGGAACCCCTCCGCGCCCTGCTGGAGTATCTCGATCAGCCCCTGCAGGCCGTGCCCAACACAGCGGTAAAAGCCCGCATTCTCACCCTGCTGGGCTATTCACAGCGGGCGCTGGGCAACTATAGCCAGGCCCAGCGCTTTCACCAGCAGGCCCTGGAGGTGGCCCGCGAGGCCCACGATGTGCCTTGCGAAATCGCCAGTCTCAACCATCTCAGTCGCACCTCGGTGGCCCAGCAAGACTTTGAGGCCGCCCAGGGTCACAGCCAGCGGGCGCTGATTTTGGCCCGCCAGAGCGGCGATCGCATTGGTCAGGCTAACGCCCTGGCCAACGTGGGCTACAGCCAGGTTGCCCAGGGCCAATCTCAGCTATTGGAAGCCGAACAGTACGAAACCGTGCTCAGCTACCTAGAGCAGGGGCTAGCTCTGTCGGAGCAGGTGGGCGATCGCCCCAGCCAGGCCCTCTGCGCCAACAGTCTCGGCATCGCCCAGCTCAAGCTCGGGCAATATCGGGATGCGATCGAGTCTCTCCAGCAAGGGCTTCAGGTGGCGCAGGCGATCGGCGATCGCTTTCTAATGGCCTCCAATTTTGCCCACCTCGCCGCTGCTTACCAAGGCGACGGCAACCTCGAACAAGCGGTGCTCACCGGCTGCCTCGGCATGTATCTACACCACCAAATCGACTCCCCAGAATGGCGGCAGCCTGCGGCTCTGCTCAGCATTCTCTATGGGCAACTGGGGCCAGAGACCTTTGAGGGCATTCTCGCCGACCACCGTCGCCAGTTCCTCGCCGTGATTGGCGTCGATGGCTATGACTTTCTGCAGCCCCTGCTGGCGCGGTATCGCGAGTCGTTGGAGTAGGGGCTGGGTCAGGGAAACGGCTTCTATAGAGAATCCGCTTGGCCCAAAGCGTGGGCATGGTGCCGGCCGGAGTGGCGGCGATCGCACTAGAGCTTTTTGAAGTATCTAGCGACTGGCCACAGATCAAAGCCTGCCTTTTCGTAAGTATGTCGGGCTGGGGCATGGCCAGGATCACCACCGGTCTCAACCATCGCGATCGCCATGCCAGCCTCTTTCATCCAGTCCAGGGCAAAGTTTGTCAGAGTGCTGCCAATGCCGCGACCCTGAAAATTTGGATCGACGGCAACCATATAGATCTCACCCATACTGTCTGCCGGGTGCAGCTTGACGGCGACAAACCCCACAACAGAGTCTGCTTCCCTAGCAACCCACACATGGGTGTCTTCTCCAGCGCAGACATCCTCGACAGCCTTTTGCTGACTCCCCCGCCACTGATCGGGATAGAACGCTTGATACACCTCGGCATTCATTGTGGTTTGAATTGAATCAAAAACGGGTGCCCAGGCCCGCAGCGCCAGCCGAATAACCGCATCGAGGTGGTGAGAGGCATAGGGGTCGATTTCCATGTTCTGCAACCAAAACTTGGAGCCGATGACTTTGTCGAACCTATTTTAGGGCGAATTCCTATAGCTCTGGCAGTTCTGAAAGCTTACAGCTAGTGAAGCTGGGTTGGGACAGCCAAGCTATTCCGATTCAAGCTAGCGAACCTTTTTAGCCTTTCGCTCTTCTACTTTTATTCTTTTGCCGTCACCCCGTTGCCTCCCTCGGGAACCCGCCGATGGTTCAGTGCGTCACCCTAAAATCGGCCAAGTCGGCATCTGTGGCCATCGCTATATTTAGGGTTATGCCGCTGAGCGCTACCCTAGGGGGGGTAACGATACCCGCTAGACTGTCGTCTAATAGTTCAAACGTCACTCGTCCATGGCTATGACCGCTTCGTTTCCCAACCTTCCGCCAGAATCTAGACCGCTGGGGGGCCGCTATCGGCTCGTACAGCCCTTGGGCTCTGGGGGTTTTGGCCAAACCTTTAGCGCCCAAGACCTGCACCTGCCGGGGCATCCGCTCTGCGTGGTAAAGCAGCTCAAACCCCAGGTGACCAGTGCTGAAGAGCTGCAAACGGCGCGGCGGCTATTTGATACTGAGGCCCAGACCCTCTACAAGCTGGGGACGCACCCACAGATTCCGGGGCTGCTGGCCCACTTTGAGGAAGGGCAAGAGTTTTACCTGGCCCAGGAGCTGATCGAAGGTCACTCCCTAGCGGAGGAACTAGGAACCCCTTGGACTGAGGCCCAGGTTGCCGCCTTCCTGGGCGATCTGCTAGGAATTTTGGCTTTTGTTCATTCCCACGGCGTCATCCATCGCGACATCAAGCCCTCGAATTTGATTCGCCGCGCCAGCGATCGCCGCCTCGTGCTGATTGACTTTGGCGCGGTGAAGCAGGTGAGCGCCCAGGCCACCGCCCTGCGCTCTGGCCTCAGCCACACCATCTCCATTGGCACCCAGGGGTATATGCCCAGTGAGCAGGTGGCTGGGCGACCCCAGTTCAGCAGCGATATCTATGCCGTTGGCATCTTGGGCATTCAGGCTCTGACCGGCTACCCGCCGACTGAGCTGCATCCCGACCCCCACAGCGGTGAGCTGGAGTGGCAGCGCTACGCGCCTCAGGCCAATCCTGCCCTGCTGGATGTCTTGGAGGTGATGGTGCGCTACGACTTTCGCACCCGCTACACCACTGCTACTGAGGCTCTGGCTGCCCTAAGGAAGTTGCCCCCGGCCTTGAGTCGGTATGTGCCAGCTGCGCCGCCGCCCCAGGGGCAGACTCCCCGCACCACCGCCGCCACAGTGGTGGTCGGACGGCCGCGAGAACGAACTCAGCTGACAGCAGCAGCCCAGGTGCCAGCGGCTCAGGTGCCGGCAGCCAGGGTGCCAGCAGCGAAGGCACCGATGCAGCGGCGAGAGTCGTCGTCAGCTAGCTGGTTGCCCTTAGTGGCAGGAGCCTTGGCGGCGTCTGTAGTAGCGATCGCCGGTCTGCTCGGCTGGCAGGCGTGGCGCTCAGCCTCGTCTACCCCAGAAGACGAAACTTCAGTGGTGGCCACGGCTCCCTCCGCTGATGCACCTGCCGAAGCTGAGCCTACAGCCGTTGAATCTGAGCCCAAAGCGGAAGCGCCTGCCGCACCCCCCGAGGCCGCTGTCGAATCGGCTGAGGCCGAGCCTGAGGCACCCACTGCCCCAGAGCCAGAGATGGTCGATGCGTCAGATGAAGAGGTTGTAGAACCTGAACCACCGGCTCCACCAGCTCCAGAGGGTGGCGAGCTAACGCCCGAGGCAGCCCAGGCGACGGTGGCAACTCTGTATAGTCATGTTTCGAGCAAATCTTGGGATGCGGCGCGATCGCAGTTTAGCGGTCCGCTAGCGCAGCAGTTTGACCCCGGCTTTTTTTCCCAATTCGATCGTGTTTCGGTTGAGAATCTGCGGGTAACGGGACAAACCGCAAACAGCGTTGAGTTTGTGGGCGAGAACACCTATGTTTATCCCGATGGCTCTACTCAACGAGAACAGCGATCGTTCACGGTACAAATGCTGGACGGGCAGCCTCGAATTGTCGGCTCTAGCTTTGGCGGGGTGCTGGAGTCTCGGTAGGCAAGGTTAAATCTGGGCCTGCTTTTGTTGCGTGAGCTGAGGCGATTAGCAATGCACCCACCGTGTTTTTTACCTCTGTTGAGGTCGTCTAGACCAGAGAGAGACAATTTTCCTTCCGGCAATTCGCTGAGAGGATGTTTGAAAAGTCCTATGTCTTGTGGCAAAAGTGGAGATTCCTCTAAGTTTGCCAGTGTTCGATAGACTCGTCTTTGCCCCGTTGGCTCTTGGCTAGCAGGGCATTTTTTGTGAGGTTAGTAATTTCTTTTTGCTCCACCGGTATGATTTGCATAACTTTGGAGCCTGGATACCCTTTCGTTTGTGACTATTGCTGACCTGACCCAACTGTCTCAATGGCCCCAGGCTCAGCGGGGCAACATGGCCGCGATCGCCGAGTTGCTCACCACCGCCCTGAATGATCCAGCGCTGCGAGTAGAGGTTTCTCGGCGCGATCGCACTCTCTACGTGCTGCTCACCACCCCTCACCGTGACGGGCTGCCCCAGCATCTCGATCGCATTCATGCCGTAGTGACGGCTCTCGCTCTGCCAGATATCGCCGAACTCAAGGTGGTGGATGGCACCGATCGCCCCCTGGAACACCGCTGGCAGCAGGTCTTTAGCCTAGATGCTGCCGCCCCAGCGCCTCCAGCCACCATTTTTGTCGATGGAACGTTGGAGGAGAAGACTGCGGAAGTCGCGCCCAGCGATCGCAGATCAACGGCATCAGGGCCAGCGCCAGCGGCGAGGACTAGAGGCCGCTGGCGTTGGGGAGCATTGTCTATGGCAACGGTGCTCGGGTTTGGCCTGGCCGCTGGGATCACTCAATGGCGTTACGAACAGCAGCGCGAACCTAGCCCAACCCAGTCACTACCTGCCGCCAAGGCCGGTATGACTCAGGCGATCGAGCCCCTGCTTCCGGCAGCGTCTACAGCAGCTTTGGCGATCCCCGACCTAGCGGCCCCCGTGGCCCTAACCATCAAGGCCGTGGGCGACATCATTCCCGGTACCGACTACCAGCGCTACCGTCTGCCCAACGACTGGCAATACCTGTTTGGCAGCATTCAATACCACCTGGGCGAAGCCGATATTACCTTCGGCAATTTTGAAAGCACCCTTACAGAAGTGCCCAGCAGCGCCAAAGACACCGGCAGCGCCAATACCTTCGCCTTTCGCACCCCGCCCTGGTACGCTAGCGTGCTCAAAGAGGCCGGGTTTGACGTTCTGAGCGTGGCCAATAACCACTCCATGGATTTCTTTGAGCAGGGCTTTACCGATACCATCGCCCACATCGAAGCGGCGGGTATGAAGGCCGTGGGCCGCAAAGGCGAAATTTTGTACGTCGAGGCCCAGGGACAAACCGTGGCGTTCATCGGCTTTAGCAACTACCAAGAGCACAACCGGGTGCAGGATATAGAGGCTGCGATCGCCCTAGTAGAGACCGCCAACGCCCAGGCCGATGTCGTCGTCGTCTCCTTCCACGCCGGCAAAGAGGGCACCGATGCCACCGTCACCCGCGATCAAGACGAGATGTTCTACTCCGAAAATCGCGGCAACGTCGTGCGCTTCTCGCGCGCCGTTGTTGACCACGGAGCCGATTTGGTGCTTGGCCATGGTCCCCACGTTCCTAGGGCGATCGAGCTGTACAACAACAAGCTGATCGCCTATTCCCTCGGAAATTTCCTCGGCTACCGCAGTCTTTCTACCGTTGGCCCCTTGGGCACCTCGCTGATTCTGCAAACCGACCTCGATGCCCAGGGCAACTTCGTCAGCGGGCGCATCATCCCCGTCGCCCTCGATCGCAACGGTGTCCCTTACCTTGACGACCACTTTGGCGGCGTGGTGCTGGTGCGCCAGTTCACCCAGCGCGACTTTCCCGATACGCCCCTAGTGATCGACGATCTGGGCTACATCTGGCCCCGGTGATATCAGCAACGCACCTAATGAGCAAAGGGTAATCAAGAGAACCGGCAAAGTTATAAACCCTTTGTCCTTCGTACCTTAGACCATGCCTGAAGCAAGGTGTCACTAGTTCCCTATAGCTAGCGGATCTAGGCAGGTGTAATCTCTGCTGTCTGCCGAGTTCACGATTCAATTTAGTCCTACCTGAGCGACCTTCTGCTCCGTTTCTATCTTCGGGAAGACGTTAGAGGCCATATTTTTACTTACGCTACTTACATCTGGGAAGTCATTAGCTGTGAGCTTGTAGACTGATTGATCGCTTTTTCATAGTTATTAGATATGTCCGTTTTGCAGAATAAATCTGTAACTCAGTGTATCTCCCACAGTTTTATTGCTACTTTTAGAAGGATAGAAACATGACAACTAGTAAGATTCATATCTCATTAAAGATGATTGCCAAACGTCTTACAGTGCTGTTTGTGACTGTGGTTGCACTGTTTGGCTTTTCCCAAACGGCAGCTTTGGCTAGCCCTACCCCTAGCTCACTAGTAGCCCTGGCAGCATCGTCTCGCTTTGCTGCTCAAGCAGAATCTGAAGCTCTGAAGACAACCATTCCTGAAGAAAAACTCAGCGAAATGCGAGAGCAGCGTCGAGAATGGCAAAACAAAGCCGCTACTACCGCCGCCGCCGCTGCTGAGGCAGGAAAGAAACCTAAAAGCTCAGCTGGTGAATTAATCAAAGACAAACTCAATCTCGATGAAATCACTGAAGAGAACGAGATTGTCGAAACAATAACCAACTCCCAAAAGAAATAGAAGCCTTTCTTTCAGGTAAATAAAATTGGTGGGCACTGGGTTAAGAAGGCTTACGCCGTCATACCCAATGCCCACCTGAATGCGTTATTTGAGCTTAGAAATACCCTGTCAATGGTATAAAGTTTCTTGCCATTAACAGGAATTGCACAGAATTTACTCTTCTTCGCTCTCGTCGTATTCTTCTTCTTCCTCTGCTTCAGAAAAAAGTTCGCTCACGATTTCGTCGGCTCGTTCAACAGAGATCCGGAGAGCCTGGCGCAAGTCATCAATAAACTCTTGCTCATCTTCGGGCACTTCGCCGTCTGCAACGAGAACAACTAGCGCGATAATAAAGGCGGCTTCTTCTACGCCCTCATCTTTAATCGTCTCAATGGCTTGGGAGACGACAGCTTCAACCCCAGCCTCATTAATGAGGTTGCCAATCTCAGCGCCCAAGTCGGCAAAGTCTTCTTCCGTATATTCAGAATAGAGATCGATGCAGCTGACCATCTCACCCAGCGCATAGGCTTCTGCATCGCTAGATACTTCACCATCGGCAAACGCTGAAAATAGACCAATCATGGCCACTGCTAGCTCTGGGCTCAAGGCAACTTGAGTACCACCACCACGCGGTAATCTGCGTTTAGGCATGTTTCTCCAATCCATTAGTAATGTTGTGCGGCCCCTGGTCGGTTGATGGTCAACCAGGCTTAGCTTCAGCATTCCCAGAATGGGGTGGGGCGCACAGCCCGGAACCATTTAGGGTAAATAGATAAAGTTGAGTAACAGTTTGCACGGCGGTGTTTGGTAAGCCTATATATGCCATCGCCCAAATGCCGCAGAGCGATACTTGGCAACCAGCATTAGAGCAGCGCCGATCGCATAGGCCAGAATGTCTTTGCTATCAAAGGTGGTGCCAAGTACGGTGGCAATTAGCCGGTTATCGCGCAGCCCGATGCGATCGACCAACTGAAGATATTGCAGCCCTTCAATAAGGCAGGTAAAGGCAAAGACTCCCAATGCCGCCGTGATAGGCCGAACTTGCCAAAAGGCTTTGATGAAGCAGTAGATGAGAACGACAACCAAAATATCGCCAATAAGGGGGCGAATGATGCGATCGTCTAGGAAAATCGCGATCAAGGTTTCAACTAGAAACAACAAAACCGCAAGATAGAAATACTTGGCATTAAATTTGCTCATATGATTCATACATAATCAGCCCCCGCCTCTTGATTAAACCCTGTCGCCAGCTAAGGCATGATGTAGCCCTAGTGCAGCTTGCCAGTGCACAACTGTAGACAGTCAAACCTAAAACGGCTGGTGCCCAGGTCGTCTTTGGGTACCAGCCGTTCAAAGCACTAGCGCGATTTGTATGAGTTCAAGCTTCTATCGCTGAAAATTCGTTGGCCCACTGTAGTTTGTCAGCTCCGCCAGACGCTCCAGGCTTTGGGTGCCTGGATAAAACTCGCCATTGATCTCCCAGCTGGGAAACCCGGTAATTTCGGGTTTTGACCGACACACAGCGACCTGGGAATTTTGGCCGTCTTCTGCACATTCTACATAGTTGATTGCGGTGGCAGCTTCAGCTCCAAACAGCTGTTTTTGGTCGTGGCAGTGGGGGCACCACCAAGCGCCATACATTGTCGCGCCGACCTCTTTAAGGTGATTGGCCAGAGCAACTTCGGCGGGCCCAGAGGCGCTGGTAATCGGTGGCCCAGCTTGTCCAGCGACATTGCTGCTAGGGCTACCTGCGGCGTTGATAGGGGCGTAAACAGCCAGAGTAGAGATGATAGTGACGACGCCCACAATCAGGCCAATAAAAGCGATCTGACCGAGGTCATCCCAGCGATTGCCCAGCAAAATAATCACAAACATGGAGAGGGCGAACAGCGCCGAGCCAATGCAGTAGGGGCAAACCGCCTGTAGCTCAAAGGCCAGCACCGTCATCAAATAGCCGCTAAATACCAGCATGGCCGAGGCCAGCATAAACATCAGCGGCCAGGTCCAAGTTTCAAGCTTCTGGCGTAGGGGCTTGTTTGTATCGGCGTTAACTAGGAGGGGGGCAACGGCCAGCACTAGCATGGTGCCGTAGGCCAAGCAACCAAACAGCGTCAGGGGTAGGCCAAATACAGTGCCCCAGGGGCTAGAGAGCACGCGATCGCACCCCTCCGTAGGGCAAGTTCCCCCGCCAGTCAGCTTGGCAACGGTTAGGTAACCCGTACCCAGAGCACCAATCAAGGCGATCCCCGCCACTAGCCAGCGCGACCAGCGATGAATCCAACGGCTCTCTTGACGACGACGTCTCATGATGCGCCTCTCTTCCAAAACAGCTAACCCAAACTCTACAGCAACACAAAATAGCGGGGTGTTACCGCCCGTTTAGTGTCTATCTTAATGCCTCAGTTCCGGCATGGGCCGCAACCCCTAGGAGGTCACCATGGTCGGTAGGGTGAGATTGCCCTCCAGAGCTTGCAGGCTTTCCTGCATGGCTTCCACAAACTGTCCCACGCGAATGGGATCGATGGGCTGGTTAACGTCGCCCTGACGCTTGAGGGAGCTGGCGACAATCACGCCGTCAGCGGCCTTCATCAAGGTGCCAATGTTGTCGACATCGGCACCACTACCAATGAAGACGGGGCGATCGCCCGCTGCGGCCTTAGCCAGTTCTAAATCTTCTAGGCTAGGCGGGCTGCCCGTCGCCCAGCCCGACAAAATAATGCCGTCCGCCAGACCTCGGTGGATCGTCTCCTGCACCGCTGTGGTGAGGTTGGGCGACCCCAGAGGGCGAGCATGCTTGACCAGCACATCGGCCAGAATTTGCACCGAGCTGCCCAGCTCTTTACGGTAGCGCAGCAGATCGTGGGCGCAGCCTTCGATCAATCCCTGGTCAGTGGCCATCACCCCCGTCAGCACGTTGACGCGAATAAAGGCTGCCCCGGTGCAAGTGGCGATCGCTAGAGCACTACGGGCATCGTTACGCAGTACGTTGATACCGATGGGCACTGTGACCAGGGTCTGCAAGCGCTGCACCACCAGACCCATGGCGCTGACCACCGCTGGGTCCACGGCCCCCTTAGTAAAAGGGGCGTCAAAAAAATTTTCCACAATAATGCCGTGCACGCCGCCCGAGGCGAGGGCCGTGGCCTCTTGCTCGGCGCGATCGACAACAGCCTGTAGGTCTCCCTGCCAGCGGGGAGACGTCGGCAGGGGCAGCAGGTGCAGTACCCCAATGACCGGGTTGCGGGTGTTAAAGACTTTGATTAAGTCCACGTGAATTTTGCCTGGACTCGCCTAACGTATAGAACTTCAGGTTGACCCAGCCCGCCGCAGCAGACTCAGGCCCAACCCACCCTATCAGCATATCAATCCCGGGGACGCGATTTAGGCCATCCCCTGCTTTTGTGATGTATTATTTATGAGTGTTAATTTGTATTGCCCCCTGGTGCCATTGGCCAAAAGATTTGCTGGGCAATTCGTCAACACAGGATTGATGGATGCCTGAGCGATGGTGTTAGTGGTGCTGGTACCGAGATGGAACGGTTTACCAGTGACTTAGCGTGGTTAAGTCGACTCTACGACCCAAAGCTTTTGGCATGATTGGCATGTTACACACTGAGAGACACCATGGGGCTGAAGCCAACGGTTGCGTTTAACCACCTGGGCTGCGAAAAAAACCGGGTCGATACCGAGCACATGCTCGGTTTGCTAGTGCAGGCGGGCTACCAAGTCGATGCCAACGAAGAATTGGCCGACTACGTTGTGGTCAACACCTGTAGTTTTATCCAAGAAGCGCGGGAAGAGTCGGTGCGTACCTTGGTTGAGCTGGCTGCTGCTCAAAAGAAAGTCGTGATTACAGGCTGTTTGGCCCAGCACTTTCAAAATGAGTTGCTAGAAGAAATTCCTGAGGCCGTGGCCTTGGTCGGCACTGGCGACTATAACCGCATTGTCGAAGTGATTGAGCGGGCCGAAGCGGGCGAGCGGGTGAAGATTGTTTCTCCTGAACCCACTTACATTGCTGATGAAACCGTGCCTCGCTACCGCACTACCGCCTCTAGCGTGGCCTACCTGCGGGTGGCAGAGGGCTGTGACTACCGCTGCGCGTTCTGCATTATTCCGCACCTGCGCGGCAACCAGCGATCGCGCACCATTGAGTCTATCGTGGCCGAGGCCCACCAGCTGGCTGCCGAGGGCGTACAGGAGCTGGTTCTGATCTCCCAAATTACCACCAACTACGGCATGGACCTCTACGGCAAGCCTCGCCTGGCCGAGCTGCTGCGGGCGTTGGGTGAAGTAGACGTGCCCTGGGTGCGCATGCACTACGCCTACCCCACCGGCCTCACTCCCGAGGTGCTGGCCGCCATTCGAGAAACCCCCAACGTGCTGCCCTACCTCGATCTGCCCCTGCAGCACTCGCACCCCGAGGTGCTGCGGGCCATGAACCGTCCGTGGCAGGGACAGGTTAACGACAATGTTATCCACCGTATTAAAGAGGCTCTTCCCGAGGCTGTGCTGCGCACCACCTTTATCGTTGGCTTTCCTGGTGAAACCGAGGCCCACGTTGAGCATCTGCTGGAGTTTGTAGAGCGCCATCGCTTTGACCACGTTGGCGTGTTCAGCTTCTCCGCTGAGGAAGGCACCCCTGCCTACAGCCTGCCCAACCAGGTACCCCAGGACGAGCGCGATCGCCGTCGTGAGGCGCTCATGCTGGCCCAGCAGCCCATTGCTTGGGAGCATAACCGCGCCCACATTGGCCGCGTAGTAGATGTGTTGATTGAGCAAGAGAACCCAGCCACGGGCATGGCGATCGGTCGTAGCGATCGCTTTGCTCCTGAGGTTGACGGTCTGGTCTACGTGACCGGCACCGCTCCCCTCAACCAGATTGTCCCTGTGAAAATTACTGCCGCTGACACCTACGACTTGTTTGGCGAAATCGTCGCGATCCCATCCGCAGAGTCCTTGCTAAGCCTGGCTCGCTGAGTTTTATCAATATTTCGTTTTTTGTCCACTGCTTCAAGGAATCATCATGACCTTATCGTTTGCCAGTTTGGGGTTATCTGCAGCCCGTGTTAGCCATCTCGAAAGCATGGGCTACGACGAACCCACCGCTATTCAGGCAGAGGCCATTCCTCACCTGCTCTCAGGGCGAGACCTGATCGGTCAGGCCCAAACCGGCACCGGCAAAACTGCTGCCTTTGCTCTGCCCTTAATGGAGCAGGTCGATGCCAGTAATCCCGCCGTGCAGGTGCTAGTGCTGACACCCACCCGCGAGCTGGCTATTCAGGTGTGCCAAGCCATGCGCGGCTTTCGCATCGACGGTCGCCCTAAGGTGCTAGCCATCTACGGCGGCCAGTCCATCGAGCGCCAGCAGGAGCAGCTTCGGCGGGGGACTCAGATTGTAGTGGGCACTCCAGGCCGCGTGCTCGACATGCTCAATCGAGGCAGCCTCAACCTTAAAAGCCTGGGCTGGCTCGTGCTTGACGAAGCCGATGAAATGCTCAACATGGGCTTTATTCAAGACGTTGAAAAAATTCTCAGCAAAGCCCCCGCCGAGCGGCAAACGGCCTTCTTCTCTGCCACCATGGCTCCCGCTATTCGGGAGCTGGCCACCAAGTTTTTGCAGTCTCCCGTGACCGTCACGGTGCAGTCGCCCAAGGCCTCGCCTAAGCAGATTCAGCAGGTGAGCTACATCGTGCCCCGGGGCTGGACCAAGGTGCGCGCCCTCCAGCCCATCCTGGAGCTAGAGGATCCCGAAACCGCAATTATCTTTGTGCGTACCCGTCGCACCGCTGGCGATCTCACCCGCCAGCTTCAAGCGGCGGGCTACAGCGTCGATGAGTACCACGGTGACCTTAGCCAGTCCCAACGTGAACGGCTGCTGATGCGGTTTCGCCAGCAGCAGGTGAAGCTGGTAGTTGCGACCGATATCGCTGCCCGGGGTCTGCACGTTGACGATCTCACCCACGTGATCAACTTCGACATGCCCGATGCCATGGAGAGCTACGTGCACCGCATCGGCCGCACCGGACGAGCGGGCAAGAAAGGTGTTGCGATTTCCTTGGTGACACCCCTAGAAAAGTACAAGCTGCGGCAGATTGAGCGCCATACTAAGCAGCCTATGACTCTAGTCAAAATTCCCACCCGGGCTGAAATTGCCGCTCGCAACCTGGAGCGGCTACGCAGTCAGGTGCGCGAGGCAATTACCAGTGAGCGGCTGGCGTCATTTTTGCCGATAGTGTCTCAGCTCAGTGAAGAGTACGACCTGCGTACCGTCGCTGCTGCTGCTTTGCAGATGGCCTACGACCAGACTGTCCCAGCTTGGCAGCGCGAGCACCACAGCAGCGAACCCGAGGTGTCTGAGGGTGGTGTGCCCCTACCCAAGAAACGCAAAGGCATCTCCCCCGAGCCGCGCGAAGTCAGCAAGGCTAAGGAATAGAGGGATTACTTGCCGGCAAATCGTTGTCGGACGCTGCACGCAGCGTCCGACAACGATTTCCTAACTCAACAATTTATATTGTGGGTTGCGTTGACCGATTGAGTTTGATTGCGTATGCCAGCACACAGCATCTCCCGTAAGGCATCCTAAGATTAGGGAAAGGTCAGGTTAACCCCGAAATTAGGGAGGTGACCATTATGCTGGTGCTAATGACCGACAACCAACTCATCTCGCCCCAGACCGTGTGCTGCAACTGCCTGATGGCCGATCGCCACGGGCAGCCCCGCTGGCAGCAGGGTAAACTGCGCTGTGGTCGCCCAGTGACCAGTCTAGACCAGGCTCAGCCCGCTCAATTTGAGTGCCAGATGGGCTTTCGGGTGGCTGATATTGGTTAAAGATCACAAGTTGAGGGTGGAGATACGGAACCCCATAGGGTTGTTCTCCGTACCCTGAACCGTATACCTCGTCTCTCCGGCAAATCATAGATTTACGATATGGTAAGGCTATAGCCTGGTAGCCCTTAGCGTTTGTCTGGAGAAAACTAATGACTTGGAGCAGTTCCCCAAATCCCACTATCTTGGATCGCATTCTGGCGGCCCTGCCCTATATTTTGCCGGTTACGGCTGGGCTACCCTACGGCCTTCAGCTAATCAGCCAGTTTCCGGTGTTTGGGTTTTTGCTGCTGCCCCTGTCTCCCCTAATTGCCGTCTATGGAACCCTAGAAAGCACAATTCCCTTCTTTGGGCTAATCGTGTTTTTTGCGTTAATTTTGCTGGTCGTGCGCAACGAAAACATCAGCCGATTTATTCGCTTCAACACTATGCAAGCGATTTTGCTGAGCATCATTCTAGCGGTGTTTAGCCTTATTCTCAGCCTGCTAGACCCCAGCCTGTTTGGGGAACTGCTATTTAGCACGCTGTCCAATATGCTGTTTCTCGGCATGTTGATTTCGGTGGGCTACTCCTTGGTGCAAACCTTCCGGGGTCTCTATGCCGAGATCCCAACGATTTCAGAGGCTGTGCACATGCAGGTGCGCTAGGGGCGCAGCGCCACAGTATTCTCGAGCGCGCCAATACCTTCGATTTCTACTCTGACTTGGTCACCAACCCTAAGCGGGCCGACCCCGGCTGGGGTGCCTGTTAGGATCACGTCTCCGGGCAGCAGGGTCATAATCTCGCTGATGTAGGCCACCAGATAGTCAGGGCTGTAGATCATTTCTTCGATCGAGGCTGACTGTACGGGTGCTGCTTGGCCGTTGAGAAAGGTCTGAAGCAGCGCTCCGGCGCTGAGCTCTCGCACAATCCAGGGACCGAGGGGGCAAAAAGTATCGAAACCCTTGGCGCGAGTCCACTGGCTATCGCGCTTTTGCAGGTCACGGGCGGTGACATCGTTGGCGATGGTGTAGCCCCAAATTTTGGCGCGGGCGGCTTCGGGCGGTACATGGGCGCAGCGATCGCCAATTACTACGGCCAACTCGCCTTCATAGTCGATTTGGGTCGATTGGGGCGGGTAGTAAATGGGAGCCCCAGTGGCGGTAACCGCCGTTGAGGGCTTGATAAATAGCAGGGGTTCGGGTGGGGCTTCGGTACCCATCTCGGCGGCGTGGGCGGCATAGTTTTTTCCCACAGCCACTACTTTAGAGGGGGCACAGGGGGCCAGCAGGTCATAGCTGCCGGGCAATAGCTCGACCTCGGTGGGCTGTCCCTGTAACCAGGGTGGTGCATCTAGCACCTGCACACTGCGATCGGGGCGCAGCAGGCCGTAATGCAGTTGCCCGGTTTGAGACTGAACCCTAACGTAGCGTTGCGCCATAATTTTCTAACTCTTGGCCTGCTAATTCTTGGTATGATTGTAGATCCTTGTCTTTGCGCCAATACGTGAGGCATGGGTAAGCGAGTGGCTAATCGGCTACAAAGGCTTATTTATGCCTATTTTTGGCTGCAAAGGCCACTATGTCCACAAGGAGTTTTCATGACAGCCTACATGTACGAGACAATGTACATCCTGCGCCCCGATCTAAATGACGAGGCGATTGATGCGACTATTGGCAAATATCAAACCATGTTGAAGGACCAGGGTGCTTCAATTTTGGAGACCCAGCACCGGGGCAAGCGCCGTCTGGCCTACGAAATTAATCGCCACCGCGAGGGCATCTATATTCAGATGAACTATACCGGGCCTGGGGGGGCGATCGTACCTCTCGAGCGCGCCATGCGTCTGAGTGAGGAAGTTATTCGCTTTCTGACCGTTAAGCAAGAGTCTGACGAACCTCTGCCTGAAGCGGTCGAAGAACCTGCTGAGGCCGTTGCCGCCGTTGCCGCTGACGAAGTTACCGTCGCTACTGGCGAAGAAGAGTAGAGCTGACTCTGCCGTAAAATGCCCATCTGCCGTTGGTCAGTCTGCCCTTGGGAAGAGATTGACCAGCGGCTTTAGTTTAGAGAGCAGTCAGTTTGATTTTGAGTGTGCCAACTTTTCAAACAGGTGCTATAAATTAGCAGCAACTCAATCCAACCCTGCCAAAGTCTTGCTGTGGTCACCCAACCTTATTTTGGGCGCAGCTAGTTGAGCTGGGATAGAGAGCATAATTCAGGCTTTTGGTGCATCGGGTAGCAGGTTAGTCATTTGGTGTGGGAGTAATCTTGTGGCGCAGTCTTCATATGCTGATATGAATGAGCAGCAGGCAGAAATTGCCCGGCTCGAATCTGAGCTGGCCATTCGTGACCAGCTGGTGCAGCAGCTTTCTCAGGAACTGTTTCGCCTAGTGAAAGGCAACACTGGGTTTGTGCCCAGCCCCGAGATGTCTGAGCAGCACCAGGCGGAGATGACCGCTCTGCGCGAACAGCTGCGGGGAGTTGAAAAGCAGATTGACTTTTACCAAGGGCAGCTGGAAGAACGTGACGGCGAAGTGCTGCAGCTGCGGCAAACGGTGCAGGAGTTGACCGATCGCACCCGCATGTTAGAGCAGGTCGTGCAAGAATTGCCCACAGTCTATCGACAAAAGTTTGCTGACCGCATGGCGGCGGTCAAGCAGCGGGTAGCCGAAATTCAGCGCGAAAATCGTCAGCTTCAGGCCGAGCTTCAGAGCGTCAGCTATCGCTTGGCCATGCGTACCCGCCGCAGCCAGCGGTTAGAGCTGCCTACCCTAGAGCAGGATGGCCTGGACGGCATCTCGCTACCATCGTTTTAAGAAATCTGGTGTAGTTTTTCGGCTGTCGGCACACCTCGGTTCCAGTAAGGCTGAGGTTTAATTGCTACGCCGTGATGGCAGCCCAGCCTTTTCCACAATGTAAGGCGAGGGTATGGCTTGCAGACTGCCTGTGTAGACCAGCGATCGATGCAGCATGGCGGCCACTTCGGCTCGGCTAGCGGGTCGGTTGGGGGCCAGCGTAGTAATTTCTGGATAGTTAACCACTAGGCCTGCTTCAGTAGCTGCGACTAGCTGACGAATCGCCCAGATTGGTACCTGCTCTCGATCGGTGTAGGGCACCAACGCTTCGGTGGCGGCGTGGCTAGACGTTAGCGCTAACCCATTGGCCAGGGCTGTGATCACCTGAATGCGGCTGATCGGTTGGTCGGGCAGGAAGTCCCCCTCTGGAGAGCCGCTGAGAAACCCCATTTTTACTGACTTTTGCACGCCCTTGTAGGCCCAGTGATCTGGCTTCAAATCTGAGTATGAGCTCTGCACCGGAAGCGGGGAATGAGCGGGGGGGAGATTAAAGAGCTGGGCCAGCTGGGCGGCAAATTCAGCTCGCGTCATCGCTGCCCCAGGGCGAAAGGTGCCGTCGGGAAAGCCCGACACCAAATCCCGCTGGGCTAGGTCGGCCAGCAACGGCCAGGCCCAGTGAGCCCTGTTGAGGTCGTTAAACTTGGGCTGAGCCTGCACCAGCGGTAGCTCGGGCCAGGCTTGCTGGGGCGGCAGGGGCTGAGGTATCACTGGGGGCGGCACTGTCAATGGCAACCGTTCAGGGTAGCGACGAAACAGCCTTTTGAGGCCCCGCACTGGCATAGGGCTGGTTGCTGGTATCAACGTGGCGCCAGCGTCTACGGGTTGTTTGCTGGTCCAGGCAATGAGGAGGCCGGTGGCGATCGCCAACAGCCCGGCGGGCACCAGTGAGTACCACCGCAGGCGATGAGGTGACGGCATCTGGGACCGCCGGGGCAAAGGACGCAATGGCATTGGGGACAGATGGCTGCGGCTGCTACACTAAAGCGAGGTTAGGTCACACCATTGACCAGACTTGCCCCCCTATGATAAGTCTTGCCTAGGGGTTGAGCCGGTTTAGGTCTAACGTAAGTTTCGGCTGGCTGGCGGCATTACGTGAAACGCCGCCGGTTTGTCGCTGGTTAAGCCATGTATCGGACTTAGGAGTAATGGTCAAGGGGAAACAAAAACGCCGGGGAGCCCTGGCTGCGATCGTGGTCTTTACCTCCCTAGTTGGGCTGGTAGCAGCCAGCTACGGGCAACGGTCCCAAGGAGAGGCCCAGGCCATCCTTGCTGGCACCACTGCGACTACCGCTCAAGCATTGCCCTCCTACAGTCCCCAGGCCGGCGTTCTACTTGACGGTGTGCTCGCTCCCCTCAGCTCGCTACGGGTGATGCAGCGAGCGATCGCTTTGGCCCCTGGGGTCGATGCCGATGTTGCGCCAACCCTGGCGCTGCTGGCTGCGCCTCTCAAGACTACGGGGCTTGGTCCTATTCGCGTCGGTATGGAGCTAGACGATCTGCGGGCGAAGGGGCTCACTCCAGTCCTGATCGAAGACGCTAGCAATGGCCAATGTCAGTACTATCGTATTAAAGACCATGGGGAACCCCTTGGGCTGATGGCCATTGACAATCAGGTGCTGCGGGTCGACATTTGGCCAGGCAGTTTAACGACCACCCGCAGCGGTATTCGGATTGGTTCAACCGAGCAAGACCTGGTGCGGGTCTATGGTGAGCAGCTAGAGGCCACAGCCAACCCGGTAACCCTGGGTAAAACAGTCATTTTTACCCCCCAAGACCCTGGTGAAGACGTCTATCGTTTGGTGTTTGAAACCGACGACCAGGGCCGTGTTACTCAGTTTCGTGCTGGGCAGTTTCCTTCGGTAACTTGGGCTGAAGGCTGTGGCTAGGCGCGACAACCGCCGTCGAACAGAGCTAGCCCAGGCATCGAATTGCTTCTAACATGCCTCGGGCTTTGTTTAGGGTTTCTTGATACTCTGATTCAGGAATAGAGTCGGCCACCAGTCCGGCCCCGGCCTGCACCGCAACGCTGTGACCACCCTCAGGCAGCGCCCTCACTACCATGGTGCGAATGGTAATGGCGGTGTTGAGCTGCCCCTCAAAATCGTAGTAGCCGTAAACCCCAGAGTAGGGTCCACGCCGACAGGGCTCTAGGTCATGGATAATCTGCATAGCGCGGATTTTGGGCGCACCGCTGACGGTACCCGCTGGAAAGCAGGCCTTGAGTAGGTCCCAGGCGGTTTTGCTAGGGCTGAGGTGACCCACTACGTTACTGACAATATGCATGACGTGGGAATAGCGCTCGATCACCATCAGCTCGTCGACCTGCACCGTGCCGCTGAGACAGACGCGGCCCAGGTCGTTGCGGCCCAGATCGACCAGCATGACGTGCTCAGCCCGTTCTTTGGGGTCAGCCAGCAGGTCCTGTTCGTAGGCGACGTCTTCGGCGGCGGTTTTGCCTCGAGGGCGGGTGCCGGCGATGGGGCGCACTGTGGCCAGGCAGGGCTGACTGGGGTCGTCGGCCAGGGTAGCCTTAACCATGACTTCAGGGCTAGAGCCAATCAGCTGCCAGTCGTAAAAGTTGAAGTAGCACATGTAAGGGGAGGGATTTATCTGCCGCAGTGAGCGGTAGAGATCGAATGGATTGCCCCCATAGGTGGTATTTAACCGCTGGGAAATGACCACCTGAAAAATATCTCCGGCCTGAATGTGGGCCTTGGCCTGCTCAACGCTGGCGCAGAATTCAGCCGGGGTGCGATTGCTGGTGTACTGGACCGGGGGCGTATCGCGGTGGGGCGGGTGCCAGGACAGGGCAGACTGGGCCGGGGGTAGCGGCAAGGTGAGCTTGTGGAGCAGCTGCTGGACGCGATCGCAGGCCCCCTCGTAGGCCGCCCGCACATCCGTACCGGAGTAACGCAGGTCGGCGTAGGCCACCGCCCAGATCTTGCGCTGTACCTGGTCGAAAATCAGCAGACTATCCACCTGCATCCACAGACCGTCGGGTAGGTCGTCAGGGTTGGGGGGGTAAACGGGCACCGTGGGCTCAATCCAGCGGATCAGCTCGTAGCCCCAGAAGCCAAACAGGCCACCGATGCCGGGGGGCAGGGCGGGCAGCTTCACCGGCTGGTAGGGGGCCAGGCAGTCGGCCAGGGTATCGAAGGGGTTGCCCTGGTGGTCAATGACAGTGCCGTCGCGGTGGGTTTGGGTAGACTGGTCGCCCCGGCTTTCCAGCACCCACAGTGGGTCGCAGCCCAAAAAACTGTAGCGGCCCAGGCTTTCGCCGCCCTCTACCGACTCCAGCAAAAAGCTGTAGGGCTGTCCGGCACAAACTTTGTACCAGGCCGACACTGGCGTGTCGAGATCGGCCAACCACTCTTGGTAGACGGGCACAAAGTTGCCCTGGGTGGCGTAGGTTTGAAACTGCTCAAAGGCTGGAAAAATCATGGCACTTATTTTACAGCGCGATTGGGGCAGCGCAATGGTTCAAAAGCTGGCCTAAGGGGCGATCGCCAGTCCAATGGCAAACTTGATTAGATAGCAAAAGGGGCCTAGCCGCAGCTACGCCCCCCTACAACACAACAGTCACAGTCAGAACTCGGTAACAGTTGGCTCAGCAAACCGAGCCACACGGGCCTAGACCTCGTAGGTAGTCTTACCGCTAAACTTGATGGTGGACGGGTCGGGGTTGGCCCCGATGTTGCGCCCGATGCTGCCCACAGCCGCACGTCCTTCGTTCACCTTCTCAGGGAAGACGCCGTCTGCTGGGTGCAGATACTGGGTTTCACCGTTGGGGAAAACGCGGTAGATCTTGTAGTTTTCGATTCTGGGCTTAAATCTGTTGCGCAGCTGTCTGCTAAGGGCGAGGCACTGCTCTTTGCGGGCCAGATAAAGAAGGTTATCCCCTTCGTTCATGAAGGCAGCGCCACCGGTGGGCATTTCAAAAACCTGCTTCTTGGGGCTGGTCCAGGTAATGGCGTATTTCTCTTCGACAGCAGCCTTGGTGAGGAGACCGCCGGTGCTGCCTCCAAAAATAGGTGTTTGACCTGTTAGCGATTCAGTCATGAAGTCCTATCTCTCAACCGTTTGATGGGCATCGTATCATCGCAAGAGCAGGGGGTAATACCGATTGTTGAGGAAGTGTAACAGTTCTTCAGGTAAGGGATGATGGGCCGGGGGCAGAGCGGATCCGTCAATAGTAGAGGGTTTGAGGTGTCAGGTGCAGGGTGCAAGGGGCGGCCGTGAACCTTATACCCTAGACCTTGCACCCTTTCTCTAAGCTGACCAGGCTTCCCTGAAGTCGGCGTAGAGGGTGAGACCGCCATCGATGTAGAGGGTCTGCCCGGTGATGTAAGCAGCCTCATCGGAGGCCAGAAACGCTACAGCGGCAGCCATTTCTTCGCTGGTGCCGGCCCGACCCATGGGAATGTGGCTTTCTACCTCAGCTTTTTTGGCGGGATTGTCGGTCCATTCATCGTTGATGGGGGTGATGGTGGCTCCGGGGCCGATGCCGTTAACGCGAATGCCCTTGGCCGCATATTCCAGGGCCAGAGTGCGGGTCATGTTGCCCATGCCACCTTTGCTGATGGAGTAGCTGAGGTACTGAGGTCGGGGAATGATTTCGTGCACGCTAGAAATATTGATGACGCTGCCAGGCCGGTTGTGGGCCAGCAGGTGCTTAATGGTTTCGCGAGCACATAGGTAAGCCCCCCGCAAGTTAACCCCCAACACCCAATCAAAGCTGTCGGCCTCAAGCGCCTCCGATGGACTGTCGGCCTGAACGCCAGCGTTATTGATCAGAATGTCGAGCTGACCAAAGTGGTCGATAGACTGCTGCACCAGGGCGATCGCATCCTCCTCCTTTGAAACATCGCCTTTGAGCAGCAGCGCCTTTACACCACAGTTCTCTACGTCGGCGCAAGCTTTTTCCATGGCTATGCGGCGGGTGTCTTCAGCAGCATCGGGGTTGCTGCGGTAGTTGATCACGATATTGCAGCCTTCCTCCGCCAGACGAATGGCGATCGCCTGGCCAATGCCCGACGAAGCGCCAGTGATCAGCGCGGTTTTGCCGACAAGTCCTTTCATGGAATAGCTCCGGAGGATGAAAAATGAGCGAGTGATAGGGAAGGGCTGTGGCCTAGACCAGACAACGGTCTGCATCCCTACAATGGATGCGGTGAGCATACTAAAAGGCTGATTTTTGGTATATCCCCCTAGGGGGTTATATCCCTGGCCTAGCGTGACTACTGGATCTTAAGGGGGTTGTGCATGTACGTATTGATTGGCGGCGCTGGCATGTTGGGCCTTGACCTGGCCAAAACCCTGTTGGGCGAGGGGCATACCGTGGCTGTGGTCGACCCTGACCCGCTGGCCTGCCAGTATGCCCGTGAAAAGATTGGCGTCATGGCCTTCGAGGGCAGTGCTGTGAATACTACTACTCTGCTGGAAGCGGGCATTCGCAAGGCCGATGCGGTGATTGCCGCCCTGCCCGAGGATGCTCTCAACCTAGCCATCGTCACGTTGTCAAAGCACTATGGGGTGCCTCAGACAGTGGTGCGCATGAGCGATCGCGACTTTGCCGAGCCCTACCAGCTGGCGGGGGCGACCCACACCGTGAGCACCACCGAACTCACCATCAACCGGATTGTGAACGCTATTGAATATCCCCAGGTGGAGGCCATGATGCATTTTGAGCAGGGCCAGGTGGAAGTGCTCAAGCTGCCCATTCCGCAGCAGTGCACCATTGTCGGTCGCACCGTGGCCGAAATTGCCCAAGATACTCGCTTCCCGGCAGGCACGCTAATCATCGGTTATCAGGCCCATCCCCACGAAGATTTAACCATTCCCAACGGCAGCACGGTGCTTGAGAGCGGCTCGACCATTCTGGCGGTGACCAAGCCCGGTCTAGTGCGACAGATGCTCGATTTTATGGGGCTCTGCGCCTGAGGCTTGGGGCGAGCAACAACAGTGTTTTTTGGGATTAGTTTTTGGGGATCAGTCATCTTTCAGGGCGAGCAGCTTTTCGTTGAGGGCTCTAACGTAGGACTGGCTGGTCTCTTCGGATAGCAAGCCTTTGCGCAGGGCGTCGTTGACGGCCCCCTTCTCAGCTAGATAAAGGCGGCGGCGCAGCCCGTCTAGATGACTTTGGTCTTCGAGGTGGGCGTTGTCGTCAAGGGGGCGCTGGTTGTAGAAGTCACGCAGCTCGCGGTCGGCGCTAGCAATCTGGGCTTGGTAGGCGGCAAACAACTCTTCGTAGAGATTTTTAGGTAAACTGCCCGATTGCAGCAGGGCGGCTAGCTCTTGCTGTCCCGCTTTGGCGGCAATCAAGTTGAGCTGTAGCGTCTCGAGGTGTTGCCTGGTTGCTGAGGGGATTGTGAGACGCAGCCGCTTCACCAGCCATGGCAGGGTTAGCCCTTGACCCACCAGCGACACCAATACGGTGCTGAATACCAGGGCGATGACCTGCGATCGCCCCGGCAGATCGGTGGGCAAACTCAGTGCCAGCGCCATCGACAGCGACCCTTTGACATTGCCCAAAATCAGCACGTGCTGCCAGCGCAGGGGCAGGGGGCGATCAAAAAACCTCAGCAGGTACAGCAGTGGGTAGGTCGTCAGAACGCGGCCGGTTTGATAGGCTAGCACCGCAAACAGCGCCGCCGGAATGGTTTGCAGCAGCACCTCTGGATCGACCTCAATACCCACCAGCAAAAAGATAAAGGTATTGACCCCAAAGCCCGCATACTCCCAAAAGTTGAGCAGGGTGACCTTAGTTGAGGCTGAGGTCTGGCGAAAGCCCAGTTCACCAATCACCAGCCCGGCGACCACGACGGCGATCGCGCTCGATACACCGATCTCGTGCCCAATCTGAAACGTGCCCAGGGATACTGCCACCGTCAGCAAAATATTGCTGAGAGCATCGTCGAGCTGTTGAAATAGCCCTACACACAGGTAACCCAGGCCTAGGCCCAGCACCCCGCCTCCCACAAAGGCGATCACGATCTGCTGCAACCCTTCCCCTACCGTGAACGATCCTTGAGTGTGAACGGTGGTGATCAGGCCCAAGAGCACCAGGGCCGTGCCGTCATTCAGCAGGCTCTCGCCCTCCACGATAGTGGCCAGCCGAGGGGGCACCGGCACCGTTCTGAAGGCGGCAATGACCGAAACCGTGTCGGTAATGGTCAAAATTACGCCGATGGCGGCGGCTGTAATGGTTGCCAATCCCAGCCCCCACTGGAGTATGGCCGCGGTAATCATTGCCGCCAGCAGCACCCCCGGCCCTGCGATCAAGGCAATCAGCTTAATGGTGCTGCGCAGCCGACTGATGTCGGTATTAATGGCCGCTTCAAAAATCAAAATAGGCAAAAACAGGTTGAGAATGATCTCTGGATTGAGCCCCACTGATTCCGGCAGTACCGATTGAGTAATGCTGAGCCCTGCCAGCACCAGTCCTACCACGTAGGGAATGCGCAGCCGGCGAGTAATCAGGGCGACGACCGTAGCCATCAGCAGCAGCACGATCAGGGCATTGACCAAGCCAGTAACGTCGCTGGTGGTATTTGCCAGTGCCCCTGCCCCCAACGGCTCCTCGGCCAGCCACAAACCCATTGCTAACGTTGTACCCATCGGGGCAAATATCCGCAAAACGCCAAAACTACTCCCCATCCTAAGGGGGTAGCTCCGCCCTCGCACCACGCAAACAAAAATTGCGTAGGACTCTCTCAGGTAGCCTAGGCCGTAAGATGTGCCCTAGGGGAGTACCCATTTCGGTAGGTGTTCCCTATTTGTGGGGTCGCTGGTTACACTGGGTTTAGCAACTGTCATGGGGCTTGGGTTTAGATTCGATCAGGACAGGCTGTTGTTGTCAAGTTGTCTGGGGGTTTTGGAGTTTTGCAGATGAGCGACCAAAATTCGTACGAACTGCTGGGGCTAACTGAAGCCTCAACCTTTGAAGAAATTCAGGCGGCCCGCGATCGCCTGGTCGATCACTATGCCGAAGAGCCCAAGCAGCAGGCCGCCGTCGAAGCGGCCTACGATGCCATTCTGATGGAGCGCCTGCGCCTGCGCCAAGAGGGCAAGATCAAGGTGCCCGATCGCATTCGCTTTGCCGAAAACGTCCCCGAAACCCCGCCCCTAGCTAAAGCTACCCCCTCCCTGCCCCGACCCGACTGGCTGAATGGCCTGGTCGACACCCCCAGCCGCGACGACATTCTCTGGCCTGCCGTGACCTATGCAGGGCTAGCCCTGTTGGGTTTCGCCGCGCCGTCGCTATCGCTGGCGGTAGCGATTGGGGCTGCCATCTACTTTCTCAACCGCAAAGAAAACAAGTTCTGGCGATCGGTGCTGCTCACTATCGGTGGCCTGGCCGCTGGTTTGGCCCTTGGCATGACCGTAGGGCAGCTGCTCATTCCCCAGGGAGCGCAGTTTGCCTGGGCCACCCCCGATGCGATCGCGGCAGCGGTCACCTGCCTGGCGCTGTGGACGATCAGCAGTTTCCTGCGCTAGCTGCCTGGAGAGAATTGCCGGTTCAAGGTCTAAGGTATTTCAAGGTTTAAGGTGTAGGGTGCAAGGCTACAAGATTGGCCCTGTACCCTATACCTTTTACCCCTGCTAGTCCCTTCTCTGTCATTTCCTTAGGCATTCTACTAAGCGAGACTGCCCCGCTTCATCTGCTCTCGCTCAATGGCCTCAAACAGTGCCTGAAAGTTGCGCTCCCCAAACCCTTGAGCCTTGGCTAAGTCGCCGTTGACCCGTACTACCTGCCGCTGAATCAGTTCAAAAAAGACGGTGGGAATGCTTAAAAAGGGCTGGGTAAAGGTTTGCAGCAGGCGAGCCTGGGGTAGGTGAGGATCCCAATCCACCAAAATTTGCAGTCGGGCAATGGCGGCTTTCCGTTGGCTTAGCCACTCTGACGGCATATCGCCCTGGGTTTGGTACCCCGGACGTTGCTCAAGGGCTTCGTAGTAGTTCTGGGGCACCGGCAAAAAACTCACTCCACCGCTGCGCAGTTGCTCTACCGTGTGGACAATATCCTCGGTGTGGAGCGCCACGTGCTGAATACCGCCGCCTCGGTTGTAGTCGAGAAATTCCTGCACCTGGGAGTTGGCTGTGGTCGGTTCATTGATGGGAAGCTGGGCGCTGCCTTCAGGATGGGCCAGCACTTGGCTGCGCAGGCCTGAGCGAGAGGTATCAATGGCAAACCGCTGCCGGGGTTGAAAGCCGAGCTGACTGGTGTACCAAGTCACCGCCTGGGCCAGTTCTCCCGTGGGCACGTTGACTACGGCGTGGTCGATCGCCGTCACTAAGCTGCTGGAACAAGCTGCCTGCTGGCGATCGCTGGGGGCAATGCCCGGTACCCAAACCTCTCCCTGCCAAGTCTCTACCAAGGTGTGGCTGAGGGAGCCCCAGCCCTGAATTTGCCCCCAGCACCCTCGCCCCCAAGCATCGGTTTGGATAGGCTGGATAACTTTGCCCCCGGCAGCGGCCACCCGACGCAGAGTTTGATCGAGGTCGGCCACCCGGAGGGCAATATCGCCAATGCCCGGCGGGTGGTGTTGCAGGTACTGGGTTACTGTCGAGGGCACAGCCACAATCAGCAGTGGTACCTGCCCTACATAGACCAGGGCCTTGTCTGGAGCCGGTTGCTCTGGAGCTGGACTCAGCTCTGGCCCAACCCAAACACCTCCCCAGGCATGGACAAACCAGTCGCGCCAGGGGGCCACCTCATCCACGTAAAAACTCAGATGGTTGAACTCCATAGGGCTATGTCACCGTGCTGATCCCGCTGTTATTGGAGCACAAACCTACCCCTTCAAGTCTCACCCCTGAGAATATTTTCGTTTAGATACTTAATAACTTGCTGTTTTCACTGCCTTTTTTATAGCTTCAAGGGCTTATTTCAGCCAGCGTTTCTTCTTGCCCAATCTCCACCGCTATGGTCGGAGGAAACCACAGCGAGCCTTGACTAAGCAGCAATTTTTTTATTTATCCGCCTGCCGCGCAACCTAGCTGGCGGCATTCCCCGCCACCGCTATCACCTGATCTTGGTTTTCGGCGGTGTAGCTGTTGGGCGGGTAGCGATCGAGATGGCGAAACAGGGCAATGGGCTTTTGCACGCGGCAGGTGTAAAACTCGACGATAATCTCAGCATCCTGGCGGAGCACCACTTTGGGAGAAAAGTCTTCGGGGATTTTGGTGCGCCACTGCCACGGAATTTGTTGGGGAGGCGCGGCCACAAAGCGATGGTGCACCCAGCGGGCGTAGCGGTTGAAGCGGCCAAACTCCCGCACCTCGCGGGTAAAAATTGAAGCCGCCAGAAAGGATGCCAGCGACCCGTCGCCGTCTATGCCCGCCATCAGGTTGGGTAGGGCCCCCATGGGCTTAGGCACTTGGTCAGGGGCTGTCACTTTGCTGATCGCGTCGTCTAGATATTCTGTGGTGCTGAGCAGGCCGGGTAGGGCAACGGTAGTGCCCATGCCGCCGTTGGCGTCTTGGCGCAGGTAGGTCACCAGGCGTGTGCCAGGACGCATCCATAGGCCGGGCAGCTTGACTAACGCCTCGGCCGGGTCAAGGGTACTGACAAACCAGCGCCCCTGGGTGTTGGGGGCCGGAATGTTGTCCTCGGGCATATCCCCAACTCGAAACAGGTCGCCTAGGGCGTTGAGTGAGTCTGGTAGGGGGCCATCGTCTACCTCTTCTCCGCTGACGCTCGGTTGCTGTTCGTGGGGGGGGAGCACCAGAGTCTCGCGAATAAACTGGCTAACTTTTTGAACTGTAGCTAGGGGATATCTTTGAAACGACATGGATCACCGGGGCGGTGGCTAGGGATGAGGTGATAGAACTGGCTGGAACGCTGCACCGTTTATAGGTTAAGGATGCCCTGAGGATACCCCTTACCCCCAACTCTGAACGGTAGGCCTGCCTAAATCGGGAACATTTCTACACCTGAAATAGGGGTTTGGGCACCTCAACCCAGGCATTTTGGCGGTGGGACTGATGGGCTAAATCCATCAGGTGCTGCGATCGCACCCCATCCCAAATTGACGGCTCGGTAGCCAGGCCCCGATCGATATCGCTGACCCAATGGTTGACGACGCGCACAAAGGGAGCGATGCGGCCATCGCTATAGGTGGTGGGAAACTGGAGGCGATCAGGAATCGTCAGTTCTGCGAGGGCTGCACCCCCTTGACTGCCCCAGAGGCGAAAGCCGTGGACGTAGTCGGTGAGGTTGTCGCTGCCCAGCACCAGGGTGCCACCGTCGCCGTAGACCTCGACCCAGTGGCCCCGCCCAGCATAGGTAACGGAGCTGATCGCCACTTGGCAGGGGGCACCGTTGGCCAAATCGAGGATCAAACTACAGGTGTCGTCGGCATCGACCGGCTGGAGTTGGCCAGAGGGGTCGGGCCGCTGGGGAATGGCGGTGCTGAGACGGGCGCTGAGCCGCTGAATGGGGCCAAACAGCCAGGTGATGTAGTCGAAGCTGTGGGAGGCAAAGGCCCCTAGGGCACCGCCCCCCTGGTCTTGGCGGGAATACCAGTTCCAGGGGCGGCTGGGGTCGGCGCGGCCCGGCACGGTCCAGGTGATGTTGATGAAGCGCAGATTACCGACGTAGCCCTCGGCCAGCAGCTCGGCCAGCCGCTGCCAGGCGGGCACAAAGCGAAATTCAAAGTCCATGGTGGCGACTAGATTGCGATCGCGCGCCAGCTCGGCGATCGCCTCGGCCTCGGGCCCTGAGAGCGCCGTGGGCTTTTCAAGCAGCAGGTGCTTGCCCGCCTCAAGCACAGTTTTGGCCTGGGAGTAGTGCAGAAAGGGCGGGGTGGCGACGGTCACCGCCTGCACCTGGGGTAGAGCCACGATCGCCTCAACGCTGTCGCAGGCGTGGGGGATGCCGTGCTCGGCTGCGATCGCCTGCGCTTTCGCTAAATCGCGGTGATACACTGCAACCACCTCGGTGCGATGGTGGGCCTGCAACCCCGGAATGTGAACCTTCTGGCCAAAGCCGGTGCCCACCACCGCCACTTGAATCGGAGTTTCTGCCATAGCGACCTCATCTATGCCCTTGTCGATGCTCTTATCAATGCAGGGGGCGGGCTAGATAGCCAATGCCCTACCCCAGAGTAAGGGGCGAGCTGCGATCGCTACAATTAAACTGAGCAGTTTAGTTCTGGCCAAAATCTAAAAAGTTTTTATGCAGGTTCCCTTAATTGGTAAGGTGCGTCGTCCGCTGGTGTGGCTGTTGGCTGGGCTGGCGGCGGCGGCCGTAGTGGCGGGCTCGGTAGGGTTTGGGGTTTGGCGCAGTCGCCAGAGCGCTTACGATGTCCAGGCCTTTACGACCCCAGCGGCGATCGAGCCCCTGACGGTGCGGGTGGCGGCCAGCGGCACCGTCAGGCCAGTGCAGACGGTGAACCTCAGCCCTGAGAATGCCGGTGTTTTGGAAGAACTCTTCGTAGAGCAGGGCGATCGCGTCGAACCCGGCCAGGTCATCGCCCGCATGAAAAGCCGCGACACCGCTGCCCAGGTGAGTCAAAATCAGGCCGCTGTGGCTGAGGCCGAGGCCGCCCTGGCCGAGCTGCGCCAGGGCAGCCGCCCCGACGAGATTACCCAGGCGGAGGCGACCGTTGAGGCCAACCGCGCTCAAGTGCGCGACGCCCAGGCCCGCCTAGATCTCGCCACCAGCGATCTGGCTCGCCGCCAGGAGCTGTTTGATCGGGGAGCTGTGGCGGCGACGGATCTCGACACTGCCGCCCGCGAGCAGCGCAGCGCCCAGGCAGCCCTAGAGCAGGCCCAGGCCCGCGTCACCGAGTCGCAGCGGCGAGTGGATGACCTGCGCAGTGGTCCGCGCCAAGAGGCGATTACCCAGGCCGAAGCCCGCCTGGCCCAGGCCCGTGCCCAGCTCGACGGCGCCCAGATTCGCCAGGATGAAACCCTGATTCGCGCCCCCTTTGGCGGCATTGTTACCCAAAAATTTGCTACCGAGGGCGCCTTTGTTACCCCCACTACCTCGGCTTCTGAGCTGTCGTCGGCCACCTCTACGGCGATTGTGGCGCTGGCCGAAGATTTAGAGGTGCTGGCCGAGGTGCCCGAGGCCGACATTGGCCTGGTTGAGCCGGGGCAGACCGTAGAAGTGGTGGCCGATGCTTTCCCGGATCAGACCTTTGCCGGTCGAGTTAAGCTGGTGGCCCCCGAGGCGATCGAGCGGCAAAGCGTCACCCTGTTTCAGGTGCGGATTGAGCTAACTGACGGCAAAGATATTCTGCGATCGAACATGAACGTCAACGTGAATTTTGTGGGCGATCAGCTGGCCGATGCCCTGGTGGTGCCCACGGTAGCGGTAGTGACCCAGGCGGGGGAAAGCGGCGTGCTCGTGCCCGGCGATGACCGCGATATTGTGTTTCAGCCCGTGACCCTCGGCCCTCAGGTGGGCGACCAGATTCAAATTTTGGATGGTATTGAGGAGGGCGATCGCGTCTTTGTCGATCTACCCCCCGGCAAATCCCTCGAAAATATCACCGTGCGCCAAGAGCAGTAGCAAACTGCTATGCACCTGCATATCACCTGGCCGATCGCAGCCATTGGCTTCTTGATCTAGATATTGCGCTGCTAGAACGCTGTGTTCAGCTAGAAGAAGCTGGAGAAGCCCGGTCTCAATTCTTAGCTGCCCTAACAAATTTCCAAGCATATTTTCTCTATGAATCTGAAAGAAAGCCTGTCGATGGCGACCAAAACCCTGGCGGCCAACCGTCTCCGTAGCGCCCTCACCATGCTCGGTATCATCATCGGCAATGCCTCGGTGATTACGATGGTGGGACTGGGCGAAGGGGCGCAGCGGTATGTCAATGGCCAGCTCGAAACCCTGGGACCAAACGTGCTGTTTGTGGTGCCGGGCAGCCGCGAAACTCGCGAGCTAGGTTCTCTAGAGGTGCCGCGCACGCTGGTGCTGGATGACGCGACGGCGATCGCTGAGCAGGTGCCCTCGGTCAGCGGCGTGGCGGCTGAGTCGAGCGGTCGCCAGCTCGTCACCTTCCGTAACCGCAACGCCAACATCAACGTGGTGGGCACTACCCCGGACTTTCTCTCGGTGCGCAGCTTTGAGGTGGCCAACGGGCGCTTCATCAGCGATTTGGATGTCACCCGCAGTGCTCAGGTGGCGGTGGTGGGCGAAACCCTGCGAGAGCGACTGTTTGATGACGAATCGGGCCTGGGTCAGCAGATTCGGGTGGGGGGCATCAACTTTGACATCGTCGGCGTGCTGGAGAAAAAAGGCTCTAACCTGGGCCTTGACTACGACGACGCGGTGATGGTGCCGCTGACCACCAAAGCTAGCCGCCTTGGCGGCAGCGAGCGATCGCCCTACGGTATCGAAGTTTCGTTCATCACCGTGTCGGCCCGCGATCGCACCAGCATGGACACCGCCGAGTTTCAGATCACCAACCTGCTGCGCCTGCGCCACAACATTCGCGACGAAGACGATTTCTACATCAGTAGCCAAGATTCATTGCTCACCATTGCCAACACGATTACCGGGGCGCTGACGCTGATGCTGGCGGCGATCGCCGGCATTTCTCTCTTTGTCGGCGGCATTGGCATTATGAATATCATGCTGGTGTCGGTGCGAGAGCGCACCCAGGAGATCGGGTTGAGAAAGGCGATCGGTGCCTCCCAAGGCGACATCTTGGGTCAGTTCTTGATTGAGGCGATCATTCTGTCGATCGCAGGGGGCGTGATTGGCACCGCTGTGGGGGTGAGCGGCATTCTGCTGATTGGGTTGCTGACTCCCTTTGAAGCCGGGATCTCGGCAGGGGCAATTCTGCTGACGGTGAGTGTTTCTGGCGGCATTGGCCTGTTCTTTGGTGTGTTTCCCGCCCGTCAGGCGGCTAAACTGGACCCAATTGTGGCCTTGAGAACGGCTTAACGGGAAGTGCCGCTGCGGATAACGACATGGCGTTTGAACTCGATCACCTGTTTATTTGCACTGCTCCCAACGCCCCTGCCGCCGAACGGCTGCTCCAGTTTGGGCTGGTGGAGGGCAGAGCCAACGTGCACGCTGGCCAAGGCACGGCTAACCGCTGCTTTTTCTTTCACAACCTAATGCTGGAGCTGCTGTGGGTGCACAATGCCGCTGAGGCCCAGTCTGACAACACTCGTCCCACCCACCTGTGGGATCGCTGGTCTGGTCTAGCCCAGGGCACCTGCCCCTTTGGGATATGCCTTCGCCCGATCGCAGGCCAAGCCTCCTCAACTCTTCCCTTCCCCAATTGGAACTACCAGCCCGCTTACTTCCCGGCGGGCGTAGCTATACCGGTAGCGACCAATATATCGGTGCTGAGCGAGCCGATGCTATTTTGTCTGCCCTTTGCCACGCGACAAGATAGCTACACTGAAGCCAAGGCACAACCTCTTGATCATGCCTTTGGGTTACGCGAGGTAACGCGGGTCAGTTTGACCTTGACCCAATCGCCGCCGCGATCGGGGGAACTAGAGGTGCTCGCTGCCACCAACTTAATCGCAATCCAAACCGGCCCGACCTATCTCATGGAACTCGGCTTTGATGGCGAGACCCAGGCCCAGCACCGCGACTTTCGCCCCGCCCTACCGCTGATAGTCCACTGGTAACTCAAGCATGAATCTTCGCACCGCAATTGAAGCCGATTTACCGGCTTTGGCAACCTTATTTCGAGAGACGGTGCTGGTCAATGGCCCGCAGCACTACAGGCAGGCTCAAGTTGAGGCTTGGGCCGCCGTCGATGCCGCGAGCCCTCGGTTTCACCAATTCATCTTGGGGGTGACCACCTACGTGGCCGAGGATGATGATACCGCTATCCTCGGTTTTGCGGGCGTTGACAACAACGGCTATGTGGCGTCCACCTACGTACGCCACGACTGTCTGCGCCAGGGCGTGGGCTCGCTGCTGATGCAGGCGGTGCTTGCCCACGCCCAGGAGAAGCACATCCAGCGCCTCTACACCGAGGCCAGCGAGTTTAGCCTGGGGCTATTCCAAAAATTTGGCTTCAGCCAGTACGACACCGAAGTGGTCGATCGCAACGGCGTTCAGTTCACGCGCTATCTGATGGAGCGACAGTTGGATTAGATGGGGGAGTGGGTATAGGGTTTAAGGTACAGGGCTGCCCCTTGAACCCTACACCCCAAACCCCAAACCCTGTTTACTTCCTAGCCACCCCATCCACCCGAGCCGCATGCTTGACCGCCGAGGCGACCGCTGCCGCCACGCGCTCATCGAACACCGAGGGAATGATGTGCTCGCGATCGAGCTGCTGGGGGCTCACCAAGGCCGCGATCGCGTAGGCTGCCTCTAGATACATCGACGGCGTAATCTCCTGGGCGCGACAGTCGATCGCGCCGCGCAGCACGCCTGGGAAAGCCAGCACGTTGTTGATCTGGTTGGGGTAGTCGCTGCGGCCCGTAGCCATCACGGCCACTTTGTGGGTCACCAGTTCGGGCTGAATTTCAGGGATCGGGTTGGCCATGGCAAACACGATCGGGTCTGCCGCCATAGAGGCGACCATATCCACCGACACGACCCCCGGCGCGCTGACGCCCAGGAAGATGTCGGCTCCCACCATGGCGTCGGCCAGGGTGCCCGATGCTTCCACCGCAAATTCTTGCTTCTGGTCGTTTAGGTCGTCGCGGCTCAGCGAGAGAATGCCTTTGGAGTCGCACAGCACGATGGCGGTGGCTCCGGCCTTTTGCAGCAGTTTGGCGATCGCCACCCCCGCCGCCCCAGCGCCGTTAATCACCACCTTGACCTGAGTGAGGGACTTGTTGACCAGCTTGAGGGCGTTGATCAGCGCCGCCAGGGTGACAATGGCGGTGCCGTGCTGGTCGTCGTGGAACACGGGAATATCTAGCTCCTGGCGCAGGCGAGCCTCGATCTCAAAACAGCGGGGAGCGCTGATATCTTCGAGGTTGACGCCGCCAAACACAGGGGCCAGCTGCTTGACGGCGGTGACGATGGCGTCGGTGTCCTGGGTATCCAGGCAGATGGGGAAGGCATCCAGCCCAGCAAATTTCTTAAACAGCAGCGCCTTACCCTCCATCACTGGCAGGGCGGCGGCGGGGCCAAGATTCCCCAGGCCCAAGACGGCGCTACCGTCAGTGACGATCGCCACCGTGTTGCCTTTAATGGTGAGATCAAAAACGCGATCGGGGTGCTCGGCAATTTCGACGCACACGCGCCCCACGCCGGGAGTGTAGGCCATGGCCAGGTCATCCTGGCTGTGCAGCTCTAGCTTGCTCTCCACGCTGATCTTGCCGCCCTCGTGGATTTTAAAAGTGCGATCGCAGATCTCCAAAATCTCGATGTCTTCAACGGTTTTGACCGCCGTAATGATGTCTTCGACATGGGCCTCGCTAGAAGCGTCGACGTGCAGCACCCGCACCAGATCGCGGCGGTTGCGGCTAATCAGCTCAAAATCGCCCAAATTGCCCCCGGCTTCGGCAATGGCCTGGGTAATTCGCGCCAGCATACCGGTTTTGTTGGGAATTTTGAGCCGTAGACTGAGACTATAACTAGGGTTAGGGGTAAGAGTTGCCATGCCAGAACCTTTGGGCGATCGCCAGCGAAACAAGACTGCTGTCTTGAGGGAATATTAAGACCAGCTCCCTAGTTTAGGCGACTAAGTCTCTCCCGTCTGTGTCTCTCAGTGTGTGTGAAGATAGCAGTAGCGTCTGTTACCTATGCACGGTTTCTAGCCCCCGGTTCCTGGCTAACCCCCTCACCGCCATGCCCAGTTTCTATAGCGAAGTTACCATTAACGCTCCCCGGTTTGCCGTTTGGGACGCCCTCGTCCGCAAAGAAGAGTGGCACCGTTGGAATACCTTTCTCTACGACTGCGATCCCAATCTGCCGATCCGCCCCGGCGGCGAAATCTTCCTCGCCCTGCGCCGCCTTGAGGGCGAAGACGAAACCGAGTTTCAGCCCCGTATCGTGGTCGTGCAGCCCAACCACTGCCTGCGGTGGATTGCTAAGGGCCCCGGCTTCAAAAGCGAGCATGTGTTTGAACTCGAAGATGTTGGCCCCAACCGCACCAAATACATTCACCAGGAGCGCATCTCTGGCCTGCTCTCCCAAGTGTTTTTGCCCTTCATTCGCCGAGACGAAAAGGAAGGCATTCGCCGCATGGCTCGGCAGATTAAGCGCTACGTCGAACACCACTACCGGCGGCAGTGGTGACGGGCATCAAGGGTAGATGGGTATTGGGGTAGATGGGTTTTGTATGCCTCAGCTATCTGCTCTTTAGACTGGATTTGCCCTCAATTGCAGGTGATCCCTAGGATGAGGCCAAAAGCTTGGAATTGAGCTTAAAGGCTGTTCGATTGGAGCGGGCGGGGCGATCGCTGCGCAGGGGATGGGGTTCGCCTACCAAAATGACTGAGCCGGTCAGTTGATCGACCAGGGACGTTGTCTGGGAGCCTACGGTCAGCCCGTTGCCGACACGACGACGCTGGAGACGCAGCATCACCACGTCATACTCCGCCGCCGTTTTGACGATGGTAGACACCACGTTGTCTCCCGCTACGAGGCGAATATCAATATCGATATCTGCGGCGGGGAATCGGTCAACTAATAGCTCTAGCTGCTTGGCCAACCGGCTGCGCTGGAGTTCTGAGGCCCGCGAGCCGTGGACGTGCAGCAGCGTAATTTTCGCCTGGTAGGTGTTGGCCAGCACCTGGGCAAAGCGCAGGGTGCGGAGGTTGGCGGGGGAGGGGTTCTCAATCGGCAGCAAAATGGTTTTGAAGGTTGTAGGCGAATCTAGCAGGCGGGCCACTACCACTGGGCAGTGGGCGGCCCAGAGAATACTGTCCTGAATGTTGCTAAATAGTCGGGTGTTTAGGCGCGATCGCTGCCCCATGCCCAGCAAAATTAGGTTGGCATTTTCCTCGCGACTGAGGTGAGAGATGCCCTGAGCCACGTTGTAGTCGATTCTCAACCTGGGGTCGATCTCGGCTTCTAGGGTGGCGCTAATCGCCTGGGCCGCCTCTAGCCGCTGGCGGCTGTGGGCCATGGCCCTGGCCAGCTGCGGTGAGTCCATTTGGGGTTGAGCCAGAGCGATCGCTAGGGGAATCACCCGCCCGTTTTCGTGCCGGGCGACCGACGCTGCTAGCTCAATCAACCACTGCTCGGTGTTCGGGTTGTAGACCGGCACCACCACCGTAAACGATTCGGGAATGTCGCTGGGAGCAGGCAGCCAGTCGAGCCCCTCGTTTTCTGCCAGGGCATCTACAGCGATCAGATGTTTGCCGGCCCTAGTGGTAACCAGCGGGCCTAAAATAGCCGTTACTAGCATCAGCAAAATGACGCTGTTGAACACCTGTGAGTTAATGATTTCCGCTTCGTAGCCCACCAGGGCCGCCGCTAGCGTAGCAGCCACCTGCGGAATTGACAGCGACCACATGGTCCAAGTCTCAGGCCAGGTGTAGCCATAGAGCATGCGGGCACCCAGGGAGGCCAGCCCCTTGGTGAGCAACAGCATACCGACGATGACCAAAGGCAGCTCAATTGATCGCAGAATGTCGCCAAAGGCCTCTAAATCGAGCAGCAGCCCCATGGCCACAAAAAACATAGGAATAAATAAAACGCTGCCCAAAAATTCTGTTTTTTCTTTAACCGGGCCATCGCCAATGACGCTGTTGATAGCTAGCCCCGCCAGAAAAGCCCCAATAATGCTTTCTACCCCAATTAGCTGGGCTCCCAAGGCGCAGAGAAACACAGAGAGCATCACAAACAGAAACTGGTTGCCCTCGTCTTTACCCGTTTTGCTAAAGAACAGCCTGCCGAGCTGTTTGAGACCCACTAAGACTGCGATCGTGTATAGAGTCAGTGACCCCAACAGCGTGGCCAGTTTAAGCGCTGAAAAGTCTCCCTGATTAATGCCCAGACAGATGGCCAGCACCAGCAGCGACCCAATGTCTGTAAAAATTGTCGCCCCAACCGTGACGGTCACGGCCTCATTATTCACAATGCCAAACCGCTGCACAATGGGATAGGCCAGCAGCGTGTGAGAGGCCAACAGCGAGCCAATTAACACCGCCGCCAACCAGCCAAAGTTGAAGAGTAAACCAACCGCAATCCCGCCCAGCATAGGGACAGCAAAAGTCAGCATCCCAAAGCCAAGGGAGCGATTACGCGTTTTCTGAAATAGAGCCATGTCAATTTCAAGACCGGCCACAAACATGAGATAAATTTTGCCGATTTCTGCAAACAGCTTCATGATGTCGGCGTCAGCATTCAGCCACCCCAATCCGCTGCTGCCAAATAACACCCCAGCTAGCAATAGTCCGATTAATCCAGGTAGCTTGAACCGCTCAAAAATGGGCGGTGTGATCAACACAATCGCCAGTAACAACACAAACGTTGTAATTGGTTCTTTTAACGTTTCTGAGACAGGTTCTACTAGGAAGAGAAACATAATGCGGCCCTTAGCATAAAGAGAGCCAGGACGTTCAAGACCTGGCTATCGGTGTTACTTAAATAGTGACTTTGATTGAGTCTGCTGTTCTAAGGGTCGTACTCCTAGGCTAACTCTGTCTCTCTGCCTGAAGAAAGAACTTGGCGCTACACCTCGTTTACAGCATAAAAGCCGCCCTAAATCTTAGGGCGGCTTTTATATTAGTGGCGTGTTGCTAGAAACCAGATTTTACAAAGTAACAGCCCCGTGGCATGTTCCTAATTTCGTCTAGTTGCTAACGCAGCTGCTTAGTAGTCGAAGTCGCCGCCCATGCCAGCGCCTGCGGGGGCACCTTCTTTGGGTTCGGGCAGATCGACCACGATGCACTCGGTGGTCAGCACCATACCGGCGATGGAGGCCGCGTTCTGCAGAGCAGAGCGGGTCACCTTAGCGGGGTCAACGATACCGGCATCAAACATGTCGACGAACTCACCGTTGGCGGCGTTGTAGCCAACGTTGAAGTCCTTCTCTTTGACGCGCTCGGCGATTACGGCACCGTTTTGGCCAGCGTTCTGGGCAATGCGCATCAGGGGAGCGGCGAGGGCACGGGCCACGATCGCAGCTCCAGTGTGCTCTTCAGCGGTGAGGTTGGCTTCGAGCCAGGTGGTGAGGTCGGGCACCAGGTGAGCCAGAGTGGTACCGCCGCCGGGGACGATGCCTTCTTCAACAGCTGCCTTGGTGGCGTTGATAGCGTCTTCGAGGCGCAGCTTGCGGTCCTTCATCTCGGTTTCGGTGGCGGCACCAACTTTGATCACGGCCACACCGCCGGAGAGCTTAGCCAGGCGTTCTTGCAGCTTCTCTTTGTCGTAGGTCGACTCGGTTTCGTCGATCTGACGACGGATCTGCTCGCAGCGGGCCTTGACATCCTGCTCGTTGCCTTCGGCGACGATGGTGGTGGTGTCTTTGGTGATGGTAAGGCGGCGGGCCTGACCCAGCATGTCAAGCTTGGTGTTGTCGAGCTTGAGGCCGGTGTCTTCAGAGATCACCTGACCGCCAGTCAGCACGGCGATGTCTTCGAGCATGGCTTTGCGGCGATCGCCAAACCCAGGCGCTTTCACAGCGGCCACATTCAGCACACCGCGCAGACGGTTGACCACCAGGGTAGCCAACGCCTCTTTCTCGATGTCCTCAGCAATGATGATCAGGGGACGACCGGAGCGAGCGACTTGCTCCAGCACGGGCACCAGATCTTGCACCAGGGCAATTTTCTTGTCGGTGATCAGAATGTAGGGCTCGTCGAGCACCGCTTCCATGCGCTCGGTGTCGGTGACGAAGTAGGGGGAGACATAACCCTTGTCAAAGCGCATCCCTTCGGTGACCTCCAGTTCGGTGGTCATCGACTTGCCTTCTTCTAGGGAGATGACGCCTTCGCGGCCCACTTTCTCCATGGCTTCGGCAATCATAGCGCCCACTTCTTCGTCGTTGCCGGCGGAGATGGAACCCACCTGAGCAATGGACTTAGAGTCGCCGACGGGGCGGGCGTGCTCAGCAATTTTTTCGACCAGAAACGCAGTGGCTTTGTCGATGCCGCGCTTGAGGGAGATGGCGTTGGCGCCAGCGGCGACGTTGCGCATCCCTTCTTTAACCATGGCGTGGGCCAGGACGGTGGCGGTGGTGGTGCCGTCGCCAGCAGCGTCGTTGGTTTTGGAAGCGGCCTGACGAATCAGGGCTACGCCGGTGTTCTCGATGTTGTCTTCGAGTTCAATTTCTTTGGCAATGGTGACACCGTCATTGACGATCTGAGGAGCGCCAAATTTCTTTTCGAGCACCACGTTGCGGCCTTTGGGGCCGAGGGTAACGGCAACGGCCTCGGTCAGAATGTCCATGCCTCGCTCAAGGGCGCGACGGGCGTTTTCGTTGTAAACAATGCGCTTAGCCATAGAATCGAATTTCTCCGGAAAGAAGATAGGAAGTGAATGATGAAAACGTGAAGCGAAGGGAATTGAGGAAATTAGAACTCAGAGAATCAGCTAAGCAGGCTAGGTGAAGCGGTAGCGGAACCCAACGGAACTCAGCAGAGGCAATGGCAGATAGTGCCTTGCAACTAGCAGCGGTCGTGGTTGGCAATGCCCACTCTACGCTGCCAAAATCTCGAATCTAAAATCCAAAATTGATTTAGCCGAGAACGGCGAGGATGTCTTTCTCAGACAGCAGCACAAACTCGTCGCCGCCCAGCTTGATGTCGGTACCGGCGTACTTGGAATAGAGCACCTTGTCGCCAATTTTGACTTCCAGCGCCTGGCGGGTGCCTTTATCGTCGGTTTTACCGGGGCCTACGGCGGTGATCTCGCCCACCTGAGGCTTTTCCTTGGCGGTGTCAGGTAGCAGAATGCCGCCAGCGGTGGTCTCTTCGGACGCACTTACTTTAATCAAAACTCGATCGGCTAGGGGCTTAACGCTAGATGCCGCCAAAGTGATAGCTGCCATACAATGCTTCTCCGGATTTGCTATTAAGACAGCGCCTGGGGGAATTAGCACTCGGCCCCGCTCAGACGCATTACACAGATTTTCAGAGCTTAGCACTCGCAAGCTCCGAGTGCTAATTTACGACGCCAGGGGGGCGATCGCAACAAAGCCTTCTGTACGGGTTCCCGAACTGGGTTGCTCTATGTAGGATTGATCGATGCTTAAACTCAAGGTTTTGCTGCCCATTCTCACCAGCTTTTTGTTTGCGGGCAGCTTCGTAGCGGGCAAATACACCACAGTCGATCTGGGGCCGCTGACCACTTCGCTGCTGCGCTACATCATTGCCATGGCGGTGTTGGGCCTGTTTATCACCCGCAGTGCTCAGCCGAGCAAGGCTCTCACCGTCGCTCGCGCCGACTGGGGTGCAATGGCGCTATTGGGTCTATTTGGAGTGGTGGGTTATCACTATTTTTTCTTTAGCAGTCTGCGCTACACGGCCACAGCCAATACCGCCATTATTAATGCCTTTAATCCAGTGGTAACGGGGGTGCTGGCGGCGCTGTTTATTGGCGAGCGGCTGACCCGCCGCCAGTACGGCGGCATTGTGCTGGCGCTGCTGGGAGTGCTGACGCTGCTGACTCGCGGCAACATTACTACTCTGCTCACCTTAGAGCTCAATCGGGGCGACGGGCTTATGCTGTGCGCCGTGCTGTGCTGGGTGGTGTATTCCTTAATCATTAAGCAGCTGAGCCAGCGCTACTCGGGGTTGACGATTACCTTCTATGCCGCCGTGGCCGGGGTGGGGCAACTTCTGGTAGTGGCCTCGTTAGAGCGCTGGTGGCAGCAGCTGGCGATCCTATCTCTAACTTCACTGATCGCCATTCTGTATATGGGGGTGGCAGCGTCGGGGGTGGCTTACCTGTTGTTTAACCTCAGCATTCAGCAAGTTGGCCCCACCCGCACGGCTAGCGTGGTCTATAGTTTGGTGCCGATCTTTGTGGCGGGGCTGGCCTGGCTATTTTTTCGAGAGCCCTTGACGGCGACGATGGTGGCTAGCATGGGATTGATTTTGCTGGGTGTAAATGTAGTGCTCAGTCAACCTAAAGTGTGAGCTAGTCAGGTGTGCTATTCGCTACTCTGGGCATAGCTTTTGACTCAACCCGCTTTACTCTCTGGAGGCGTTATGGCATCGCTTTTACCGTCTTTTTTGAATCCGTTTCTTGCTGATCTTGGTCCCCTTGATATCTTCGGCAGTACTGTTTTGGTCAGTGGCTTTGGCGATGATGTGCTCAACGGCGGCACGGGAGACGAAGTTTTAGTCGGTCTCTGGGGTAATAAACAGCTGTTTGGGGCCGAAGGAAATGATTGGCTGCTAGGTGGCCTGGGCAATGATGTTCTCGATGGGGGGGTGGGCAACAACCAGCTCTTTACCGGGCCCGGGCAGGATACCGTTGTGCTCAAAAACGATGGCCGGGTTGATACTGTGGTGGATTTTGCTCCTGGGGCCGATCGCTTCTTGCTGCAAGGAGGCTTGAGTTTTGGGCAGATTGCGATCGCTCAGCAGGGGGCAAACACTACCCTGCGCTACTTGAACCAGCCAGAACCCAGCGTCATTCTCCTAAATGTGGAGGCCACCAGTCTCACCGCCGAGAGTTTTCAAACCCAGGCGTTGGTGCCCAGCTTTAACGGCCTCACGATCTTTGGCGATAGTCTGTCAGACCCTGGCAACTTGTTTGGGCTAACGGGCTTTTTCCCGCCCTTTCCCTACTCTGAGGGCCGATTTTCTAACGGCGATCTTTGGGTTGATTACCTGGCTAGCGACATCGGACTAGAGCCTACCGAGGTGCAAAACTTTTCCGTGGGGGGAGCCACCACAGGCCGTGACAACGGCCTCGACCCTGTAATTACATTGCTCACGGGCACAGAGACTGACCTACCGGGCTTGCTCGACGAAATTGACAGCTATCTGGGCGGCATCGGGGAAGGCGCGGCTGACCCTGACAGTCTTTATGTAGTGTGGGCCGGGGCCAACGATTTATTCAATTTGCCCAGCGACCCCGCTGCAATTCCAGCCTTCTTGGCCAACTCGGTGCAGAATATCGCCACGGCAATTGGCAGCCTCGCGGCGCGGGGGGCCGATACATTTTTAGTGCCTAACCTGCCCAACCTGGGCCTGACACCCCGCGCCCTGGGTGATGGCACCAGTGCCCAGGCCACGGCGCTCAGCCAGGCGTTTAATGCTGGCTTGGCCAGTACGCTAGAGGCGCTGGAGCAAAGTCTGTCCGCTACGATCGACATTATCCCGGTCGATCTGTTTGGGCTGACCAATGAAATTATTGGGTCTCCAGCGGAGTTTGGTTTTACCAATGTCACTGACCCGCTGCTGAACCAAGGGCTACTCGACGACCCCGGCTACTTCTGGTGGGATCAGCAGCACCCGACTACCACTGTGCACGAGCTGCTGGCAGACGTGTTTCAGACTAGCCTTCTAGAGGCAGGGTACTTGCAGCCCAGTAATGGTGCGATGCCAGCGCTGCCCGGAGCGGTTGCCCAAAGTGAAATCCTGGGAATCTCTGATTGGGAAAGTAGCTGGGCCGCGACTTCTCTTAGTGCTCTTCAGCCTGCTCCTGCAGTGATTTGAGACTATACATGGTTAGGGCGATCCGACCTAGCCGCCCTTTGGGAACGCAGCCAAACGCCCGGCAGAGACTTTGCTCCGCCGGGCGTCATTGGGCTAACTCCAGTTGTGAATGAGCTGGGTTCAGCCGAGGGTTATTGGATGTTTAGTAGCTGTCTTCGCTGCTGACGGTGTGCAGGGCTAGGTCGTGGTTGGCTCGGTTGAGGCGATCGGCGATCGCCCGTCGCCACTTAAGACTAACGGTGTCGTCGGCGAGTAGTGCCTGGGCTTCTTCGCGATATAGGGCGCTTTGTACTGTACCGACTTTTTCGAGCTGCTTTAGGTGCTCAAGCACTTCTTGGGGATTGTTCATAACGATAGTCCTTATACATAAGAGGAACCAGGCCAGCCTTGGGGTACTAGGCCTGGGTACATGACCCCATTCTCCGAGAACCTACCGTTATCGGCCACTGTTCAGGCTGAACCTTTACGCCTCGATAAAGTTTGTTGTGCTTCGCAATAGGACGTTGCACTTAACGCCAGCGGAAATTTACTGGATCGTGCTCTGTAGAAGCCGTGAAGCTAGCTTGAATTGCTCGGCATTTCCCCGGTGAATGTTTTACTTGCCGCCAGTTAATAATTGGAGGTTTCCCGTCCTAATGGCCTGGCAGGCCATAGGCTGAGAATAGGAAAGGGGCACTATTCTAGGGGAGAGTCAAGCATGGAGACTGCTGCCAATGGCGCGATCGCGGCGGCGTATTTCATTATTCCCCTGACTCTATTGCCGCTGCTGCTAAAGGCCAAGCGCGACATTTGGCTCAATCTGCTGCTGCTGATCCTATTCATCTTTAGCTGCGGCGTCGGCCACACCCTCAGCGCTATGAACCT